>JANXYV010000105.1 GCA_025355875.1 Prolixibacteraceae bacterium | reverse complement strand
TAAAACCAAAAGCAACCCGGTAAGCCTTGCTTTTCAACGATTCTTTACTGCCTATTCACAGGCTATTAATGTTCAGGAACGGCGCACCGGAAGTTTGTTTCAAAAACCATTCAAGCGACTGGAAGTTACTACCACCAGACAACTGGCAAACCTTGCACATTACATACATACCAATCCGCAAAAACATGGCATTATCGAAGATTTCAGGCAATACCCATGGAGTAGCTACGAACGGATAATGAGGGATAAACCTTCGAAATTAAAGAAAGACGAAGTGCTGCAATGGTTCAGGAACAAAGAAAACTACATGAATTACCATACCCGGATTATTGATCCCGATGAACTGAAAGATATTATCATCGAATGACCAATACTGGTTTCACCCGCGGGTGAAACCAGTAAAAACAAATTAAAACATGATTAAACGAACCCTTTACTTTGGCAATCCCGCCTACCTGCACAAAAAAGACCTGCAGTTAAAAATTATCGATCCCGAAACGCTGGCCGACAAAGCAACAATCCCGCTCGAAGACATTGCCGTGATGGTGCTTGACCATTATCAGATAACAATTACCCATGCCTTAATGGCCGATCTGATCGACCGGAATGTGGCCCTGATCAGTTGCGACAGTAAACATCTTCCTTCAGGATTAATGTTACCGCTGGATGGGAACCATGTTCAAACCGAACGCTTCCGTATACAGATTGGCGCTTCAGAACCATTATTGAAAAACCTTTGGGCACAGACCGTCAAGGCTAAAATCGAAAATCAGGCAGCCATGTTAAAGCGGGCCGGGATGGAAGACAAACAATTGCTGGCATTGGTTCCCCAAATCAAATCGGGTGATCCGGATAACACCGAAGGGCGTGCGGCTGCTGTTTATTGGAAAATGGTTTATGGCGAAAATGGGTTTACGCGCGACCGTTATGGAATGGAACCCAACGCGCATCTGAACTATTGTTATGCCGTTTTGCGGGCAATCGTAGCAAGGGCGCTGGTCAGCAGCGGAATGTTGCCAACTCTGGGCATCCATCACCAGAATAAATACAATGCCTATTGTTTGGCCGATGATGTAATGGAGCCTTACCGTCCGTTTTGCGATGAATTGGTATATGAAATGTTTACAGCGGGAAATATTGAATCGGAAGACATTACCCGCGATCAAAAAGCAAAGCTGTTGAGTATCGCGACTTGCGATGTACTGATCGATGGCAAGAAAAGCCCGTTGATGATTGCCCTTAGCCGGACAACCAACTCGTTGTTCGAATGTTTTGAGGGCAGCCGCCGGAAAATTGTATATCCTGAATTTTATTAAATGAAAATGGCAAACAATAGGAGGCAGTTGAAAACAATTGAAGTCAGCATAAAACAAGCTCAGTCAATCATCAATAATCATTAATAAATCAGAAAAGTGTCGTTTGATGCGTTAAACCAATATCGCTGCATGTGGGTCCTGGTATTCTTTGATATTCCGGTTGAAACCAAAAAGCAGCGAAAAGCCGCAGCAAAGTTTCGGAAAGATCTGGTTAAAGATGGGTTTACCATGTTTCAGTTTTCGATTTACATGCGCAATTCGCCCAGCCGCGAAAATGCTGATGTGCACACCCAACGCGTAAAAAATATGCTGCCTGAATATGGGCACATCGGAATTTTGAAAATTACCGACAAACAATTTGGCATGATGGAACTGTTTTTCAGCAAACGAACCATCGACAAACCCGGAATAGCGCAACAGTTGGAGTTGTTTTAGGTTAAAAATTTAACGTGACAGAAAACAAAAAGCGGAAGAAAAATCCGCTTTTTGTTTTCTGTCACGTTCGCCAACTTGCTGGTTCTAAGCTCCAAACAAGGACTACGATGTGATAGAACGCACTAAAGATACAATTTGAAAGCAAATCACAACACCCAAGCTGCAAACGTATATCTGGCTTTTGATGTGATAGAACGCACTAAAGATACAATTTGAAAGCAAATCACAACGCTTGCGAGATGCTGAAACTTGCGGCTAATGATGTGATAGAACGCACTAAAGATACAATTTGAAAGCAAATCACAACATGTTAAAAAGAAGGTTGGTTATGAATCAGGATGTGATAGAACGCATGTAGGAAGTTCCAAATTTCAAGTTCCAAGAATCCCGAAAATCATCGATGGTTTTCGGGATTTACTTTTTACCTTTCAGTATTTCCTGATACCGGAACATCTCGTCGCGAAGGCGGGCGGCTTCGTAAAAGTCGAGTTCTTTGGCCGCTGCTTCCATATCTTTTTTGAGTTTGGCAATGGCTTTTTCAAGTGCCGGAACGCTCATGTACTGAACCACCGGATCGGCAGCCAGGTTGGTTGGTTCGTCGTCGCTGTAACCTTTCACTTTCATTCCAATACTTGCGTAACCAACAATTTCGCGACTGGCTTTGATAATCTGGGTTGGAGTAATGTCGTTTTCGATGTTGTATTTCATCTGCTTTTCACGGCGGTAATTCGTCGAATCGATGGTACGCTTCATTGAGCCTGTAATTTTATCGGCATACATGATGACCATTCCATTCAGGTTTCGTGCCGCACGACCTGCTGTCTGCGTAAGCGAACGATCCGACCGAAGGAAACCTTCTTTATCGGCGTCGAGAATGGCAACCAGCGAAACTTCGGGCAAATCGAGTCCTTCGCGAAGTAAGTTAATCCCGACCAGCACATCAAATTCGCCTTTCCTCAGATCTTCCAGAATCTGGATTCGTTCGAGTGTATCCACATCCGAATGGATGTACCGTGTTTTTACCCCCATATTGGACAGATAACTGCTCAGTTCCTCAGCCATACGTTTGGTCAGGGTAGTAACCAGAACCCTTTCATTTCGCTCAATACGCACATGAATTTCGTGCATCAGGTTATCGATCTGATTAATACTTGGACGAACCTCAATCACAGGGTCGAGTAATCCGGTTGGCCGAATGACCTGTTCGACCACAATCCCTTCCGACTTTCCGAGTTCGTAATCAGCAGGCGTAGCACTCACAAAAACGATCTGGTCAACCACACTTTCAAATTCGTCGAAAGTCAGTGGCCGGTTATCAATAGCCGACGGAAGCCTGAAAGCATATTCAACCAGGTTCATCTTTCGGGAGCGGTCGCCGCCAAACATCGCCCGAATCTGTGGCAAAGTCGCATGGCTTTCGTCGATGATGGTCACAAAATCATCCGGAAAATAGTCAAGCAGGCAAAACGGCCGCGAGCCAGGCAATCTTCCGTCAAAATACCGTGAATAATTCTCTATTCCAGGACAATAACCCAATTCCCGCATCATTTCAAGGTCGTATTCTACCCTCTCCTGAATTCGTTTGGCTTCCAGCGGCTTGCCAATTTCCTGGAAAAATGCAATCTGTTTGACCAGATCATCCTGAATCTGGCGAATCGAAAGTTGCATTCGTTCCTTCGTGGTGACAAAGATGCTTGCCGGGTAAAGGACGATGGCATCCAAAGACTCAATAGTTCCACCGCCAACCGGATCGAAAGAATAAAGCTCTTCGATGAGGTCGCCCCAGAAAACGATTCGGTAAGCAATATCTGCATAGGCTGGAAAAACATCCACGCTATCTCCTTTCACCCTGAAATTTCCACGGTTAAACTCCACTTCATTCCTGGAATACAATGCATCGACCAACTTCCGGAGAAAAACGTTCCGGCTGATTGTTTCGCCTTTCTTAACCTCTGTCACATTTGCATGAAAATCTTCGGGATTTCCGATTCCATATAAACACGAAACCGACGAAACGATAATGACATCGCGTCTTCCGGAGAGAAGTGAAGAAGTGGCGCTCAGTCGGAGTTTTTCAATATCCTTGTTAATAGAAAGGTCTTTTTCGATGTAGGTATTGCTGGCCGGCAGATACGCTTCAGGTTGATAGTAATCGTAATAGGAGACGAAATACTCGACTGCATTTTCAGGAAAAAACTGCTTCATTTCGCTGTAAAGCTGAGCAGCAAGCGTTTTGTTATGACTCAGGATCAAGGCCGGACGTTTCACTTCGGCGATCACATTAGCCATGGTAAACGTCTTTCCGGATCCTGTCACACCAAGCAGGGTCTGAAAAGTTGTCCCATTCCTCAATCCCTCCACCAGCTGACTGATTGCTTCGGGCTGATCGCCTGTGGGCTGATATTCGGATAAAATTTTAAAGTCCATGGCCGATATTTCAAGTTTTAAATCCAGATTGTTTGGCTTTCACCGGCAACTTATTTTCCTATAGTCACTTCGTAATACTGCGTTACGTCGACCACCATCATCCCGGCAGTTTTTGCCGCCTGAATTCCTAAAATCCCATCTTCAAAAACCTCACAATCTTCAGGTTTAACACCCAACATTGCGGCACATTTCAAAAAAGTCTCCGGATGTGGTTTAAAATGAGAAACATCTTCGCTGGTTACCATCACTTCAAAGAATTCTGCCAGACCTATTATTTCCAGCGTTTTTACTGCCAGTCTTCGGGCGCCACCTGTACCAACCGCCATAGGTATTTTCCCATGATATTGATGTACCAATTTGGTAACTATTTTAATTTCAGGAGTTAAATGCATGTTTTTTTCAAATTCAGCTTCCTTGATATCACCCATTTCTGTTGGATCAATGTTCATCCCAAACATCCGGTTGAGTTTTTCGACCGTTGGATAGAGTGGAATTCCGGCCAGTTGGGCAAACAATTCAACCGTAAAATCTATTCCATAGCGAGCCGCTGCATTTCTCCAGGCCAAAAAGTGGATTGGCATCGTGTCGGCTAGTGTGCCGTCAAGATCAAAAATCAATCCTTTTGCTTTTGGATTGATGGTCAAATTGGTTTGTTTCATGTTTTTTCTCTGAACTGAGGCAAAAATAGCCTTTTATAACACAAGATGAATTCTATTGTTTTTTGTTTGATCAAAAATTAACACTTTTGCTGAATACCATACTCCTCGCTATGCTTTCGATACTTGCGCTCACCGGGATTTCACAATTGTTGCTCTTCATGGGTATTGGCCTGATATTATTCGGGTGGATTGAAAAAAAGGAAAAACTGATTCTTGCAGGGCAAATCAGCTTTTTAATCCTTGGTATCTTTTCTATTTGGATCCTTCAATCAAATGGCATTAATGTGCCGACTATAGTTCAAGGAAAGGTTTCGAAGGAGCTAAAACTTGTTGAATTTTTCAGGATAAATGTCATCTTTTTTGCGCTCACTTTGGGTTCATTTCTGGTTAGCACCTTAAGATTTAAGTTTCAAAAAATAAGTATTTCTATTCTTCTGATTTTTGCTTTGTTCCTGTTTTTCATGTTGTTCAACATCCAACAAATGCCCAATATTCCAGCTTAAATCTAGCCGTATTAATTTAATGTGAATTGATGTATAAATTTGAAAAAATTAGTTGTCAATCATAGGAATTTCCCCAACAACTCCTTACAATTGTAGACTTTTTGAACAAATGAAAAAATAATTCCATTTGCACAAACAGTTATGGCAACAAACCACTCAATTCTAAATACATACCAACATGACCCGCAAATTATTAATACGTGATGTTACTCTCAGAGATGGACAGCAATCACTTTTTGCCACCCGGATGAAGCAGGCTCAGATAGAGCGTGTATTGCCAATTTATAAAGAAGCCGGATTTTATGCTCTCGAAGTTTGGGGAGGAGCAGTGCCAGACTCCATCATGCGCTATCTGAATGAAGATCCCTGGGAAAGGCTCGAAAAAATTAAAGCTGAAATTGGGAATATCTCGCATCTGACAGCATTATCGCGCGGTCGAAATTTATTTGGATACAATCCTTATCCAGAATCGGTTATCGAAGGATTTAACCGGAATGCCGTACAATCCGGAATATCCATCATGCGCATTTTCGATGCACTGAATGATACCAGCAACATCCGTTCAACAATCAAATATGTCAAAGAAAATGGAGGCTTGGCCGACTGTGTGGCCTGTTATACGGTTGATCCAAAGTTTACCAAAACAGAACGACTGAAAGCTCGTTTGAAAGGCAAACCCTTGCCCAAAGCCATTTTCACGATCGACTACTTTGTGAATATGGCCAAAGCGCTTGAAGCTATGGGTGCCGACATGATCACATTAAAAGATATGGCTGGTCTGATCCCTCCATTGAAAGCCGGAAAAATCATTAAAGCTTTTAAGGAAAATGTAAAAATTCCTATTGATTTTCATACCCATTGCACGCCTGGTTTTGGCTTGGCATCTGCATTGACTGCAATTATGAATGGAGTCGACATTCTGGATACCGCTATCATGAACTTCGCCGGTGGTCCCGCCGCCCCATCATTCGAACTGGTGCAGATTTGCTGCAACAAACTGGACATCGAAACCGGTATAAATCTGGATGCTGTAGTGAGGATCAACAAAATCCTGAAAGAAATTCGTTTGGAAATGGCTGATATCGATAGCTACAAAGTGTATCCTATCGAATTTGATATTACCAGGGATCAATTACCAGCGCACATCGATAAATACTTCGATGACGCCATAGAATATGCCAAAGCCGATGACGAACCCAATTTAATGGATGTATGTGGAAAAATTGAAAAGTATTTCAATTTCCCCGATCCTGACGAGAAGGTAAAATTTGCCGAGGTTCCGGGCGGAATGTACACCAATATGCTTGCCCAGTTAAAACAATTGAAACAGGAAGAACTTTTACCAAGGGTATTGGAAGTCATTCCAACAGTACGTTTGGCTGCGGGTTGCCCTCCGTTGGTAACTCCAACCAGTCAGATTGTAGGTGCGCAAGCTGTGAACTGTGTACTCGACGAAAAACAGGGAAATCCCTTCTATACCAACAATTCTATACAGTTCGTGAATCTGGTGAAAGGATCCTACGGTAAAACACCAATCCCGATTGATCCGGATTTCCGTGAAAAAATTGCGGGAACACGTGAGGAAATTCCTTTCAATACTGCCAAATACGAGAAACAAGCCAACCCTTCGTTTCCAAAATATGGAGACAATGTTAAGCTGGCCATGAATGAAAAAGAAGAATTGCTGCTGGAATTGTTTCCTAATGTGGCTGACAAATTCCTTCGCGACAAGGTTGAACGCATTTATGGGGCAAAAATAAAGGAATCGCAACTAAAAAAACAGCGCGCCTATGAAGCTGAGCGCGAAAAGTATCTGAAACTTTCTCCTGCTGAGAAGGAAGCTCGTCTGGTTGAAGGATTATATAACTGGTAAGGAGATCAATCAACCAAATACACAAAAGGAAGGCATTTCATTCAGTTGAAGTGCCTTCCTTTTGTGTTTTAATCAGAAGATTTTAGGAACCTATACATTTTTCTTTCTGTATTTCCAGATAAGATACAGTACAAATATGACACCGAAAGCCAATAGTACAATGGAAACTTCGTGCATGTACTTTTTAAGCAGTTCCTGTTGAGTATAAAGCGAATAACTCAACACCGCGAGAATAATATGCCATATGGCCGATCCCAGCGCTGTATACAAAACAAACTGCTTGACATTCATCTTGGCCAATCCTGCCGGAATCGAAATCAAATGCCGGATTCCCGGAATGAGTCTTCCAATAAAGGTTGAACTCCGGCCATGGCGGTTAAAGTAGGTTTCCGCATGCTCTACTTTTGTCCGGTTCAGTAAAAATAATTTCCCAATTTTAGATTCTGCAAAGCTGTAAACAATGACCCTACCCAACCAACGTGCCATCACGTAATTAAACATGGCGCCAAGTATTGCCCCAAGAGTGGCAAACACTACAACCAGATACATATTCAATTCTCCGGAAGCAGCCTTCCAAATGGCTGGCGGAATGACAATTTCGGAAGGAAGCGGCACAAACGAACTTTCGATGGCCATTAATAAAGTAATGGTCCAGTAATTCATGTGCTGCATGTACCATTCGGCAAGCGATTGAAAGAATTCGAACATATCAGGCAGGTTATTTAGTTTTATTTACGATCCATTTCCGGGCATTCACAAAAGCTTCCATCCATGGCGTAATTTCGTCTGATTTCCGGTCAATCGGGTAATAAGGCCAGTGGAAAGGTTTGAAGGCACGTTCCAGATGGGGCATCATCACCAGATGACGGCCATCTTCGGAACAAAGTGAAGCCACATTGTAATCAGATCCGTTAGGATTTGCCGGATAAGACGAATAGGCATATTTCATCGGAATCTGATAAGCTGATTCTTCCTGCGGAAGGCTAAATTTCCCTTCGCCATGAGCAACCCAGGCTCCGAGCTTCATTCCGGCCATCGATTCCAGCATCACCGATTTATTTGGAAGAATCTCCAAATTCACAAATCCGGATTCAAATTTATGCGATTCGTTGTGCAACATTTTGGGTTGCTCGGTGCGTTCCGGATAAACCAAATTCAATTCAACCATCAACTGGCAACCGTTGCAAACGCCTAAACTCAAGGTATCTTCGCGCTGATAGAAATTTTCTAGAGCCAATTTGGCAGCTTCGTTGTATTTGAAAGCGCCGGCCCAGCCTTTGGCCGAACCAAGCACGTCAGAATTGGAGAAACCTCCTACAAATACGATCAAATTCACATCTTCCAGCGTTTCGCGGCCTGCAATCAGGTCGGTCATGTGTACATCTTTCACATCCATTCCGGCCAGATACATCATATAAGCCATCTCGCGGTCTCCATTCACCCCTTTTTCGCGGATGATGGCAGCCTTGATTCCACTTGGCTGGCGGCGTTTCAGGTCGATGCCCAAGTCGGTAGCCTTACCGGTAAAACCTTTGAAATCGTATTTCAGTTCATTCTTCTTGTAGCTTCCGAAACGTTCCAGCGCCTTTTGTTCGCCCGACTGTTTCCGGTCGAGCAAATACGACGAAGTGAACCACAAATCGCGCAACGAATTCAGGTCAAACGTAAATTCATCAGCCCCATTTTTCACTGTAAATGCGCGACTTCCTGAAGGTTTTCCGATCAGGGTAAAACCAACTCCGGCGGCATTCAGTTTGGCTTCAAAAGCAGCGGTATCGGCTACCTGAACTACAATCCCCGGATTTTCACTGAACAGCACTTTTACACTATCCGTTTCACCAATTCCGGTCAAATCAAGCTTCATTCCTGAATAGTTATCGGCAAAACACATTTCTAAAAGGGTAGTGATCAAACCTCCCGAAGAAATATCGTGTCCGGCCAATATATTTTTGTCTTCGATGCAATCCTGAATTGTATTGAAAGCAGTGGCAAAGTATTTTGAATCAGCCACCGTAGGCGCTTCGTTGCCCAGTTTATTGATGATCTGAGAGAAAGCGCTTCCTCCCAGGCAACGGTTCATTTTCGAGAAATCGACAAAATAAATGGACGAATTCGGTTCGTTCATCAAAACTGGTTCAACCACTTTCTTTACATCCGAAACTTCTCCTGAAGCCGAAATGATCACTGTTCCAGGAGCATAAACCACGCCATCCTTGTATTTCTGGGTCATCGACATCGAATCTTTTCCGGTTGGAATATTGATCCCCAGTTCGCAGGCAAAATCGCTGGCGGCCTTTACAGCCTTGTAAATGCGGGCATTTTCGCCTTCATTTTTAGCCGGCCACATCCAGTTGGCACTCAGGGAAACACCTTTCAACTGGTCGGAAAGCGGAGCAAAAACCAGGTTGGTCAACGATTCGGCAATTGAAAGTACCGATCCGGCTTCAGCATCAACCATCGCTGCAACAGGCGCATGACCAATAGTAGTTGCCAATCCTTTTTCACCCTGATAATCGAGCGTGATAACGCCCACATTATTCAGAGGAAGTTGTAATTGCCCAGCACACTGCTGTTTGGCAATACGTCCGGTTACCGAGCGGTCAACTTTGTTGGTCAGCCAATCTTTACAAGCCACAGCTTCAAGCTGCAAAACATCTTCGAGGTAATCTTCCAGTTTAGCCTGATCGTATTCCAGATCAGCAAATTTTTCCTTGCGGGTTGTATCGGTCAAAACCGTTTTTGGCGGTTTGCCAAACATGTACGAAAGCTGCCAGTCAATTGGTTTTTCGCCTGTCTTCGAGTTTTCGAAGGTAAACTGCATGTCGCCGGTAGCCTCGCCAATCACATACATCGGTGCACGCTCGCGGTCGGCAATACGCTGCAAAAGTGGCACATCTTTTTCGTGCATCACCAACCCCATACGTTCCTGCGACTCGTTGCCAATGATTTCCTTTTGCGAAAGCGTTGGGTCGCCAACAGGCAATTTCGACGTGTCGATTTTTCCTCCGGTTGCTTCAACCAATTCCGACAAGCAGTTTAAGTGACCGCCAGCGCCGTGGTCGTGCACCGTGATGATTGGATTTTCCGACGATTCGCTCAAAGCGCGAATGGCATTGTAAACACGTTTCTGCATTTCAGGATTGGCGCGCTGAACAGCATTCAGCTCGATGTGATTTTCGAATTCGCCGGTTGCCACCGACGAAACAGCACCTCCACCCATTCCGATGCGGTAATTATCGCCACCCAAAAGCACTACTTTGTCGCCTTTGGTTGGTTCATCTTTCAAGCTATCTTTTTTAGCGCCAAAGCCAATACCTCCGGCCAACATGATCACTTTGTCGAAACCATATTTTCGGTCATTCTCAAAATGCTCGAAAGTCAGTACCGAACCAGTTATGATGGGTTGTCCAAATTTGTTTCCAAAGTCGCTGGCTCCATTCGATGCTTTGATCAGGATTTCTTCCGGAGTCTGGTATAACCAGTCGCGTTCTTCGGTGGCCTGTTCCCAGCTTCGGGCATCTTCGGTGCGCGGATATGAAGTCATGTAAACAGCAGTTCCGGCAATCGGCAAACTGCCCTTTCCTCCGGCAATACGGTCACGAATTTCGCCACCGGTTCCGGTAGCTGCACCATTGAATGGTTCAACAGTTGTTGGAAAATTATGTGTTTCGGCTTTCAGTGAAAGTACGGTTTCAATATCGGTAACTTCAAAAAAGTCGGGTTTATCTTGCGTTTTAGGGGCAAATTGCTCAACAACCGGTCCCTGAACAAAAGAACAGTTGTCTTTGTATGCCGAAATAATGAAGTTGGGATTTTGCTGCGATGTTTTTTTGATGAGCTGAAACAGCGACATCTCTTGCTCTACCCCATCGATGATAAACGTTCCGTTGAAAATTTTGTGGCGGCAATGTTCAGAGTTTACCTGAGAGAAACCAAACACTTCGCCATCAGTTAATTTCCTGCCTAATTTTTCGGAAACTGAATCGAGGTAAGTTATTTCTTCCTGACTCAAGGCTAAACCTTCCTGCTCATTATATGCTGAAATATCTTCAATTTCCAGAATAGGTTCCGGTTTTTTATTGATGGTGAAAATGGTTTGATCCAAGTTGTGATACAAAGCTTTCAGCATCGGGTCGTAACCAGCTGACTGATCCGCAACCTGAACATATTCTTCAATACGCAGAATGCCTTGAATGCCCATATTCTGTGTAATTTCAACCGCATTGGTGCTCCATGGCGTAAGCATTTCCTTTCGTGGCCCGACGTAATATCCGTTCAACACTTCCTCATTGAGTTTTTCGGCCCCGCCAAACAGCCAAATTAGTTTTCCCTCATCCACATGAGTCAGGCTATTAACTGAGTTTATGGCAATAAAAGTGTTTTCAGGAGTTCTAAAGAATAGGATCATTTTGGAATATTTAATTAAAAGCTTTGAACCAAAAACATGAGCAGCAAAGATAAAGATTTCAGGCTTAATGCTTGAAAAAAAGCATTTCTTAACACTAATTTTACAAAAACAGATATTTACGTAGATACGGTTTAAATAGGATTTCCATTCAGAAGGCATGGAGGATAAATCTCTATATTTGCCCGCGTTTAAAGGTAAATCATCTAAAATCATCCTATGAAACCAATCAAATACGTGTCTCCTCAGGAAGCAGTAAAAGTTATTAAATCGGGCGACCGGGTTCACCTGAGCTCTGTTGCAGTCACTCCGCACACCTTAATCAAACCCCTGGTTGACAGGGGCAGGAACGGAGAATTGTACGACGTGAAAATTCAACATATCCACATTGAAGGACAAGTTGATTATGCCAATCCTGAATTCGAGGGGATTTTTCAGGGCGAACAATTTTTTGTTGCCGGAAACATGCGCAAACAAACTCAGGCCGGTTTTGCCGACTATATTCCCGTCTTTTTGAGTGAAACCCAGAAGTTGATTCGTGAAGGTTATCTACATGTAAATGTAGCCATGGTCATGGTTTCTCCTCCTGACAATCACGGTTTTGTTTCGCTTGGAACTTCGGTTGATGCCACCTTAGCTGCTGTTGAATGCGCTGATGTGGTTATTGCAGCAGTTAATCCAAACGTGCCACGTTGCTGGGGCGATGCCATGATTCATGTTGACCAGATTGATATTTTTGTCGAAGATGATATAAAATTATATACCCACGGATTTGCTCCGTTGACTGAACAGGAAATTCAGCTTGGGAAAAATGTTGCTGCACTGATCGAAGATGGGGCCTGCCTGCAAATGGGTATTGGTGGAATTCCAAATGCAGTTTTAGCCCAGCTGGGCAATCACAAAGATTTGGGTGTTCATACCGAAATGTTTTCTGACGGAATCCTTCCCTTGGTTGAAAAAGGCATCGTGACCGGAAAACACAAAAGCATCGACAAAGGAAAGATGGTCGCATCATTCCTGATGGGATCGCAGGATTTGTATGATTTTGTACACGACAATCCCCGTGTAGCGATGATGGATGTTGCCCATACCAATAATGTGGCTGTAATCCGGAAACTTGAGAAAGTAACGGCCATCAATTCAGCGCTTGCCATTGATATTACCGGACAAGTTTGCGCCGATTCAATTGGAACCAAACATTATTCCGGAGTTGGCGGCCAAATCGACTTCATTCGCGGAGCAGGTCATTCCAAAGGCGGAAAACCAATCATTGCTTTACCTTCAGTAACTGCAAAAGGCGTGTCAAAAATCTGTCCAACACTGATTGAAGGTTCAGGAGTAGTAAGCACTCGAGCGAATATTCACTGGGTGGTTACCGAACATGGTGCTGTCAATCTCTATGGAAAGACCCTGCAGGAACGCGCCCGTTTATTGATCTCAGTGGCTCATCCGGCGCATCGTGACGTCTTGGAAAAAGCTGCCTTTGAACGGTATGGATCGCATTTCCATTTTGTAAAAGATCTAAGCAAACAATAAATAAAAAAGCTTAAAAAGGCAGACAGGTTCTGCCTTTTTTCTTTACAATTATTTTACATTGTCAAAAGCTGGTTTAAGACTATCACAGACTCCAATCTACATAAACAACTGTATACTAATTCGATTCAATACAACCAGGCAGATTCTTTTTCTTTCTGCTGCAAAACACATACCCAGTTTTTCGAATAATTGAGCGAATAGTTAAAAAAGATTTATTCTAAACGTACTTTTGCAGCGCATTAAAAACACACAAATCATTCATTCCAAATACTTTCTCAAAATGCAAATATCACATATCGAACACATTGGAATAGCTGTAACCAGTCTGGAAGAAGCTATTCCGTATTATGAAACTGTTTTAGGCCTGAAATGCTATGCAGTTGAAGAAGTGACCGACCAAAAAGTAAAAACGGCCTTTTTCATGGTTGGACAGACCAAAATCGAACTATTGGAGTCAACTGATCCCGAAGGACCTATTGGGAAATTTCTGGAGAAGAAAGGACCTGGCGTTCACCATCTTGCTTTTGCAGTCGACAATGTAAATGAAGCTTTGAATGAAGTGGCCTCCAATGGGGTTCAACTGATCGATAAGATCAGCAGGAAAGGCGCCGAAGGATTAAACATCGGGTTCCTTCATCCCAAATCAACTCTTGGCGTTTTAACCGAATTGTGTTCAAACAAATAATTAAATAAACCTATCAACATATACCATGAACAACCAGGATAAAATAGAAAAACTCATCAACCTTCGAGTTGAAGCCAAACTCGGAGGTGGCGAAAAAAGAATAGAAGCACAGCATACAAAAGGTAAAATGACTGCCCGTGAGCGCATCACTTTGATGCTCGATGAAGGTAGTTTCGAAGAATACGACATGTTTGTGACGCACCGTTGCGACAACTTTGGAATCGAAAAGACCAAGTTTCTGGGCGATGGCGTAGTTACTGGTCAGGGAACTATTGACGGTCGGGTAGTGTACATTTATGCCCAGGATTTTACTGTATTTGGCGGATCTTTATCTGAAACCTATGCTTTGAAAATTTGCAAAGTAATGGACATGGCCATGAAAGTAGGTGCTCCGGTTATCGGGATCAACGATTCGGGCGGCGCCCGCATTCAGGAAGGTGTAACCGCTCTGGCTGGATATGCCGAGATTTTTCAGCGAAACATCATGGCTTCGGGTGTAATTCCACAAATATCTGCTGTTTTTGGTCCGTGTGCTGGAGGGGCAGTCTATTCGCCTGCATTAACCGACTTCATTCTGATGACCAAAGACACTTCATACATGTTTGTTACGGGGCCAAAAGTTGTTAAAACCGTTACCGGTGAAGTGGTTACCGACGAACAATTGGGTGGCGCATCCGTTCATGGATCAAAATCAGGGGTCACCCATTTTGTGGCAGAGAATGAAGAAGAAGGAATTCTTCTGATCCGGAAACTATTAAGCTATCTGCCTCAGAATAACCTCGAAGATGCACCGCTTGTTCCGTGCAAGGATCCGATTAACAGATTGGAAGATTCATTAAATACGGTCATTCCTGAAAATCCGAACAAACCTTATGATGTTAAGGATGTGATTCATTCCATAGTAGACGAAAATGAATTTTTTGAAGTTCACCGAAATTATGCCCAGAATATTGTCATCGGATTTGCCCGTTTTGACGGCGCATCGACGGGTATTGTTGCCAATCAGCCCAATTATCTGGCTGGGGTACTTGATATTAATGCTTCGCGTAAAGCCGCACGTTTTGTCCGTTTTTGCGATGCTTTTAATATCCCGATCGTAACTTTTGTTGATGTACCTGGATTCCTTCCAGGAACTACTCAGGAGTATGGTGGAATTATCACCCATGGAGCCAAGTTACTTTATGCATACGGAGAAGCAACCGTTCCAAAAGTGACAATTATCCTGCGTAAAGCCTACGGTGGTGCCTATTGTGTAATGAGTTCAAAACATCTGCGCGGCGACGTTAACTATTCCTGGCCAAGTGGCGAAATTGCAGTGATGGGCCCGAAAGGTGCTATCGAAGTACTTCAATCGAAAAAAATTGCTGCCATTGAAGACGATGCCGAACGTGAAGCTTTCATTGCAAAAGCGGAAGCCGATTATAAGGATAAATTCGCCAACCCGTATAATGCAGCCCGCTATGGATATATCGATGATATCATTGAACCTCGCAACACCCGGTTCCGCATCATCAGGGCTTTGCAGAGCCTTACTACGAAAAAGGTACTGAACCTGCCCAAGAAACACTCCAATCTCCCACTCTAGCCATGAAAATATTTTCATTTCTGACCCACAAAATGGTTCCAAGACCAAACCAGGTAATGGCATCATCGCCGGTTAAAATTAGTAATGTAGCCGAAGAAGAAGCTGCTGCGATCGCATTGGCAATTCACATGTATAAACAGGAAATACATGATCTCGAAAGTTTAACCATCACCTTAAAAAAAGTTTCCAGGGTATATTCGCCCTGGAGCTCAAAAATTTACACCTTGCGCCAAAATCCCAGATAATCCAAAACCATGAAAAAATATTCTTTCAAAATAAACGGCAATGCCTACGAAGTTTCAGTTAAAAACGTAGATGAAAATATTGCAAAAGTAGAAGTTAATGGAAATACTTATTCCGTTGAATTTGACCAATTTATTGAAACTACCAAAACACCGAAACTAGTCAGGAGCCAGGTGGTTCCGTCGACTGATATCACTCCATCCGAGCAAAAAACCAGTTCACCTTCAGGACCAAAAGGCGCAGGTTTTGTTAAATCGCCACTCCCCGGAACTATTCTCGATGTGCATGTTGCAGTGGGCGATCAGGTAAGATCAGGTGATAAACTCATTACTCTGGAAGCCATGAAGATGGAGAATATTATTCATTCGGATAAAGCTGGTAACGTCGTTAAGGTAAATGTAAAAAAGGGTGAACCTGTCATGGAAGGCGATATCCTTATTGAAATCGGGTAATTCTCTTCATTTTTACGGATTTCTTTTACGTTTTTGATGGTATTGCAAGAGTCGTGAGAAAAACAGAAATTGCTGCCTTTAATTTTATGCAAGCTAAATGTTCCATCACGTTCTGATTCCCTTGCTGGCAGCTGTATTCCTGGCAATTAACATGGGTGGCACCAGCATCTCTCCATCCTTCTCGGCTGCTTATGGCTCGAATGTAATCCGAAAATCGATGATCCCGGGACTCTTCGGGATCATGGTATTTTTGGGTGCTATGATTGCTGGAAAAGCAACCGCATCGACCATGGGAAAAGACCTGATTCATCCCGATTTAATGAGTTGGGTGTTGGTCACGATCATTTTGGGTTCAGTAGGTGTTACCCTTTTTATTGCCAACATTTTAGGTGTTCCCCAGTCAAATGTCCAAACAACGGTTTTTGCGATTTCCGCTCCAGCGGCATATTTTGATCAGCTCAATACCCATAAACTTTTTGTCGAAATTGTGCCAACCTGGTTTATTGCCCCTTTACTTTCATTTTCAATTTGTTTTTTGATTGGCAAATATGTTTACACACCTATCCGAAAGAAAGGCTATCTCACATATGGGCAACTCTCTCAACATCCTGCAGTGAAGACCATCATTGTAATTATGTCGTTGTACGTAGCTTTCTCAATCGGAGCCAACAATGTCGCCAATGCTGTGGGGCCTATAGCCTCCATGATGTCGCACGAACTGGTGCTGCCTTTTGATGGAAATGGATTTTCGATCATTATGGTTCTGACAACACTTGTTGTTGCTCCCAACTTTGCAATAGGTGCCTCCATTTTGGGAAGTAAAGGATTGGAGAATACCGGTAAAGGGATTTTCTTATTTGGGCCGTTTGAAGCGATTGTGATCTCATTTATTACCGCTAGTCTCTTGCTGATCAGTTCTTCAAGAGGAATCCCAACCTCTTTGGTTCAGCTTAATGCAGGTGCAATCATCGGAATTGGGGTTGCACGGTTGGGCGCCAAAAATATCTTCCGCAAAACATCGGTCAACAAGTTCTTTGTGGTGTGGGCCATTGCGCCAATCATTGCATTCGTTCTTTCATTGACGCTCACCTATTTTGCTGACTATCTCCAATTGTTATAAGTTGGGAACACCTTAAGAGAAAACGGGAGAATTCATCAAAACGATGAATTCTCCCGTTTTCTCCTGACTCTGAAAATCAGATATCTTTTATTTTTTTTCCAGAGACTTTATGGCCTCCTGTGCTTTACTGTTTTCAGGATCTATTTCGAGCAGCTTTTTCCAATAGTCAAGCGAGGTTGTGTGATCTTCTTTCATGTAATAGTAAAATCCAAGGTAAGCATAAATTTCAGAAAGTTCCTTCTTGTACTTGACAGGATCTTTGCTTAGTGGTTCCAGTGCTTTTTCATAGAATGGTTTTGCCAGTCCCAGGGTTGTTTCCTTATCAATGGAAGAATTAACCCTTGCGCGCCAGAATGTACCCAGGTAAGAATTTGGCGAATACTTTACAACCTTCGAAAATAAGGAATCAGCAGAAGTATAGTAAAGTCTCTGTCTGGTAGAATCAGCCTTAAATACATCCCTGGTTTTTAGCGAATCTGCTTTCAGGTCAATGTTGTTTGCGACAGAATAATAGGCTTTCCCTAACTGAAAGTAATCGCCGGTAACCAGATTTGGTTTCTTGCTGAGAAATTTTTCTCCGAATGCAAGCGCCTCATCGTATTTCTTGAGTTTGTAGCTTGCTTTGTACATCTCATCATAAATCTGGAAATTGGTAGAATCTTTCTTCAAGGCAAGCTTGTAATTTTCAATCGCCAGCGAATCATTCCCGGTGACGCTCAACATTTTTCCGTAATACGAATAGTCGTCGGCAAGAATCTTGTCGGTTGGAATCAAGGTGAAGAATTTATCCATGATGCTTTTCCCATTGGCCAGATCCTTTGTTTCGTAGCTAATGTAGCCTAACAACCTCAATGGGATGTAATCATTCGGGTTTTGCCGAACCAGGATGTTAATTACATCGGTCGCTTCCTTGTATTGTTTGTTAAAGAAGAGACTGTAAGCGTAATAGGTTACATCATCATCGGTCTTTACATTCTTGAAGTATATTCCGTAATTCTTAATGGCTTCAGGATATTTCTTGTCGTTATAGTAAATCTTGCCTAACATTTTATAAGCCAGCCAGTAGTCAGGTTTTACAGCGATCAGCTTGTTCAGGTATTCAATAGCCTGAACCGGATTGCGGGCCGCAACCATGATATCAGACTGCTGTAAATAGGCTTCAAAATTCTTCGAATCGAAATAAATTGCCCGTTCAAACTGAAGGGTTGCTTCACTTACATTTCCATTGGCTATTTCAAGCAAGCCATTTAGAAAATAAGCCTGAGCATTATTTGGATCGATTTCAAGAGCTTTGTCCACGTAACGTTTAGCCTCAACGAGGTTTTTAGGAGTCTGATCGGCGTAAATCTTTGCAATGGCCAACAATATTGAGACATTTTTTTTCGATCTCTTAACTGCATCCTTAAAGTATTCTTCAGCTTCAGCCGGTGATGAGGATAAACTAAGTCTGCCTAAACCAGCATAATTACCTGCATAGCTGGAATTGGCCTCTATACCGTTACTATAGCATATCTTAGCCGAATCAAGTTTGCCGGTGCCAAAATAGTATTCTCCCATTCCATATAAAGCAACAGCATCTTTTGGATTTGCTTTCAACATATCTCCAAAGATTCGCTTTGCATCAGCATATTCCTTCCGGTTCAATTTTTCAAACCCATCAATTTCCTTCTGAGCAAAAATTGACGATACAAAAGTAATGAGGCAAAATGCCAATAATGTAAGTTTCAAATTCATCTAGTAATCTTTATTAATTTTGATTTGTCGTTGAAAATCGTTTTCAGGCTTTAACCCCATCTTATAAATTATTTTCTGGCCACGTTCACTGGTTAAATGAGCAAGAAATCCTCGGGCAAGACTGGCCGAAGGATCGGTATAAAGGGCATAAATTTTTCGGGTCAAAGGATATCTCAAATTATATAAACTCTCAATGGTTGGCAAAATACTATTTGTACTGTCGGCAGTAACTGCTTTGGAAACAGCAATCACATTTATCTTTTTCAGATCACTCTGTACTTGAGGGTTTTCCTTCTCACTCAGCCAGTTATAGCCAACAAATCCGATCGCATCATGATCGTCGGCAACTATTTGAAGCGAACTTTTATTTGTTCCGGCAAACTGAACATTGCCGGTAATCTTTTGGTTTAGATGCAAAGAATCATTCAGTGATCGAAGGATTCCCGAAGATTCAGCATCCAATATCAGTTTTATATTTCCTACTAATCCTGAACCATCTATCTGGTTCCAGTTTATGATTTTCCCGGATAATATTCCGGATACCTGATCGATTGTCAGCGATTTCACAGAATTACCAGAATGAACCATTAACGCGATGGCATCATAACCAATCGGAATTGATTCTGAATTCAGATCCCTTCCTTTAAAAAACTCAATCTCCTTTTGATTCAACGGGCGGGTAACCAATGCCAGCCTGATTTTCTGCTGAAGCAAAAGGTTGATTGCATCATATTCTGAACCATATTTGCAATCAATCGAAGCAAAATTGTACAAGCTTTGAAATACATCTATTTCTGCATTTGTCAGCGGTAAAATGGCCTCATCGGCAGCAATGGTTGCCTGGCCTGTAACCATCGAGTCAGGAATTTTTTTCCTGACCCGATGGCAACCAAAATTAAAAAAGATTAGTGCTAAGGCAACCACAACAAATGATTGTCTAATCAGCTTCATCCATTTCATCTTTTGGGGTTTGAGAAGCCATGTATGAGCGATATCCTCTAAACAAGCCATACAGAATCACAGCCACGCCAAAAAATACCATCGTAGAATTGGGTTCACTCTGAAAATACCAAAACTTAAGCAGAGTAAATATACCAATAATGAGGTATAGCGTCATGATTACAAATCCGTACAGAACTTTAGAGAAATTCAGCTTCATAGTTTATTGAAGAACAAAGTTAATCGGAACAGTAAAACTAACACGAACGGCCTCACCATTCTGCCTACCTGGAATCCATTTCGGCATTGATTTGACTACACGGATAGCTTCTTTATCCACTGCCGGGTCAACTCCACGAACGACTTTTACGTTCGAGATTGCACCAACACGGTCAACTACAAAGTTGACATATACCTTACCCTGAACGCCGTTTTCAGCGGCAATCGACGGATATTTCACATTTGCAGTAAGGAACCTTTGTAAAGCTGCTTCACCGCCCGGAAACTCAGGCATTTGTTCCACAACATTATAAGGTGGGGTGATCGTGTCTTCTTCCACGATCTGATTGTTCAGGTCACCAATATCCTGTCCGTTAATTTCATCGGTACCTTTTACGTCAGCCACTGAAATGTTCATATCAGCTTTGGTGAGTTCCTCCTGTGTTTTGATCTCTTCATCGGCCTGAACTTCTTCGTCAGGCTTGATGACCGGAGGTGTAAATTTGATCGATGATTTAAGCGGTGGAATTGGTTTATCAATGATGATATCCTTAGGCTTTTCCAGCTGTTTCTCAATCTGGATATCGGACAAGGTAGTTACTTCCACATTTCTATCTTTTCTGCTGGCTAATATCTGTTTGTACAAATATGGTACAAGAATTACCAAAAGAAGAAATACAATGGAAGAAATTATTCCTATCCGATGACGCCTTACGCTGTCTTTTCTAAGTTGAAAAGCTCCGTATCCCTGATTTCGATCTTTAAAAAGAAGATCAACCCAGGCTTCGTTAAACAAGTTTATTTTTTGAGACATAGACTGTTTCTGTAAATTGTGACTACTTTGCCGGATCGATTTTTTCCATCAAACCGAGGTCATACGGGGTAATATCTACTATCGCATACCGAGCTATATTATTGATATTCATCTCATCCAAGATATCAACCAAGTTTTTATAGTTCGCATCATCAGCAGCTTTGATCATAATAACTGGGGCGGTTTTAACAGACCTTAGTTCAGTCAACTTATTCTTATAGTCAACTTCGCTCATTTTTTTCTGGTCTTTTTTCAACTCAGCCACTGCCTTATTTACATCAAAATTCTTCTGAAACAACATTTTTCGGATTCCTTCCGAAGAATAGTTCGTTTTTATCACTTCAGGGTCAACGCCATTTTCCTGTGTGCCAAAGTAATAGTAAAGTTTATCTTCCTTTCCCATCAAAATGGTAATTGCCTGTGAAGCTTTAACTTTATTTTGTTCATCTTCCAGCACTTTGTCTTTCGATGGAACACTGATTTCCATCGTCTGAGGTTTTAGCATTGACGTAGTAAGCATGAAAAAGGTGATCAGCAAGAACCCCAAGTCTACCATCGGTGTTAAATCGACACGAGTACTGAGCTTCTTTGGTGCTGGTTTCCCACCTTTTTTGCCTTTATCTGCAACTTGCATTTCAGCCATAGTTCTTTCCTTTTTATTTAGTTGAAACCTGCTTGAGGCTGGTGATCAGATTATATCTGTTTTCGTTGATATCCTGAAGAGTAGTCATGACTCCCTTTACAACCTTGTATGGAGTCTGCTGGTCAGCTTTAATTGCAAGACGCAATTTAGGGTTTATTTTTCTGGCTATTTTCATCCAATTTTTAAACTGATTGTTTAATGAATCAGTTGGTATTCCTAAAGCCGCGTCTTTACTATCTCTTGCTTCTGGTTTCATGGCAAGAAATGCTCGCATTTTTTCAATCGGAACTCCTGACATGCTGATTTTACTGAATTCTGTGAGTTCTTTTTCAGTAAAAGCAGGTTCAATGCCCCATGATTTACCTAAATTGTTAAGTAATTCTTTCCGATCTTGCTGGGTATCCAATCCAAAGAAAACTTTGCCGTCCTTATCAATAAGGACTGTAGCAATATCTCGTTCCGGAATCTTAATTTCGGCTACCGATGACGGAATAGCTACAACAATGGGTTCTTTGGCAACGAAATTGGACGTCAGCATGAAAAAAGTAAGCAATAAAAAAGCCACATCGCACATAGCAGTCATATCAACCGTAGTGCTTTTTCTGGGTACTTTTACCTTTGGCATTTTTTATTTTATCTTATTGGTTTTTTGCAGCAAATGTATTCACGATAGTAAACCCACCTTCATCAATTGAGTAGGTTAACTTGTCAATTTTAGTGGTGAAAAAGTTGTAAAAAATAATTGCCAAAGCTGAAGTACCAATACCAAATGCAGTATTGATCAAAGCTTCAGAGATACCTGCAGCAAGTTGAACTGAGTCAGGAGCACCAGCATTTGCCAAAGCGGAGAATGCTTTGATCATACCGATTACTGTACCCAAAAGTCCCATCAGTGTTGCGATAGAAGCAATAGTTGACAAAATAACAAGGTTTTGCTCCAAAGCCGGTAATTCAAGTGAAGTAGCTTCTTCTATTTCTTTCTGGATAGATACAATTTTCTGATCTTTTGGAAGCGATTTTTCCTTTTCCATTTCCTGGTATTTAGTTAAACCGCTTACAATTACATTGGCAACAGAACCTTGCTGTTTGTTACATGCAGCTTTTGCAGCATCAATTTTACCGTCATCCAACAGATCGTTGATTTCTGTCATAAAATCAATTACTTTTCCTTTACCAGCAGCTTTGGTTATTGCCATATAGCGTTCTACTGCAAATGCCAATACGGTCAACAATAAACTGATGATAATCGGAACAATTGGACCTCCTTTGTAAATAATTCCCATATAGTTACCTGGAATTGGAACGTTGGCATTATTGCCACCTACGAAATTGGATCCGTCACCAAACACAAACAAATAAACCAGTGTCGCAGCCACTAAGGACACCGGAATAACAGCTGTTGAAAAGCCTACATTTAGGTTCTTTTTTAAATTTTTTTTCGATTTCATTGAGAGTAATTTTCTAAGTGAATTTAATTATTAACAAATACGCAACACAATATTCGACAAATATGAAGACTTTATAGTTGATTTCAAAAAAAACTTCAGTTTAAAAATTCAAAAACATTCTTTACCAAAACTTAAGAGAATTTAAAGCTAAAACACTGATTTAATAATAATTAATTAAAATCAGACAAAAATACTGACCCAAAATTTATTTCTTATAATCTAAATCAGCATCATAGAACAGATCTTGCGGAAGAAAAAAATCAAACTTTTTGATGAATTATCTCTTGATTAATCGAACTGTAATCTTTCCTGAAAAACGACGCCAAGTTATCTAATTATTAAATCTATCGATTTTAGATAGTAGTATTTTAATGAAAATTTAATACTATGGTTGAACAAAAACCATTCCATCAGAACACTATTTGATAATTTTTACCGGAAATGTTTTTTCACTCCATGCTTCAAATTTATTATGAGTCAAGATACTCAACTGTCTTCTATCAGCGTCTCTCAACCAAATAAAAGTTGCATCAGTTGGATCAGCCTTTACTTTAACCCCGCCAATCGCGGTAATCCGTATGGGAGTACCATTGCTAACTTCATAATAGATTGGTTTCAAATCCGCATTTCCTGAAATCGAAAGTTGGTTTGAGGGCAGCGCCACCGTTGGAGCTGTCTCTTCATAAAAAAACCTGGTGACCTGATAGGTGATCGTATCCATATATTGATTCAAAGTCTTATAATTATCCAGTTCAGGTTCATGGCCCAGACCAACCAGTGAAATTAAGCGGTTGCGGTTACCGAGTATCTGAAGCCTTTCGTGAATAGGTTTTGATCCGTACAACTTGTCCATTAGCAAACGGTTCACCAACAAGGAGTTTTGAAATGGATGATCATATTCGTAAGGAACAATACCATCTGCAGTACCATGAATTGATAGTACAGATATTTTTTCATCACGGCCAATGATGTTTAAATCAGCAATGGCGCCCCACATATTGGCAACTGCCTTTATTTCAAACTTTTCAGTGTATTTATTTCCTGAAGCTTCAATTTTCGACACAATCCCATCCTTATCGGCCTGAATGATGCGTCGTGGCCTTTCATTGTTATCAAGAAATGCGACATTCAGAGCTGCCACAGCTCCGGCGCTGGTGCCTCCGACATAGACCTGGTCAGGATCAATACCAAGACCAATTGCATTATGAGCAAGAAACCGAAGTGCAGCATGAGCATCCTGAACTGCCCGGTAGGCGCTCAATTCAACATCACTTGGAGTCAGCTTAAAACCGAGGCGGTAATCAATTGAGGCAACCACGTAGCCACATTTGGCCAGCGAAGTTGCCAACGACTGCTCTGTGGGGGACTCCTTGCTACCGATATAGAATGCACCGCCATGAATCAGCATGACCAGCGGACGGTTTTTAAAGAGGTCGGTCTTCGGATAATATATGTCCAGTTTCAGATCCATAATCTCCGGATCGTTGAAAGATTTGACTAATCCCTTGCTTAATGTAGTAATGTATGGTTCGTCGGAATAGGGTGAACGGGTCCACAACCCTTTTGCTTTGCCATACAGCAAATCAGTTTTGACTTCGACACCACTAAAAATTGGTTTCTGATAACGTTCTGTTTGTATGACCTTAGATTCCTGCCGATAATTAAAACTAAGACTCGTCTTGGGCCGCCAGAACAAAAATCGTTTCCTCCGGTTCATCAGCGAAAGAGTTCCTTCAAAACCTGAAGGACTGATTGTTGCCGATTTCAATGGACCCACAAACAGATCAGACTGGAAAAATGGCTTACCTTCTGAATTCGCAAACGAGAATGCATGAGCTTCTTCAACTGCCTTTCCGCGATTAACCACAAAATAGCCTTTCAGTATTGAAGAATCAGCCACATCGGCAACCAGGATTATTTGATCTTCACCTATTTTTCCATCGTAAATCCCCTTTTGACATGCAATGTTCTGTGCAAAAGTGTTGCAACAAAAAATGGCACTCAGAATTAAAAGGAAAGACAGGCGAAGTAGTGTTCTATTAAATTTTATCATATTCTTGAATAAATACTGCTGCAAATTTAGCTGAACCTTAGAGAGAAAACAATTAATATTACTCCTTTTCAGAAAATGCCAACCCATATATCTGTCTAAATTGAGTTAAAATTTGTAACCTTGCATACCAATTAACTAAAAAATAAATCATGAAAAAATTAACTTCAGTATTTTGCCTGCTGCTTATTCTGACCTTCTCAGGAATTGCTCAGGATAAAAAAATCAATGTCCTTGTTTTCTCCAAAACAGTAGGATACAGGCACAACTCCATTTCTTCAGGCTTGAAAATGTTAAGCGATCTTGCTCAGGAACGGAAATGGGTTTTAACTGCCACCGAAAATGCCGACCTTTTCACACCAGATTTCCTAAAGACCTTTGATGTGGTGGTATTCCTGAATCCAACCATGGATGTTCTCAACGAACAGCAGCAAAAGGATTTTGAAACTTTCATGAACACTGGGAAAGGTTTTGTCGGCATTCATGCTGCTGCTGATTGCGAATACGACTGGGCCTGGTATGGCCAGTTAAACGGCGCTTTCTTCAAGACACATCCAGCCTGTCAGGCCGGAACAGTAATCTTCGAAAACACCGACCACCCTAGCATGGCTCCTTTCAAAGGAATGACCACCTACCGGACCATTGACGAATGGTACACCTTCAAGGTCAACCCACGTGCAAAAGTTCATGTATTGGCACGTCTCGACGAAACTTCACTGGATGAAGCCACCATGAAGGAAGACAAATGGAAAATGGGCGACCACCCACTCATCTGGTATCAGGAAATGGGAAAAACACGTTCATACTATACTGTTTTCGGACATACTCCTGAAGCATTTCAAGATCCGAAAGTGAAAGAACACATTGGTTGTGCCATTGATTGGGTAGCCAAACGGAATTAGCTCTCGGAATACGGTCTTAATTGGCAGATAAAACATCTGTTTGCATTATTAGCAAGTAGCCTGAATATCTGCCAGTTAAGACTGAATGCCAAACTTTCTATGCTTCTTCCACAATTACTTTCTCGAGCTCGGTGGTGAGTTGTACGAGCGAAATCTTGTGAATCAGTTCTCCATTAATGGCCAGCGAAATGGTTCCTTTTTCTTCGGAAATCACAATTGCAAGGGCATCAGTCATTTCTGAAACCCCAAGTGCAGCGCGATGCCGAAGGCCGTGATTCGGGTCGAGGTCGTGCAGTTCGGTTAAAGGAAGAATGCATCGGGCCGCTGCAATCCGGTTTCCCAGAATGACCATAGCCCCGTCGTGCAGAGGAGTATTTTTAAAGAAAATGGTTTCGATCAGTGCGGATGAAATCCGCGCATTAATTTTTTCGCCTGAACGGATAATCTCTTTCAATTCGGAATTGCGCGGAATCACAATCAATGCACCTGTTTTTGATCGTGCGAGGTTGTCGCAAGCCCGGATGATTTCCTTAATCTGCAGATTGGTGGCAGGTTTTAGCCTTTCAGAAGTAAAGAGTTTTTCTAACCCAAAGCTGCGGCTAAGCTGGTAATTGGTTCCGATCAGCAGAAGAAACCGTCGGATTTCCTGTTGAAAAACCACGATCAGGGCCAGCACTCCAACGCCGATAAACTGTCCCATCAACGAACTAAGAAGTTCCATATTCATGGCTTTTATCACTAACCAGGCTACATAAACCAAGAAAAAACCAATAAATATACTGAAGGCCACCGTGCCTTTGATAATACGGTACATCTGGAACAACAGAAATGCAACCAACAGAATATCAATTACATCTAAAGCACGAAGGGTTATAAAGAGAGTCATTTGAAAAAGTAAAAAGTAAAGAGGAAACAGTATAAACTCACAAAGTTGAAGTTGACCGGATGATATCCAAGATCCTGACCGCTTCAACTGCTTCCCGAACATCATGAACACGTAAAATGTCGGTTCCACCCATCAACGCCAAAGTATTTACCACCGAAGTGCCATTCAGCGCTTCTTCAGGCTTATTGCCCAACAATTTAAATATCATCGATTTTCGGGAAACGCCAACCATAAGCGGCAACTGAAAAACCTTAAACGAATCGAGCCGGTTCAGCAGTTCGTAATTGTGTTCCATATTTTTTCCAAAGCCAAATCCCGGATCGATAATCACATCTTTCACTCCGGCTTTGGTCAGTTTTTTCACACAATCGGTAAAGAACATCGAGATATCGCGAATAATATCTTCATATTCAGGGTTCTCCTGCATCTTCATCGGATTTCCCTGCATATGCATCAACACATAAGGTACTCCAAGTCTGCCAACGGTATCGTACATATTGGCATCAAAATTTCCGCCAGTCACATCGTTTACGATGCATGGGCCACAATCTTCAATGACAGTCATAGCCACCCACGAGCGATAGGTGTCGATAGAAACAAATGATTCAGGAAAAGCTTTTTTGACCGCCTTTACAGCGGGAAGAAGGCGCTCAAGTTCATCTTTTGTCGAAATTCCTTCTGTGCCTGGCTTAGTGGTAATAGCGCCAATATCAATAATGGTTCCACCCTGCTCAAGAATTTCTTCTGCCCGTTTCAGAATTTTTTTCTCCGTGGTATATCTTCCGCCATCAAAAAACGAATCCGGAGTAACATTCAAAATACCCATGACTATTGGTTTCGATAAATCAATGATCTGTCCGTTCAGGCAAATGGTACTCTTTCGTTTCAGGAATTTTGTTGCAGTTGTAGTGATTAACATACAGTAAAAATTAGGAAGCTTAAAATCAAGTGTTTCGCAAAAGTAAAATAAAATGCCATCAAAATACACATAAATTTAATACTTTTATGCCACTTAAAAAGAGGTTCACTATGGATAAAACAAGCCAGCAATACGATCAGATCATCGCTGTTTGTCAGGATATATTTGCCAAGAAAATGAAAGATTACGGGATCGCATGGCGCATCCTTCGCCCCAGCTCAATGACCGATCAGATTTATATTAAAGCTCAACGAATCCGAAGTATTGAACAAAAGGGAATCAGCAAGATTGACGAAGGGGTTCGGTCCGAATATATTGGCATCATCAATTACTGCATCATGGCTATCGTTCAATTGGAGAAAGGCACTTCGGAAACAGATGACATGACTTTTGAAGAAACGCTGGATGTGTACCTCCGTCATTTTCAGGAAGCCAAAAACCTGATGATGGCCAAAAACCATGATTACGACGAAGCCTGGCGAAATATGCGGATGAGTTCATTTACCGACCTGATCCTGATGAAGTTAAAACGTACCAAACAAATTGAAAACAACCTGGGCAAAACCATCATTTCAGAAGGAATTGAAGCAAACTACCTCGACATGATCAATTATGCTGTTTTTGCGTTAATTAACCTTGAATTCAAAAACTGAACTTCATGTTTAAACATATCGCCCGTATCCTGCTTGGACTGACATTTATGTTTTCAGGATTTGTAAAGGGAATCGATCCGCTGGGTTCGACCTACAAATTCACCGACTATTTCAATGCATTCCACATACCCTGGCTGACCAGTCTGGCTTTTGCACTCGGCATTTTGCTCGCGGCCTCCGAATTTATCATGGGAGTTGCTCTGGTTTTCAACTTCTTTCTTCGGATTACCAGCTGGTTTACCCTGGTTTTTATGATCTTCTTCACCGGACTGACTTTCGCGCTAGCCTTGACCAATCCGGTAACCGATTGCGGTTGTTTTGGCGATGCGCTGGTGATTACCAACTGGCAAACGTTTTATAAGAATATCGTTTTGATTGCCTTAGCAATTTTCATTTTCATCCGTAGAAAAGACTACGCAAGCAAAAATGGTCCGTTACTTTCTGTTGCTTTTACCGCAATGACGATGGTTTTCTATTTTTATCTGGTGGTCTATTCCTACAACCATCTGCCAATTATTGATTTCAGCCCATACAAAGTTGGGGTCAACATTCCGGATGCCATGAAAACTCCTGCCGGAGCACCCAAAGCGATCTACAAAAATGAATTCATCTATAAGAATATAAAAACCGGAAAAAATCAGGAGTTTAATGAAGCCAACTATCCATGGAAGGATACCCTGAACTGGAAATTTGTCAAGATGAAAGATCCGATACTGATCCAAAAAGGATATACGCCACCTATTCATGACTTCCGGATTGAAACTCCGGAAGGGGAAGATATCAAGGACTTTTTTCTCTACGACGAGAAATACACATTCATGGCCATTGCGTATAACCTTCAGAAATCCAACAGGGAAGGCCTGAAAAAGCTGGCAGCATTGTCTGTGGAGGCGAAACGGAAAGGTTATAATTTCATTTTACTGACCTCAACATCGCCCGATAGTTTCGAGGCAATTAAAAATGAAACAGGAGTTCATTTCGATTTTTTCAACACCGACGAAATCGCGCTGAAAACCATTGTCCGATCCAACCCAGGGCTAATCGTCCTGAAAAAAGGAACCATTCTGAAAAAATACCATTATAACGATATTCCCAAACCTGAAGAACTGGAACAATACTAAAACCAATCTTTTACCGTTCGTAAGAAAGCCGAACCCATAGAAAATTATGCGCAAACTTTTTATTCTGATTCTCCTTCAGGCACTCATATATCCTAAAGTTTTTGGCCAGATTGGTGGCGAAGCAACCTACGATTTCCTGAACCTGACCAATTCGGCCAGGATGGCTGCTTTGGGTGGAAATCAGGTAGCGCTTGGCGATTCGCTCGATTTGAATGTTTCGTTCAACAACCCATCCCTGCTGAGGCCACAAATGAAGAATCTGCTTGCCCTGAATTATGTTGACTATTTTGCGGGAATCAACTATGGATATGCTACTTATTCTTTTGGCACTCCACTTCCCGGCAATTTTGCAGTCGGGATGCAGTACATCAACTATGGAAGTTTCATCGAAGCCCTGCCAAACGGCCAGCAGACCGGGGCGACATTCAATGCAGCCGAATATGCGTTAAACATCATCTGGTCAAACGAATTTAAATGGGGGAAAATTAAAAAAGAAAGGGCTTTGCCTGATTCCACAAGTACAAATGCTTTGGATTCGGTGGTTGTTCAGGGAAAAAAAAGGCTGACGTACGGAATTAATCTTAAACCGATACTTTCATCTTTTGAAAGCTATCAGTCAATTGGCTTGGCTGCCGATCTTGGAGTTAGCTATATCAGTGGAAACTCAAATACGGTGGTGGCATTGGTGGCTAAAAATATCGGTTCGCAGATTACAACCTACTACGACGGTGCCAGCCGCGAACCCATTCCGTTCGATCTTCAGTTCGGGGTTTCAAAAAAGCTACTTCATGCCCCAATCCGTTTTGCTGCAACCGTGCAACATCTTCAAAAATGGAATCTTGCAAAACCAGTTGAAGATAATTCAGGTACAACAACCGTTTATAAAGAGGATCCATTCACCAAGAAATTTATGCGGCATATGGTTTTGGGAGTTGAACTGCTTCCTTCACCCAACTTTACCATCCGGGCCGGGTACAACTACCAGATCAGACAGGAACTTCGTCTTGATGCCAAAATGTCGACCGTCGGATTTTCGTGGGGATTTGGAGTCCGAATCTCACGTTTCCAATTCAGCTACGGATCAGCACGTTACCATCTGGCCGGTTCGACCAATTTGTTATCAGTAGCCATAAACCTGAACAAAGGATTCCGATAAAATCAAAAAAAGACCATTTCTCCTGAAATACGCACAAATGCTTATCCAAAATAAGATTTTGCGCTAAGCCTGAAGCTTCTTTGAAAAAGTATTTTTGTGTTGTTCATTCCCGAAACTGAAAATGCAACTATACGAGCAACTTACCCAGGATATCCGCTTTGAAGAAGGACTAAATTCATGTATGAATTGCGGAATCTGTACGGCTATTTGCCCAGCGGCCGAATTCTACGATTACGATCCGCGTATGATTGCCGGAATCGTTCAATCCAAAGATGAATCCCAAATCGAAGAATTACTGAAGAGCGATGCAATCTGGTACTGCGGAGAATGTATGTCGTGCAAAACACGCTGTCCGCGTGGCAATTGCACCGGTCTGATCATCATGGCACTACGGTCCCTATCGCAGGAACTTGGGTTCTTTACCGAATCCGAGAAAGGCAGACAGCAACTGGTGATCAAGCGGGTGATTGGCGAAAATATTGTATACCGCGGGTACTGCATACTTCCCGAAAACTTGATTCCTGAATTACATCCGGAACAAGGCCCTGTTGGAGAGTGGATCTTTGAAAACCGAAAAGAAGTTTACAAACGGGTTGACGCAAACTATTGCGGTGAAGGAACCGGAGCTTTACGAAAAATACCAAAAGAATCATTGGATGAAATCTATCAGATTTTTGAGATCACCGGCGGTTTTGAACGGTTTGACCAAATCGAACACTTTTCGAAGCTGAAAGCCAGAAGCATGGGATTTTCGGATGTCGATGAAGAATTCACTGACTATATCAATCACACCTACACTACCAACAACGGCAAACACAATCGACCCTAATGCAAAACGAAGGCAAACAAAAAATCTGGAAGGATTATCAGAAAGAGATCGCTGACGATCATTACTTTTATGTTCGAAGCTGTATCCGTCAAAACTTTTTCCCTGGATCTGAACAAACCTTCCTGAAAATTCTGCGGGCAGAATTGAACAAGGATATTTTTGAAAATCCGCATCACACCACCTGCTCCGGTATTGGATATCACTCAGATATTGTTCCTTTTGATACCATACAAACCATTGTGGCCAGGCAGTTTGCACTGATGACCGAAGCTGGTTACCGGAACCTCGCCGTTTCGTGCATTACCTCATTCGGTATCTACAACGAAATCATTGAAACATGGAAAGAATTCCCCAACGAGCTGGAAAAAATCAGGAATTACCTAAAAAAAGCAACTGGCCGTGAATTCAAAATCCCTCAGAATGTATCTCACGCCAGCGATATCATTTATAAATTCAGGGAAGATATTTTTGCCCGTAAAAAATATTCTTTGACCAACCATGAAACCGGGAAACCTCTGAAAATTGTGGAACACATTGGATGTCATTATGCAAAAATGTTTCCCGGCAAAGGGGTTGGCGGCGCCGAATTTCCTCATGTTCTGGTGGGGATGATCGAATCATGGGGAGGCGAAGTGATCGATTATCCCGAACGACGGCACTGCTGTGGATTTGGGTTCAGGCAATATCTGGTCATGTCTAACCGGGGATATTCTATTTCGAATTCGAAAAAGAAATTTGAATCCATGGAACCCTATCGTCCCGATGCTATTGCGAGCAACTGCCCTGGCTGCCCGATGTTTCTCGACCGCTGGCAATATGTGATTGAAGAAATGGAAGGTAAAACATATGGTCAAAACGGCCGGGGAATTCCTGTGTTGACATACGAAGAAATGGCCGGATTGGTCTTGGGATACGATCCGTGGGACATGGGCATGCAAATGCACCAGACTGATGTTGAACCATTGCTCGACAAAATGGGAATTGAATACAATCCTGATCTGAAATATGCCGGAAAGGATGGAAAACAAATCGGACAAGTGAAAATGGCGGGATGCAAATGCTAGAATTTGAAAATTTGGAATTTGAAACTTTAAACCTGGAACTCAACTTGTGAAACATATCGTAATTATAGGTGGCGGAATCGCAGGGATGGAATCAGCCTGTGCACTGACCGATGCTGGTCACTGGGTAACATTGATCGAAAAGGAAGCTCAGTTGGGTGGAAAACTAAATCAATGGTCTTTTCTTTTTCCTGATTTCACCCCGGCCGAGAAAATAAAAGATACCCTGTTCGATAAATGTCAGGAAAGAGATTTTTCGATCTTGTTAAAAACTGAAGTCAAATCCGTCCAAACGCATCAGAAAAAATTCAATATTGAAACTTTCGGAGGGCAGAAACTGGAGGCCGACGCCGTGGTCGTATCAAGTGGATACGAACTTTTTGATGCCCGCCGCAAGGAGGAATATGGCTATAAAATTTACGATCATGTGATCACCTCGGCTGATTTGGAGAAACTGCTCCGTCCCGGTAGTGATCTTTCGGTTGCAGCTGGAAAAAATCCAAAGCGCATCGCTTTTGTCCATTGCGTCGGTTCGCGCGACGAAAAATCGGGCAACCATTATTGTTCCAAAGTTTGCTGTATCACAGGAGTAAAACAAGCTATTGAGCTCAAAAAGCGATTGCCTGAGGCCGAAATTTTTTGTTTTTATATGGATCTGCGCATGTATGGCAAGCACTTCGAGGAGTTATACCGCGAGGCACAGGAGAAGTTTGACATCCAGTTTATCCGCGGCCGCTTGTCTGAAGCCGCTGAAAAAATGGATAAAAGTTTGCTGATCAAAGCCGAGGACACCCTTTCAGGAAGGCCTCTTAAAATGAACGTCGATTTACTGGTTTTGCTCGTCGGTATGGAAGCCGGAAAAGGAACTGCAACCGCCGCAGCAAAATGCTCCATCGAATACGAAGATTCAGGTTTTCTGAAAACGAATGACACCTTTCTGTTTTCCAATTTTTCTTCACAGGAAGGGATTTTTCTGGCAGGAAGCTGCACCGCTCCCATGTCGGTAAATGATACAATTTTGCATGCCAGGTCTGCAGCCATGGAAGTTAACAGCTGGCTGAGGAAACAGTAATCAGTGATCAGTCACAGTTAGCAGTTGGAAATTCACAGTTAATTGTTTTGCCAAATCGGTCATTGTAATTCAGCTCAATTGTTACGAAATAAGTATAGAAAACATATCTGACAGAATCAATCGCTGGCAAATAAATGACGTAAAAAGAACTAATTCAGGCTTTTAAGGAAGATAAAAAGTTATTAAATGAAGGATTTTGGCTACACGGTGATCAAACAACGCACTATTGATTACGATCAGTTCGATGGTCGATTGCTCAGCGATGTCCTCAGGATGGAACCATCGTTCAAAACGTGCCTGTCGTGCGGAGGATGCACAGCGACCTGCAGCGCCAATGATTTGGTGAGTTTTAACATCCGGAGAATAAATCTGTCGTTGCGCCGGGGCGAAACCTACGAACTCGAATCGGAGATCCAAAAATGTATGCTTTGTGGCAAATGTATGCTGGTTTGTCCGCGTGGAATCAATATCCGGAATGTAATTATGCTGATTAAGAAAAGCATCCTGAAATACAAATCCGTTCAATTGTGACACCCATGGAAACAACCTCTTTTATCTGGCCATTTACCATAGGACTTCTCTTTATCACCAGCTTTCTGGTCGTCATTATCAGCATCTGGATTACGAGCCTATCACGCATCGATAAAAGCCGGATTGTGCATAGTATTTTCACCCGGAAAAGTTTGATGGCTATCGGTGAAGTTTTTATGGAATCATTACTTCACCGCAAAATATTCCGTAAAAATCGAATGTTGGGTTACATGCACATGAGCCTGGCTTTCGGCTGGTTTTTACTTATTATTGTAGGACATATCGAAGCCTGGAATTATTACCACAGCTTTTCAGTTCCGGCTTATAAAGCTATCTTTTTCCCCTATTTTGTTCCTGCATCTGCGTCCACAAATTCTGGAAAAGTATTGGCTGCAAGCATGGATATTATCCTGCTTTTCATTCTTTCCGGAGTCCTTTTGGCTTATTACAAACGACTTAACAGCAAGCTGTTTGGGATGAAGAAAACGACCAAACTAAAAGCTGGCGACCGGATTGCCCTGAGTTCTCTTTGGCTCATCTTCCCACTGCGTTTCCTGGCCGAAAGCGTTTCGGCAGGAATTCATCACAATGGAAGCTTCCTGAGCCAGCCCTGCGGACAGATATTCGCTTCCCTCATTCCCCTTCAATCTATTGAAGCGCCTGTCTGGTGGGCTTATTCCTGCTCTCTTGGCTTATTTTTCATGGCATTACCGGTGTCGAGATATATGCACATTCCGGTAGAAGTCGTTTTGATCTTTCTTCGGAATTACGGTATCCGGGTAAAAAAACGGATTGGTGGTTTTTCAAGGATCCAGGTCTATTCCTGCTCGCGCTGCGGAATCTGCCTGGATAGTTGCCAGATGACACATGCTGCAATCAAGGATACACAATCAGTTTATGTACTGAAACACATCCGAAACAGAAACCTGACTGACGAAAAACTGTTCAATTGCCTACTTTGCGGACGATGCCAACCTGACTGCCCCGTCGGACTGGAGTTAAATAATTTACGGATCACTCAACGCATTGAATCGACAAAAGAATATAATTCTTCCTACGAATACCTGAAAAATGGCAAAGTGGCCATCAGCCCGCAAACCGAAGTGATTTATTTCGCCGGATGTATGACTCATCTGACGCCTTCCATTATTAAATCGATGAAGGAAATCTTCAAGGTTGCCAATGTCAAATACTGGTTTATGGACGAAGATAAAACTGCCTGTTGTGGTCGTCCGCTGATGCAGGTGGGCCAATACGGCGCCGCTGGAAAACTGATCGACCACAACCTCGAGCGGATTTTGGCTTCCGGAGCAAAAAAGCTGGTGGTTTCGTGCCCGATTTGCTATAAGGTATTCAACGAAGATTATTCCATGTCGGGAATCAGGGTTCAGCACCACTCCGAATACCTGCTGGAACTGATGGCTGAAAATCGGTTGCCGGTGAATAAAATGCCTCTGAAAGTTATCTATCACGATCCTTGCGAGCTGGGCCGCGGAAGTGGAATCTATCATCAGCCGCGTTTGTTGCTCGACGAATATGTGGAATTGATCTCCGTTAAAAACGAAAAAGAATCGGCATTCTGTTGCGGCGGAAGTCTGGCCAATATCAAGATCCACATGAACGAACGCAACCAGATACGCGATAAGGCCATGGACGAATACCTGAGTTATCAGCCTGAAATGCTGGCAACAGCCTGTCCTTTATGCAAAAAGACCTTTGCCAAAAGCAACAATTTACCTGTACACGACATTGCTGAAATCGTTTACATGGCTATTCACAAAAATAAAATCATGAACCCGGAGGAACAAAAATTCATGGAGAAATCGAAAATCGGGTTGTAAAACTGGTTGATGGTCGAATAACAAATTTTGACATCAGGATATTTTCAAACCATAAAACCTGAATGCACTTGGCCATGATTTCCTAAATATTCGCTATTTATTCTTTTCGAATACGATTTTCAGTATTCGCTTTCAAAAAAAAATTTACATCTTTGCCAATTCAAAAATATTCTTAACTCCTTTTAAACTAGAGGTTTTACTATGAAAGTATTAAAATTTGGAGGAACATCCGTAGGATCGGTAGAAAACATGAGGGCGGTGATGCAGCTTATTGCCGATGGAAATCAAAAATTAGTTGTTTTGTCGGCCATGTCGGGCACAACGAACTCGCTGGTTGAGATTGCCAACTATCTTCAGAAGAAGAACAAAGACGCTGCACGCCAGGTAATCAGCCACCTCGAACAAAAATATTATCAGGTAGTCAACGTTTTATATAACAGTTCTGAGAAAAAAACAAAGGGGAAAGCCCTGGTTTCCGAAATCTTCCAAACGATTAAATCGTTCACTTCGGGAGAATTCACAGAAGTGGGCGAAAATACGATTATCGCTCAGGGAGAACTCCTCTCAACAGCACTTTTTACTGAATTGATGCTTGAAAACGGCTATAAAACTGTTTATCTTGCTGCATTGGATTTTATGAAAATCGACAAAGACAAGGCAGCCGATTCGCACTACATCCGTGAGAATATCACCAAGGCGCTTCTTAAATCGGAACCTGCTGATTACTATATTACCCAGGGATTCATCTGCCTGAACGCCGATGGAGAAATCGACAATCTACAGCGTGGTGGAAGTGATTATACTGCCACCCTGATTGGTGCAGCCATCGACTCGGAAGAGGTTGAAATATGGACAGACATTGATGGCTTCCACAACAACGATCCAAGGTTTGTTGAGAATACAAAGAAAATTGATCAATTGTCATTCGACGAAGCAGCCGAACTTGCCTATTTCGGTGCCAAAATCCTTCATCCTCAAACCGTACTTCCTGCCAAACTGCAAAACATTCCGGTTCGTTTGAAAAACACGATGAACCCTGGCGACGCCGGGACCTTAATTACCGCAACATCCAGCGGACAAGGGATCAAGGCAGTTGCAGCAAAGGATAAAATTACGGCCATTAAAATCCGCTCATACCGGATGTTGAATGCCTATGGTTTTCTGAAAAGCATATTCGAAATATTTGAATTTTTCAAAACCCCGATTGATATGATTTCGACTTCGGAAGTCGCAGTATCACTGACAATTGACAACACCAAACATCTGAATGAAATTGTTTCGGAATTGAAAGAGTATGGTGAAGTTGAAGTAGATACTGAACTGACTATCGTGTGCATCGTGGGTGATTTAATTGCTGAAGAAACCGGGTTTGCAGCCAATGTATTCACAGCGCTGAAAGAAATTCCTATCCGGATGATATCCTATGGAGGCAGTCGGCACAACATTTCAGTTCTGGTTAAAACCGAGCTTAAAAAGCAAACGCTTAATGCACTGAGCAATAATTTGCTAAACGCCTGATTGAAAGGCAAGGATCACTGCAGCCAATAAAGTGCGTTTTATGATAGGTAATAAATTCATATTCTGATTTTTTTGAGGCATAAGATTACCCCAACGAACATTTCGTGTATTTATTTTACTCAAAATCAGCTTTTTTTTAACTAAAATAACCGTTTGCATATTTATTTGGCTATATTTGCAGCCATATTTCAATTTTTTTATTAATTATTATGAAAACAGGTAAAGTTAAATTTTTCAACGAATCAAAAGGATTCGGTTTTATTAAAGACAGTGAATCTGACAAAGAATACTTCGTTCATGTTTCAGGTTTGGTTGACCAAATCAGGGAAGATGATGAAGTAACTTACGAACTTCAAGAAGGAAGAAAAGGATTAAACGCGGTAAATGTTAAACTAGCATAATAGTCTAATATTTTTAAGATTTAAAGTTCAAAGCCCTACAATTATTTGTAGGGCTTTCTTTTTTCATTTCCATTCATAAAAAGTTAAGTTTAGGATTACAGCGAAATACTTTCCAAATAATTAAACCATAAATAGTTTAAACCAATTGGAATCAATATCTTGTGCTGCCATGAAAAATATTTATCTGATCATATTATTTATAAATACTTTCTCCTGTTTCACTTATGGACAAAATTCAAACAGCACAAGTTTTTTTCCTGTTGCAGTGTGGCTTCAAAGTCCTGAGAACGCGATGAAATACAAACAGGACGGTGGAATAAATATGTACACCGGGTTATGGAAACAGCTTGATGAAAAACAATTCCATTTACTGAAAGATGCAGGTATTAAACTCATCTGTAATCAAAATGAATTTGGTTTGGCCCATAAAACTGATCCAACTATTTTTGGTTGGATGAATGGTGATGAACCGGATAATGCACAATGGAACAGCCAAACCAAATCCTATGATCCATGTATTAAACCTGAACTAATTATTGGTCAGTATAATAATGTGAAGAAAAAAGATCCTGATCATCCCTATTACCTCAACCTTGGGCAGGGAGTTTCCTATACCGGCTGGGTAGGACGAGGTGAATGCAAAGGAAGAACAGACCTGTATGCTATTGCAAATAATGGTTATCTGAAGGGTTGCGATATAGCCTCTTTCGATATTTATCCTGTAAATAGCAATGACCCAAATGTAAATGGCAACTTATGGATGGTCGCAAAAGGGATTGATAGTCTGAGGGTTTGGTGTAATGACAGTAAACCGGTATGGACTTGGATTGAAACAACTCGAATAGGTAAAGATTCCCCTCGAAAACCAACTCCCAAAGAAGTAAAAACACAGGTGTGGATGGCATTAATTCATGGTGCTAAAGGTATTGGCTATTTTTGTCATTCTTTTTATCCTGAGTCTGATGAAGCTGCCTTACTTCATGACAAAACTATGTTGACTGAACTAAAACAAATAAATAATCAAATCACATCATTGGTTCCAGTGTTAAATAGTAAAAGCCAATCACACTCTGCAACCGTGATTTGCATCAATAAAAATGCAACCATTGATATGATGATCAAAAATTATGAAAATAGCAACTACCTATTTGCTGTTGGCATGAGGAATGAGCCAACCAATGCAATTTTTAAGATAAATACAGGAAAGAACGTAGAGGTTGTTGGAGAGAACAGAACCATTGTGTTTACCAATGGGCAATTTAATGATCATTTTGATGGATATGATGTCCACATTTATAAAATCAGGTAACCCTGAGTTCGATATAAATAAAAGCTTTAGAGTAAAGCAAGGCCAGCAAAATACAGAAAGCACATTTCTTGACTTAGAAATTCCCAGTATCCACTGTTGCTCTGAGCAGATAAGGCATGGGAAGTTGACAAAAACTATTCCCGGCCTCTTTTAATTTCTCACCCTAGCTATTTTTACTTCGTTTATCGGGCATGGTCCGTACATTCATTCTGCCATTCCTTTACGCAAATGCAAGTCTATCAATGGTTTATAACACATACTGATTGATTCTACCTTCAACATACATCCTGATTTATATAATTTTAGCTCAACTTTGATTCCTTCATTGGATCACCTTCTACCAGCCTGTTACTATGGTTCGTCTGATATTCTATAAGTTGTTTATATACTGCTCGTATATAGCTCGTATATGGTTTGTATATGTAAATATATATAAGGTATGTTTTAATTTTACATAAATGACATAAAAACAACAAATATAAAATTAGGAGAACATTTTAATCGTAGTAGTTTACCTTTAACCAAAAGTGAACCTTTGGTAAAAGTAGTGGGGTGAAAAAATTAGGATAGAAGCGAACGTGGCTTTAACATGAAGCTAATCCGTTGTATTGGAACAGATTATATCGACTGAAAAAAGGTATTGATCAAAATACCGCAAACTATATTGGGTAATACATTTAAAGCAGGGGAGCTATATCAGAAATTGAATTGGATTTTTCGAACCGATAATGTTGAATGTAACGCGTTTGATTGCAGCGATTTATAAAATCAGTTACGTTGAAGCAGCTACTGTATAATTCCCATTTTTCTCATCAGGAAAGTTGCATTCATGGTGCTGGTCACGCCATCTTTGAGTTTATAATCAAAATGTAATTCATCACCAGCCAGATGTACATCAAAACATTGGTTTTTAATTGTAACAGGATAGACATCAGCCAACTCCGTGAGTTTCAGATCGTGAGTCGCCACCATGCAATGAGTTTTAAGCCGGATCAGTTGTTTAAGTAATTCAATCGAGCCACTCAACTTGTCAATCGAGTTGGTACCTTTCAGCATCTCATCAATAATAATGAAAAGATTTTCGCCATTGTTAAGCAAATCAAGCATATACTTCAAACGCAGCAGCTCTGAATAGAAATACGATTCATCTTTCATCAGATTATCAGTCGTGCGCATGTGAGTATACAACCGGACAGGAGTAAAACCAAAGGCAGATGCACAAACTTTGCAGCCCAGCGTTGCCAGTATCATGTTAATACCGACAGTTCTTAAAAAGGTACTCTTGCCAGCCATATTGGCCCCAGTAATAATCACAATCTGTTCATCATTGTTCAGATTAAAATGATTGTCAATCCTTTTCTCTCTGGCAATGAGTGGATGACCGAGATTTTCAGCCTGAATTAAAAACCCTTCCCTATAAATTATTGGTACAACCCATTCAGGATGATTGTAATTCAAGTTGGCCAAACTGATCATCGAATCAATTTCGGCAATTACATCAAACCACTCTTTCAACTGACTGCCGAAGCTTTTTTGCCATTTGTGCAAGCGGTATATGCAACGGATATCCCAAAGGAAGAGTGAATCGAGTACAAATCCGATGAGTATGTTCTGCCTGTAATCCAATTCATTCAATATTTTTTGAAGCGAAGAAGTGATTTGACTTGCAGGCTTCCCATCCTTGTATAGTTTATCCTTTTGACGAATCAGATACTGAGACTGAAATTCTTTATTCTCAATAAGTAACAGCAAATCAGAATATTGACTCAGCATTTTGGTTCTTACTCCAAAAGCTTTACTGAATTCACTGATGGTTGGCGAATAAGTAATGAACAGTATCCATTGAACAAATACAGCCAGATAGAAAAATGAATTAGGTATAAAATCAAAAATACACAAAGCACTCAACAATAAAGTAATGGCTGGAATAATTGCAAGAACGATTTTTAGGAAAGAGGTATGCTTTAGGTGAATAATCTCTTTCTGATGGAAAATAAGTTCAGCAGAATTATTTATTTCTGTATTTCGACCGGTAGCAAGGAATTGTTGACGCCAATCGAGGCATTCAGCCAGTTCATCAATTGCTGATTGCTTTTGCCTGATGGTTTCTGCATCATGGCAACTTTTCTGCACCAATGCGGCCAATTCGTATTTTCCTCCTGAAGTTACGGTGCGATTCAGAAATTGAAAGAACGAATTTTCCCCAAATAAATCGAGATCATATGAATAGTCATGATCAGGATAAATAAATTCATTTCCCGGATCAAATTTACTTAAATCACGATGAATTGCAATGATCTCATTGGTATTTATTTCTACTAAATTTTGATAATATTTCAGTAATTTTTCAGATTTCACTGACTGTTTGACCAATAAGAAAAAAGCTGACAGACAGAACAATACTGCGAACCACCCAATCAAATGACTGAGGGGCATCAAATAAATAAATATTGGAACAATTAATAGAAAAGAAGCAAGTCGAAGCCATGAAATAACACGAACCTTAAATCTGTTTTTATCAAGTTCCTGTTGATAGTGATGAGCTAAAACCTCATATCTGGCTGTGATTTCTTGTTCCATTAAGCAAGTGTTTTTAAGTG
>JANXYV010000045.1 GCA_025355875.1 Prolixibacteraceae bacterium | reverse complement strand
CGCTGCCACAGCTATGGTTTATGGACTCGCATTGCTTACCCGAAATATAGAAGACTTCAAAAACATTACCGGATTGGATATCATAAGTCCATGGGAAATCCGTAAATGAACCGATTGTTGATCTTAGAAAGTTAATTCAATAAAGATGAAAGAAAAATTGGAAGCATTTGCCCGCTTGCTGGAGATCATGGATGAATTGCGCGCGAAATGCCCGTGGGACAAAGAGCAGACCCTCGAATCGCTCCGGAAATTGACGATTGAAGAAACCTACGAATTGGCCGATGCCATCCTGAACAATGATTTGAATGGCATCAAAAAGGAATTGGGCGACCTGATGCTGCACATCGTCTTTTATGCCAAAATCGGTTCTGAAAAAGGCGCTTTCGACATGGCCGATGTGCTGAATTCCATCAACGAAAAGCTGGTTTACCGCCATCCTCATGTATTTGGAGAAGTGGATGTGGCCAACGCCCGCGAAGTGGAGCAAAACTGGGAAACCCTGAAATTGAAGGAAAAAGGTGGAAACAAACGCGTTTTGGAAGGCGTTCCGGCGGCCATGCCAGCTTTGGTGAAAGCCAACCGCATTCAGGAAAAAGCCAGTGGGGTAGGGTTCGACTGGGAATACAAAGAGCAGGTGTGGGACAAGGTGAAAGAAGAGATCAATGAACTGAGTGTTGAGATTGACCAGGTTGATCAGGATAAAATCGAAGGCGAATTCGGCGACTTGTTTTTTGCCATGGTCAATGCTGCGCGGCTATACGGAGTTGATCCTGAAACAGCCTTGGAACGCACGAACCTGAAGTTTATCAAACGTTTCAATTTTCTGGAAAGCCAGACTTTGCAAAAAGGTATTGACTTGAAGAAAATGAGTCTGGCCGAAATGGATGAAATTTGGGATGAGGCCAAACGCCTGGAAAGAATATGATTCCGTTTGTTCCGTTTCTCAAGAAGTTTAAACAGTCAAATAACATAAAATAATGAGCGGATTGAAAAGCTTATCACCACAACCTCTTTGGAGTTATTTTGAAGAGATTTGCCAGATACCACGGCCTTCAAAGAAAGAAGAAAAGATCATTCGGTTTCTGCGCGATTTTGCCGAAAGGAATGGATTGAAAGCGTGTCAGGATGAAATTGGAAATCTCTTGATCAGCAAACCGGCAACTTCTGGAAGAGAAAAGGATCAGGTAGTTATTCTCCAATCGCATGTTGACATGGTTTGCGAAAAGAATAACGAAACGGTGCATAATTTCGAAATCGATCCAATAAAGCCCTTTATCTCAGATGGTTGGGTAATGGCCGAAGGAACAACATTAGGCTCCGATGATGGAATCGGTATGGCAGCGCAAATGGCCGTTCTCACGGCAACTGATTTATCGCATGGTCCGCTTGAATGTCTTTTTACGGTTGATGAAGAGACCGGACTTTCCGGAGCTTTTGGACTTGAACCAGGTTTTATCCATGGAAATATTTTGCTCAACCTGGATTCGGAAGATGAGGGTGAATTGTTTATCGGATGTGCCGGAGGCATTGATACTGTAGGTACCTTAAAATATATTCCGGAGTCATTGCCTGCAGGTTCGTTTGCAGCAAAATTGGAGATTCAGGGCCTTATCGGCGGACATTCAGGAGATGATATTCACAAAAACCGGGGGAATGCCAATAAAATCCTGAACCGATTTTTGATTGACGCCTCGAAACTTTTTGATTTGCGGATTGCTGATTTTAATGGCGGAAACCTCCGGAATGCCATTGCGCGCGAAGCTTTTTCGGTAGTTGTGGTTCCTCATTCTCAAAAGGAAAGCCTGATTGTGGAATGGAATGTTTTTGCTTCAGAGATGGAATTTGAATTTGAATATGCAGAGCCAAAACTGAAAATGCTTCATCAATCAGTTCTTTTGCCTGAATATATCATGGATCGGGATACTCAGGGCCGCTTGCTGAAACTGATTGCAGCTTGTCCTCATGGGGTTCTGGAAATGAGCAGCCGGATGATTGGCATGGTAGAAACCTCGTCGAACCTGGCTTCTGTCAAATTTTCCGGCGAAAATGAAATTGTGCTGGTTACCAGTCAGCGCAGCGAAATTGACAGCCGCAAGCAAATGGCCGCCGAAATGGTTGAATCTGCAATGATGCTGGCTGGCGTTACAGTTTCACATTCTGAAGGTTATCCCGGCTGGACGCCTAATCCAGATTCGCTTGTGGCTAAAATCACTGCCGATTCGTATAAAAAACTTTTTGGGAACGAACCACTGGTTAAGTCGATTCACGCCGGATTGGAATGTGGCCTCTTCCTCGAAAAATATCCTGAACTCGACATGGTTTCCTTTGGTCCAACCATTCGCGGAGCCCATTCGCCTGGTGAACGAATCGATATCGAAACCGTGGATAAATTCTGGAAACTGCTGGTTGATGTGCTTGAAAATATCAGGTAATGTGCATAATTCATTCTGCTGAACTAAAACCTAAAACATGATCCGAAAACTAAGCCTGATTATTTACCTTATTATTTCATTTTCCTTTGGAATACTGGCTCAAACTCAGGAAAACTGGACACATCTGCGTGGAAGCAATCTCGACGGACACTCTGTGAGTATTGACGCTCCGGTACACTGGAGCGAAACTTCCAATATTTTGTGGAAAATTGCTATTCGTGGAGTCGCATGGTCGTCTCCGGTCGTTTTTGGTGATCAAATCTGGACGAGTTCAGCCACGGAAAACGGAAAGGAACTGTTTGCAGTTTGCACCGATTTTAATTCCGGAAAAATACTGAAAGAGCTTATGCTTTTCAAACCCGATTCGGTTCAGCACATTCATCCAACAAACAGTTATGCAACTTCGACTCCGTGCATCGAAGACGGTTTTGTTTATGTCCATTTCGGAACTTATGGAACGGCCTGTGTCGATACCCGAACTTTTGAAATCGTTTGGACGCGCACCGACCTGAATTGCGATCACATGCAGGGCGCAGCTTCATCAGCATTTCTTTATAAAAACCTTCTCATTTTGCACATCGAAGGGACCGATGTTCAGTACCTCATTGCGCTGGATAAACACACCGGGAAAACCATTTGGAAGACCGATCGCCCGAGGGAGTTTTACGACAATATTGAACCGGTCTCGAGAAAAGCCTATTGTACACCCATCGTGGTAAATGTCAAAGGCAAAGATCAGTTGATCAGCAATGGTTCGCAGCTTGCCATTGCGTATGAACCGGAAACTGGGAAGGAAATCTGGCGGGTGTTTTATGGCGACGATTCAACAGTGAGCATGCCTTTGAGTTATAATGGAATGGTTTATGTCAATTCGGGCTGGATGCTTCCGAAAGACGGAAGTCCGTTTTATGCCCGGTTACTGGCAGTCGATCCGACCGGAACCGGTGATGTGACTAAGATAAAAGTTCCCTGGGAAGTGGATGTTGATGTGCCCCAAATTACAACGCCGGTCATTGTGGATAGCCTGATCTATATGGTTCATGAGCGTGGAATGATAACCTGCCTGAATGCCCGGACCGGAACAGTGGTCTGGAAAGAAAAGCTGAATGACCTTTTTAATGCTTCGGTTTTGTATGCCTCCGGAAATATTTATTTATTCAGCCTGAAAGGGAAAACCTATGTAATCAAACCGGGATTGACTTTTCAACTGGTGGCCGAAAATCAGTTGTCAGGAATAGTAAAAGCAACACCTGCCATTGTTCGCGATAATATTATTTTCAGGACCGATAAGTTCCTATACCGGATAGGGAAAAGTGATCAGTAATCAGTCGCAGGAGCAGATACAATGTTTCGGGTTCCGAGATTCGGGATACGTGTTGTTTCTAACTCGAAACCCGCAACCCGTATCGCGTAACGTTGAACTTAAAGATACCACGGTTGTGGCAATTCCGGCAATGCCATTCGGATCCGCCATTCTTTTGGAAAGTAGTTGTTGACGCGATTTCCAAGGTTTTTTACAAAGCCAAGCGGCACGTCCTGATATTGAACCAGGAGCCAGTCTTTGGACGTCGAATTGATCCGAATTTCATCCTTTTTCTGGAAAATCAAAGCATCACGCAAATCCAGTTCTACTGTTTGAAATATTTCGGGATTACGATCGACCGAAAGTGCAAAAGTATGTACAGGAAGCAGATCGTTTTTCTTGAACTGGGCCAAGATCAAACCAAAATTGATGATGCGAAGTTGTTCCATCAATACATTCAGTATGGGAGTTTTATCTTCTGGAAAGGCAATCAGGAATTCACTTTTTACGAGAAACTCCGATTCCTTCGTATTGAGCCAATTTCTGATCTCTGCAAATTGCTTAGGCATCCTTTCAAGCCGTAACTTAATTTTCTTAGGAATCGGGAAGGAGTCGCTGCCATCTTTTTTACGAACCAGGGTCAGGAAAAAACCTTCTCCTTTAATTTTGTGTGGAAGAAAACGGTAACCATACAATCCATTCATTTCCATTTCCTGAATACCCCAATCTTCTTCAATAGGAATCCGGAGACTTTCGATTTCATTGTTTTCAGCGAGCCACCTCAGGTTTTCTTCATTTTCTTCCGGATTGAAGGTGCAAGTGCTGTAAATCAAATAACCATCGGCTTTCAGTGTTGGCCAGATATTTGCTAGAATGCGGCGCTGACGGGTGGCGCACAGGTTGGTTGTATCAACCGACCAATGATTGATTGCGGTTGGATCACGTCTAAAAAGTCCTTCGCCCGAACAGGGTGCATCCACCACAATGATATCAAACATTCCCTCCAAAGCGTTGAAATAAGCCGGATCGTTGCTGCAAACCACCACGTTTTGATGCCCCCATTTCCGGATATTTTCGTCCAGAACCGATATCCTTGAGCGGATGACTTCGTTGGCAACCAACAAATCGCTGCTGCCGAGCAAGCTGAGTAAATGAGTCGATTTTCCCCCGGGAGCTGCACACAAATCCAAAACAATCCGGTTGTTGGCATGTTCAATTTGTCGGAAAGCCTGTTCCAGAAACATCGAACTGGCTTCCTGAACGTAATAGGCTCCGGAATGAAATATTGGGTCGAGGGTAAACGAAGGTCTTTCGGTCAGGAAAGTTCCGGTTTCGCACCAGGGAATTCGTTGCGAAGACATTGGTAATTTGAATTTTCTTGGATTGGTTCGTAAACTGATAGCTGGTGGCTGATCGATAGCTTCGATAAATTGTTCAAAATCAGTTGGAAACTGGCTTTTGATGCGGTTCTTGAATTCGACAGGCAATATTTCGGAAGTCTTTTCGATGGTTTTTTGTGTTTTCTTGTGATATTTGCCGGCAAGATAAAGTGAAAGCGATTAATAAACAAATGGAGACGATGGATCAGAATCTAGTGGCAGATTTAAATAAGCAAGCTGCTTCCGGAGATTTAACCGGAATGTTGCGAAAAGTAGCTGCACAGTTTGAAGGAAAGGCGGTTTTTACAACCAGTCTCGGAATAGAAGATCAGGTAATTACGGATGTTATTTTCAGTAATAATCTGGATATTAAAGTAGTGACTCTGGATACCGGACGTTTGTTTGAAGAAACTTATAAAGTGCTGAACAGGACCCTGGAACGATATGGAAAGTCCATTCAGGTTTTTTATCCCAAACATGAACCCGTGGAGAAGATGATTACCGAAAAAGGTCCGTTGAGTTTTTATTTGTCGGTTGAAAACCGGAAAGAATGTTGCAGCATCCGGAAAGTGGAACCCCTGAAAAGGGCATTGGCTGGAAACGAATGCTGGATAACCGGATTGCGTGCTTCGCAATCTGAAAACCGGCAGGATCTTGATTTTTTTGTCTGGGATGCTGGTTTCAAGTTGATAAAATTCAATCCGCTGTTAAACTGGTCGCTCGAAGATTGTCAGAAATACGTGAAGGAAAATAATGTTCCGTACAATGTTTTACATGACCGTGGTTTTGTGAGCATTGGCTGTTCACCTTGTACCCGTGCCATTCAACCCGGAGAAGATTTCCGCGCCGGACGTTGGTGGTGGGAAGATAACTCGAAGAAAGAGTGCGGATTGCATACACATCAGGGATAAGAAGTTTTCAGTGGTCAGTCGCAGTTTGCAGTATTGATTGAAACAAATTGAAACCTTGACAACCCGGTAAATCTTGGTTTTTATTTGTCCACAATCTCCCTTCCAAATGGTGTCAATGCCAGCGATACCAGTTTGAAATGCTGCTTCGCCCAGGGTATTCCAATGATAGTGATTCCCAGCAGCACTCCAAAAATCAGATGAGTCAGCGCAATCCAGATTCCTCCAATGAGCAGCCACAAAATGTTCATGATGGTCGACAGGCATCCCGGATTTCCGGGTGTTAAAACGATGGTTTTGCCAAATGGCCACAAAGCAAGTATCGCAAGTTTAAATGCCTGGATTCCAAATGGAATACCAATGATTGTAATGCAAAGTAAAAACCCAGCAACCATATACTCCAGAAAAACCAGAAACCCTCCGAAAATCAACCAGATTAAATTTCCAAGTGTGCCCATGTTCTTCGATTTTTGAATTTCAAACTAAAGATACGATTTTCTGTTTATTAGTCTTTATATTGGATTCATTCTATTAAAAGTACGGAAGAAAGTCACTAACCTTATCTTTGCAGTCATTTCAGTAACAAACAAAGCATCTTGAATGAAGAAATATTTTTCGAACGAAGCTTTCACGGTGATGCATATCCGCAATTTCAGGCTGTTTCTGGCTTACCGGTTTTTCATGACATCGGCGGTACTGATGCAGGCGGTGATTGTCGGCTGGCAGTTGTACGACATAACCAAAGATCCATTTTCGTTAGGAATGATCGGTCTTACTGAAGTAATTCCGCAAATCGGGATTGCATTGTTTGCCGGTCATTTTGTAGATATATGGGACCGGAAAAAAATCATGTCCTTTACCAGCACTTTGCTATTGATTGGTTCCGCCATTTTATTGGCTTCCACTTCTAATATTTTTGGAATTAAGCTACTTACCGGTACTGTTCCAATTTTTACCACCATATTTTTAGTCGGCCTGACCCGCGGAATCCTGATGCCTGCTCATACTGCCTTGCTTGGGCAATTAGTTCCGCGCGAGCTTCTCACCGGAGCTGCAACCTGGGGAAGTACAGCCTGGCAGATCGCGGCAGTTACCGGCCCTGCGGTGGGAGGTTTGATGTATGGTTTCTTCGGAATTGTACCTGCTTATCTGATGGTTTTCTTTTCCTTTCTAACCTGTGTGATCGTTTTGTATTTCATAAAAAGTCCCGGAAGAGTGGTTCATGAGGCTAATAGCGATGACCGGATTTTTATCCGGATAGGAGAAGGTATCCGATATGTATTTAAGAATCAAGTGTTACTTGGAGCATTCTCACTCGATATGTTTGCGGTGCTGTTTGGTGGTGCGGTGGCCATGCTTCCGGTTTTCGCCTCAGATATCCTGAAGGTGGGGCCTGAGGGTTTGGGTCTGTTGCGCGCCTGTCCGGCCATTGGGGCTATTTTGATGTCAGTCTTTCTGACTCTTTATCCGCCGGTAAAAAACTCAGGGAAACAAATGTTATTCAATGTCGCAGCTTTTGGCCTTTGCATGATCGTTTTTGCGGTTTCTGAAAATTTCTACCTGTCAGCAGCTTGTCTTTTGCTGAGCGGTGGTTTCGATTTTGTGAGTGTGGTGGTCCGGAGCAGCATTTTGCAGCTTTTCACGGCCAATGAAATGAAAGGTCGGGTTTCAGCGGTCAACAGCATTTTTGTTGGTTCTTCCAACGAACTGGGAGCATTCGAATCGGGAGCAGCCGCAAGAATAATGGGCCTGGTTCCATCAGTTATTTTCGGCGGAATTATGACTTTGATCGTTGTCGGAATTGCTGCCCGAACAGCACCAAAACTCCGGAATTTGTCGTTGAAAGATTAGAGGGAAAAGAAAAAAATGTCATTGATTGTCATTAGGTCATTCAATTGTCATTGATTGTAATTGCCCGCTGCAATTTACAAAGAATGACGCAAAGCAAATGACCACCAATGACAATTTCTTTTTTCCTCTTTCCCTGGTACGAATGAATCTTTCCTAAACTTTCACCGTTTTCCAATTCCCTTTCCTGAAGAAATACCAGGCAGTGAGTGTAAGTGCAGTTTCGGCGATCACGATTGCAATTGAAATTCCATAGATTTTCAAGTCAAAAATGATGGCCAGCAAATAGGCCAGCGGTATTTCGAACAGCCAGAAACAGAATAGGTTGATCCGGGTTGGAGTAGTGGTGTCGCCACTTCCATTAAAGGCCTGTGTCAGGACCATTCCCAGCGCATATGAAACAAATCCAATGCTGATAATCCTCAGACTGATACTTCCATTTCGGATGACTTCCGGATCGTTGATAAAGAAACGGATGAAAGTCTCCGGAAAACTGATCAGGATGATTCCGACCAGCGAAAGCAAAACCATATTGATGTAGCCGGTAATCCAAACCGAACGTTCAGCCCTATCGGGCTGATTGGCTCCCAGGTTTTGCCCAACCAAAGTCGATGCAGCATTGCTCAGTCCCCAGGAGGGCAGCAATACAAAAACCACAATCCTGATTGAAATAGTATATCCGGCCATAACTTCTGAACCCAACACCGCAATGATGCGGTAAAGCGCGATCCAACTCGAAGTAGCAATGATGTATTGCAGGATTCCTCCAGCCGCAAGGCGAAACAGCTTTAACATCACTTTTAGTTTGATTTTAAGGTGATGAAGTTCGAGACGGATACGCTTGTTCCCATAAAATAGCAAATAAAACTGGAAGAAAACTGCGAGTCCGCGACCTGTGGTTGTGGCAACTGCGGCACCTTTCAGACCTAATTCCGGAAATGGTCCGATCCCAAAAATCAGCAGCGGGTCGAGGATCAGGTTGATGAGGTTGGCGAAAATCAGAACACGCATCGAAACGGCAGCGTCGCCCGAACTCCTGAAAATGGCATTTATAATAAACAGAAGCATGATCACCAGGTTTCCGCCAAACATGATGGCGGGGAACATATAACCGGCTTCGGCCATTTTTTTGGAAGCGCCCATCAGTATCAGAAATTCTTTGGCATATATAATTCCCGGAATCGTGATAAGCATCGAAACGAAAAAGCCGGCAGCAATTGCCTGAAATGCGACAACTCCTGCTTTCCCTGCTTTTTTCTCGCCAATCCGGCGGGCCACCATAGCGGTTGTTGCTGTGCTGAGGCCCATTCCGAGTGCATAAACCAGGGTCATGCTCGATTCTGTAATGCCAACGGTTGCCACCGCATCGGCTCCGAGTTTCGAAACGAAAAATATGTCGACCACTGCAAAAATGGATTCCATAATCATTTCCAAAACCATTGGGATAGAAAGAATAAGCAAAGCCTTTCCAATACTGTCGCTGGTGAAATCACGGTCGCTTCCGGCAATAGCTTCTTTTATGTCGGTCCAAAGTGATTGAAACTGGATGGACCTTAATTGTGCAAACAATGAAAATATGTTTTTATCCGGCATGATAAAAATGGTTTAATGAGGTAAACAAAAGAAGGAGTAAAAAGATGAAAGATCCGCTTTCTGCCTTGCAGAAATGATCAGATTGCGGGATAACAGACCGCCGGAGTAAAATTCAGTTTCATAATTCGGTCTTTGAGTTGATGCAAATATAAACAAATTTGAATTTTAAATTTGAACCTGTTGACGATAAATACGTTTCAGTTTCAAAAATTTATTCAGAATGAAACAAATCCGTTTGGGTGCAATCTTGGCGTTGGTTAGTTTGGTATTTGCCTGTGAAAATGATGAATACAGCCTGAATGTGGTTAATTCAAAATCATTTCCTGAATCACAGATCTCGATTGATGCCGAATTGAAATCCCGTTTGGCATCTGATTCGTTGGTTGCATTTACCGAAAAGAATACCGACGTGGAAAAGCTCAATGAAATGATTTCCAGATCAGAAGAATTGAAATTGAAGCCATCAGACAGTCAATGGATATTGCTTGTCAAAGAATGGAAAGAATATCAGTTGAAACGATCGGTTGTTACTGCTGACTCGGGTTCAGCGTCGTTGGCGATTCATCAGAAATGGGCTGAACTCAATGCCAATTTACTCTGTATTTCAGGAGAAGTAAGGTTTGGAGATATTTTGGACGATTTGCTTCATCAATCCAATTCACCACTTTCCGAACGGTTCCTGAAGTCGGTCATTTATACCCACAATGATGACCGGATTTTTGTTAATCTTTTTACCGCTTCCAGTTTGGTTCATCGGCACACGACTGGCGGAACCATTAAATTGATTCAGGAATCCCATTCGTCCAACCGCAACGAAATAACCCTACGATGTGAATGTGCCGATACCCGTTTTCTGGATGTCTTTGTCAGGATTCCGGAATGGGCAGTAAATCCAACAGTTACGCACGGAAATGTTAAATATGTTCCCCATCCTGGCGAGTATTGTGAGATTTCGCGGATGTGGAAGAACGGCGATGAAATACAGATAGTAATGAAGAATTGAGGATTTAATTTTCGTTCCGGAGAATTTATCAGGTACAATCATTTATCTTTGGGAGCATTAAAAAATGACGTATGAGAGATCGGCCACTGATTTTAATTACCAACGACGATGGTGTTTCAGCAAAAGGATTGAAAGAATTGACGGAAGTAATGCGCCTTTTTGGCAATGTGGTAGTGGTGGCCCCCGACAGTCACCGCTCCGGAATGTCGAACGCGATTACCGTTGATCACCCGATCCGCGTAAAAAAAACCGTAGATGAAGGAGGTTTTCAGGTGTACAAATGTACAGGAACTCCGGTCGATTGTATTAAACTGGCACTCAATCAGCTCCTTGACGAGAAACCCGATTTTGTCGTTTCAGGAATCAATCACGGGGCCAATTCTTCCATCAGCGTAGTCTATTCGGGCACCGTGGGCGGAGCTCTCGAAGGGTGCATCCACAACATTCCTTCCATTGGGTTTTCGTTAAACGATTATGATCATGATGCAGATTTTTCAAGGGCAAAGATATATGTGGCACGTGTGTTTCAGCAGGTTGCTGAAAATGGATTACCCCCGTTTGTGTGCCTGAATGTGAACATCCCAAAAGGTGAAATCAGAGGAATCCAGGTTTGCCGCCAAACCACCGGGAAATGGGTGGAGGAATTTGAAAAACGAACCGATCCTCAGAAACGCGAATATTTTTGGATGGCGGGTTATTTCGAAAATCATGAAGAAGATGTGGTGGAAACCGATATCCATGCGCTTCAGAACGGATTTGTATCGGTGGTTCCGGTTAATGCCGATATGACCTGTTACGGAACCTTCGAAATGATGAAAAGCTGGAAATTTTAATGTGATGAGAAAAAGCACCCGCTACGACCGGATTTTCACTGGCTGGATAATTGGTATTATCGCACCATTGATTATTTTTCTGATTGTTTACCAGGTGAAATACAGCGAGATGAATTTGTCAGTTTACCTCCGTAATATCTGGCAAATGAAAATATTCCTGAAAATACTAAGTCTTTGTGTCTTCCCGAACCTGGGATTTTTCTTCTTTTTTTACCGACTAAAATACGATATGGCGGCCCGTGGCGTTATCATGGCAACTTTTATGTATGCGTTTGCTGTGCTGATTGCCAAGGTGATGTAAAAAATTGTCATTGGTTAATACAAAATAGGAAAGAGAATTAGGGAAATAGTCATTCGTGGTCATTTGCTTCGCGTCATTACTGGTAATACCCAGTTTTTCTTTACGATCAATGACTATTGAATGACTTAATGACTATCAATGTCGACAATTTTTGAATTTTGAATTTGAAACCTGTAACTCGATGAAATACTATGTTTTAGCCGGTGAAGCTTCAGGCGATCTACATGCATCAAATCTGATCAAAGAGATCAGTTTGATTGATCCGGAAGCACAATTTCGAGGTTTCGGCGGCGAGTTGATGGAACAGGCTGGCATGACTGTACTAAAACATTACCGCGACCTGGCTTTCATGGGTATTGTGCCGGTGATCCTGAATATCCGGACGATCCAACGAAATTTCAGGTTTTGTGAACAGGATATGCTGGCGTTTCAGCCTGATGTGCTGATCCTGGTTGATTACCCCGGATTCAACCTGCGGATGGCTAAATTTGCCAAAGCGCACGGAATCAGGACTTTTTATTACATTTCGCCCAAAGTCTGGGCCTGGAAAGAACAACGGGTTCACAAAGTGATTGCTTCAGTAGACGAACTGTTTACCATCCTTCCTTTCGAAACCGAGTTTTACCGCAAATACAATTTTCCGGTCAATTATGTGGGAAATCCATTGCTCGATGCGATTCTGGAAAAGAAGTCTGATCCTGACTTTTCGCGTTTCTTTTCTGAAAATAAGTTGACAGATAAACCAATACTGGCCGTTTTGCCCGGAAGCCGAAAAGGTGAAATCAGCGTTTTGTTACCTACTATGCTTGAAGCTGCGGCTCAGTTTCCGGAGTATCAATGCGTGATTGCCGGAGCTCCCAATATGGGGATTGAATATTATCAGCCTTTTATGAAAGAAAGTCAGGTGCCGGTAATCTGGGGAAAAACCTACGATATTCTGGTTCACAGTCGCGCGGCCATTGTTTCCTCCGGAACGGCGACTCTGGAAACAGCCATCCTGAATGTGCCTCAGGTCGTGGTTTATCAGCTAACCCCAAACTGGCTGTTTATATTTCTAAAGAAATTCTTTCTGAAGACCCGATGGGTTTCTTTAGTCAACATTATTTTGGGGCGCGAGGCTGTTGTGGAATTGATTCAGGCTGATTTTACCCTGAAAAAAGTGATTCGGGAGCTCAACAAAATTCTTCATGATCCGGAAAATGAAAAACGAATGCTGGCCGATTACCATGATATGATGATCAAACTGGGAGAACCTGGAGCGTCGAAACGGGCGGCTGGGTTGATGGTAGGGAAGTTGAAGATTTCTGAATCATAGAAAATCTATAATTAGATGACTTTTAGAGCCTAAATCGTACATTTGTTGAAATATTATTGAGATTAATATACAGAGCTATGATAACCTATATAAAAATAAATGGATTCAAATCTTTCCAGAATTTTGAAATGGAGTTTACTCCATTGACTGTTATTGCAGGAACCAATGCTTCTGGAAAAAGTAATTTGTTTGATGGCCTAATGTTACTTTCAAGACTTGCAGAAGTTGATATAAGAACTGCTTTTGGAGAGCAAAGAGGTGATCCGACAGAACTTTTTACTCAATATGATGAGAATGTTTATGCAACGACAATGGAATTCGCTGTTGAAATGCTTTTAAATCGCAATATAAAAGATAATTGGGGCGGAGAATACGATTTAAATAACACTCGTTTACGATATGAGTTAATTATTGAGAGAAAGCCAAATGAGTTAGGTTTAGAGGACTTGTTTGTAAAACATGAAAGCCTCAAAAAAATAAAGCCAGAAGAAGATGAATGGATAAAGAAATTTAAAAATGTCAAAACCTTAGTTAAGAAATTAAGAGCAGGAGGATCTGGAGATCCTTTCATTCAGACGACACAAGTTGAGGGAGGTGTAATTGCAATAAAAATGAGACAAGATGGTAGGTCTGGAGCAAAGGCTACTCCTGCAGATATTATATCTCAAACAGTTCTGGGAGGAGTAACTTCAATAGATTTCCCGCATGTATTTGCCGCAAAAGAAGAAATGCGCTCATGGAAATTGTTGCAACTTAATCCTGAATTTTTAAGAGAGCCAACCAAGCAAGAACCAGGGATAAAAGATACTATTTCTTCAAGTGGGAAAAACATGGCTGCCGCACTGTTTCGAATAAGACAAATTGACGATTACAGCTTAATTGAGATTTCAAGAAGATTGAATTCCTTTTTGCCTGAATTTACGGAAGTAGATGTTTATGATGATAAACCAAACAGACAATACATCATTAAATTAAAAGGGGTTGATGGCAAAGAATTTACATCAAGAGTACTTTCTGAGGGTACGCTTCGTATTTTGGCGTTGTGTATTTTGGTATATGATGTAAAGAATGTTGGTCTATTATGTTTTGAGGAACCAGAAAATGGAATACACCCCCATCGCCTTGAAGCAATGTCCAATTTGGTAAAAGCACTTAGCACTGATTTTAATCCAGATCTGCCATTGCGTCAAGTAATCATTAATACTCATTCTCCTGCTTTGGTAGGAGAAATGATGAGATGGAAGGATGATAAAAACGTGTCTGTTCATTTTTCGCAAATGCGTACACGAATTACCGAAATAAAAAAGGTTCGTTACAGTTTAAATATTACTAAAGTAATCCCAGTTGCAAAAGAAAATGATCCATTCAATTTAACCTGTTTCTCAGAACAGGATTTGAAACTTACAATTGCAACAGTCAAGGCTTATTTAAGTACTTCTATTCTCCAAAACGCCAGTAGTTCATTGTAGTATTATGAATAGACAGATTTTTATTGGTATAATGACTGAAGGAATCACAGATGTAAGATTTCTTCAAAGTGTTGTGAAAAGAACTTTCGACAATATTGCTTTTGAAGAATGTAGCGGTGAATTTGAGAATGTTATTATTCCTATTTCTACTGAAAAGGCGGGATTAGGATTTGTCGAGCAAGTTGTTGAAGCATCAAGAAAGGGTATTGAAGAAAATGGGATAATGATACTTTGTGTACATGTAGATGCTGATAATGAAAGCGATAATAATGTCTTTCAGCATAAAATTAATCCTTCAATCGCAGCTTTGCAATTTAAAAATGAAGTAGAGTATTGCAAAATACTAACTTATGTTGTTCCAGTCCAAATGATAGAAGCATGGATGTTAGCTGATAAAGAATTGTTTAAAAGGGAAATTGGAACTGATAAAATAGATAATGAGCTAAGAATCAATAAACATCCTGAACATATATCTGACCCCAAATCTGTTATAGAACAAGCTATTCGGATTGCTCGACAAACCTTAACTAAACGCAGAAGAAGTGATTTAACTATTGGCGAATTATATTTGCCTATAGGACAAAAAATTGCGATTAAAAAATTAGACACATTGCCTTCTTTCCTTAAATTTAAAGATAGCATCCGAGAAGCATTTCGACAATTAAATTACATGTAATTAAGGTATGTTTAGCTTACTAAAAAAAGAAATTACCAGTTTTTTCGGATCGCTTACGGGATATGTGGTTGTGTTCGTGTTCCTGTTGGCAACCAGCCTTTTTCTATGGGTTTTTCCGGGAAACTACAATATTCCGGATAGCGGATATGCATCTCTGGATGGTTTGTTTTCTCTGGCTCCATGGGTGTATCTTTTTCTGGTGCCGGCAATTACCATGCGTATGTTCGCCGAAGAAAGACGGATGGGCACCATGGAAGTTTTGCTTACCCGGCCATTGACGGTAATGAAGCTTGTACTTGCTAAATTTCTGGCGGGTCTGCTGTTGATGGGCATTTCACTTTTGCCAACTCTGATCTATTTTTACTCAGTTTATTTGCTTGGAAATCCGGTTGGATGCATCGACACCGGCGGAACCTGGGGCGCATACATTGGATTATTCTTTCTGGCTGCGATTTATGTTGCGATTGGGTTGTTTGCTTCTTCGCTTACAGATAATCCGGTTTTTGCCTTTATCCTGGCCTTGTTTATTTCGTTTCTTGCATATATGGGCTTTGATCTGGTGGGTGCCATGCAATTACCGTCAGCCGTTCAGCAAACGATTTCCAGCTTCGGAATTAATGAACATTACGCTTCCATCAGCAGGGGAGTGGTCGATTCGCGCGATCTGGTCTTTTTCCTCATTTCTATTTTTGTTTTTATTTTTCTAACCAGCCGGATTATTCATTTTCACTCGGTTAATTTCCAGGGTGAAATCAAGAAAGGCGGAGCTATCCTTGCGGGTGTACTACTTATCGGATTCTTGTCCGGACAATCCTTTTTCAGGTTCGATCTGACTGCTGAAAAACGATTTTCACTCACTGAAGTTTCCAAAAAGCTGGTCCGGAAATTGGATAAACCAGTCAACATTACATTTTATCTGGATGGAGAATTGTCTCCCGGATTCCGGAAATTGCAGAAGTCGGTTCAAGAGAAAATTGCCGATTACAATGCATATTCCTCTCAGATCATCAATTTGTTTATCATTGATCCTTATCAGATTGCTGACGTTAAACAACGAGATAAACTATTTTCAGCGTTGGCCGAAAAAGGGCTTCAGCCTACCGATATTCGTCAGAACACTGAACAGGGAACGGTTACCAGGCGCATTTTCCCCGGAGCGATCATCGAATACGGTGAAAAAGTAATTGGTGTTAATTTGTTGAAAAACAATCCGGTACATTACGAAGTGAATCTGAATAATTCGATCGAAAGCCTGGAATACGAGTTTTCTTCAGCTTTTTCAGAGCTGATGAGTACCGAAAAGCAGACCGTTGCTTTTTTAACCGGACAAGGTGAATTGAATGAATACGAAACCCACGACCTGGTTGGTTCACTGAATGAAAAATACCAGGTTGTCCGGTTTTCGGGGGATCAGTTTGCATCGAAAGGAAAAGCAATCAAAGCGTTAGTCGTAGCCAATCCAACCCAAAAGTTTACCGAAAAAGATAAGTTTTTCATCGATCAGTACCTGATGGGTGGTGGTCGGTTGATGTGTCTGATCGACCCGGTTTCTGTAAATCTGGACAGTTTAAGTACCGGAATGATGACGCTTGCATTCCCTCAAAACCTGAATCTGGACGATCAACTTTTCCGGTATGGAATCCGGCTGAATTCCAATCTGATTCAGGATGCCGAATGTTTGCTGCTTCCGGTTAATACAGCCCCGGCAGGGACTCCGGCAAAATTCACTCCAGCTCCCTGGTATTATTCACCTCTGCTGATTCCGTCGGAAAACCATGTGATTAGCCGAAACCTGAACCGCGTGAAAGCTGAGTTTGTGAGTTCAATCGATACAGTTGGGCATATGAATCAGGTTCGAAAAACAGTAATTTTGAGCACTTCAGCATATTCTTTGATTTCAAAGGCGCCGGTGGAAGTCAGTCTGGCCAGCATCAATAATCCACCCGACCGCCGACTTTTCGGGAAAGCCTCACAGCCGGTGGGGATTTTACTCGAAGGTGTTTTTACTTCAGTTTTTAAAAACCGGATGGTCGACTCGTACGGTGTTCCGGCTTCCGAAGTAAAAACTGAAAGTGAACCGACCAAAATAATTGTATTTTCGGATGGAAACCTGATGGCCAATCAATACCGCATTAATGCCGGAGTTCCGGAGTATATGCAGCTAGGTTACGACCGGTATTCGAAACAAACCTATGGAAATAAAGAATTTATGTTGAATTCTATCAGCTATTTATGCGACGATGAAGGATTGATGGAACTTCGTTCGCGCGTCTTAAAAATCCGGTTGCTCGATAAAGTCCGGATGAAAGAAGACAGATTGAAGTGGCAGCTGGTAAATGTGGTTGTGCCCATTCTGTTAATTTCGGCGTTTGGCGCTGTGTATGTGTATGTTCGCCGTCGCAGGTATCACTGGTGATTTCTTTTGTATAAAATATTTGCCGATCCATAGGTAAAAAAAATCAAAGTTTGTATATTCGTCTGCTTCCCATTAAATAGTCAGGAAGGTGATTTTATGGCAAATAATAGAAAGGATTATAAAAACTCTAAAATAAAAACCGATGAAATTTGTTGTTTCAAGTACCGAATTACTCAGTCATCTTTCTGCTATCAGTAAAGTGATCAATTCAAAAAATACTCTTCCAATTCTGGATAATTATTTGTTTTTGCTCGACGATAACCTGTTGACTATAACAGCTTCCGATCTGGAATCAACCCTGATAACCAGTCTGGAACTTGAAAATACAAGTGGCACAGGAATCATTGCTGTTCCTGCTAAACTGATGAACGAAACACTCAAGGAATTTCCGGAACAACCTTTGACTTTCCAGATTGATCCTGAAACCTTTGCCATCGAAATATTCTCTCAAAATGGGAAATTCAGTATTGTTGGCCAGAATGGGGAGGACTTCCCTCAACAGCCTATTCTGAACGAAGCGCTTGCTTCAACCATCAATGTAAACCACCATGTTTTGCTGAGTGGAGTAAACAAAACGCTTTTTGCCACTGCCGATGATGAACTTCGCCCGGTGATGAATGGAATATTCATTGAACTGACCACCGAGGATATGAAGTTTGTTGCCTCCGATGCTCATAAACTGGTGCGCTACAAGAGGTTCGATGCCAAAGCTGAACGGAATGCATCTTTCATTCTGCCTAAAAAACCGGCTGCTTTGTTGAAGAGTTTGCTCCCAAAAGAAGATTTTGATGTGAAACTTGAATTTGACGACAAAAATGCCTTTCTCACACTGAGCAATTTTAAACTGATTTGCCGTTTGGTTGAAGGAAATTATCCAAGTTATAATTCGGTCATTCCTCAAAACAATCCAAATAAGCTGATTATTGACAGGGTTGAGTTTTACAATACGGTTCGTCGTGTTTCAGTATTTTCGAATCAGGCAAGTAATCTGGTTCGTTTAAAATTGACAGAAAACCAGTTGGTGGTTTCAGCTCAGGATATAGATTTTTCAATTTCGGCAGTCGAACGCCTGAACTGTCAGTACGAAGGAGAAGATATGGAGATCGGCTTCAAATCAACTTTTCTTCAGGAAATATTAGCGAATCTTTCGGCCACTGACGTAAAAATGGAACTTTCGGATCCTACACGTGCCGGTTTACTTTTACCTGCCGAGACGGATAATGAAGAAGAAAATGTATTGATGCTTTTGATGCCAATGATGATAAACGCTTGATAGTTAAAATAATGTATATCTAAAACCTAACAGATTACACTGTTAGGTTTTTTATTTCTTTTCTTTTCATAAGGAATAAGAGGTGCCTGGGATTTGATTGGTAATGCAGCAAAGGGGCAGGAATTCGGTGAAGATTATTGGTGTTAAAACTCTGCAATTAGCTAAAATCGGATGAAAAAGAAATTCATATTTTTTGTTCTGGCTCTGATCGTCATTCTTGTGATTCGGGAAAATACGTCAAATGCTCAAACCTTTTGCAATCCACTGAACCTCAGTCGTCCTTTTAGCCCGGATCAACTTTCAGGAGAAGGTATCACCGACCCGACTATCGTATTGTATAAAGACAATTATTTCCTGTTTGCTTCAAATGCCGGAGGGTACTGGTTTTCGGGCGACCTGCTATCCTGGAAATTTGTTTCTGATGCAAATCTTCCATTTGAAAATCCGGCGCCAACGGCCGTTTTAATTGGTGATTGGCTCTATTTCGCCACTTCGCTCAAAGATAAAATATATCGTTCGAATGATCCTGCCCATGGAAAGTGGGAATTGTACAGCAGTTCCAGCCTGCTTTCAATAGTAAGCGATTTTGGGCTTTTTGCCGATACCGATGGAAAAGTTTATTGCTACTATGGATGTTCCAATCATGACGGTGTAATGGTGCGTGAATTGGATCCACAAAATCTGCTTAATCCCATAGGTGTTCCAGTGACCTGCAGCAAAACAAATCCTTTGAAAAACAGCAAATCAAAACCCAAACCGAATTCGGATAAATCCGGCAATAATGGAGTGAAAGGCTCGTGGATGAATAAGTACAATGGGAAATATTATTATCAATGTGCTGATCTTGACAATGTTTTGAACAGTTTTTCGGATGCAGTATATATTTCGGATAGCCCGATGGGACCTTTCAAGTATGCAGCGAATAATCCATTTTCATATCGGCCTGATGGATTTGTTTGTGGAGCTGGAAATGGGTCGACTTTTGCTGATAAATACGGCAACTGGTGGCACGTGGCAACGCTGACGGCTCCTGCAAATCGCAACTGTCCTTCCAAGCTGGGGCTTTTTCCCGCCGGGTTCGACAAGGATGGGAACTTGTATACGAAAACTGACTTTGGCGATTACCCGATCATCATTCCAAACCACAAATACACCAATGTCAGTAAACTCGATCCGCTATGGTCACTGCTTTCGGATAATATCACAGCACAGGCATCTTCAAGTCTGGCAACCGATCCGGTAACATTTGCTTTTGATGAAGATATGGGGACTTATTGGAGCGCCATGACTGGAGACAAGGGCGAATGGCTGAGTTTCGATTTAGGTTCGGTTTGCACAGTAAATGCCATTCAGATCAATTTTGCCGGGAAAGAAACTAAAAGGAAAGGAACTGACAGTGTTTTGGCTAATCAATATCTGGTGGAATATTCGCTTGACAAAAAAATCTGGAAGAAATTGATTGACAGATCCACCTGCAGCGACTATCAGGCCAATCCCTATGAAGAATTGAAAACCCCAATTCAGGCTCAATATTTGAAAATCACGAATTATCATGTACCACAGGGCACTTTCGCTATTTCCGATTTCCGTATTTTTGGGTCCGGATCAAATCACAGACCCAAAAAAGTCAGTTCATTTCGGGCAGTCAGAGATTACCGGAATCCTCACATAGTGAAAATGTCGTGGGAAAAGTCCGCCAATGCTACCGGTTACAATATTCGGTTCGGAACTGATAAAGATAAATTGTACCACAGCTATCAGGTCTATAAAAAGACCCGGTTAACAGTTCCATGTCCTGATAAAAGCTCGACTTATTGGTTTGAAATTGATGCGTTTAACGAAAACGGAATTACTCCGGGCAAGTTGCAGCTTGTCAAATAGAAAATTCCAGCGTGATATATTGATTGCCGGATAAGTTGTGTTTGGAATTGGAAGCTTATCTTTGCCCGTCAAAATACTTAAAATTTTTAAATGAACCTTCATCTAAAGAATCCCCTGGTTTTTCTCGATCTGGAAACAACAGGAATGAACATTGTCACCGACCGGATCGTTGAAATCGCCCTGATCAAGGTTCATCCTGATGGCCGGGAAGAAGAAAAACAGTGGCGGATCAATCCTGAAATGCCTATACCTGAAGTGGTTACTAAGATTCATGGCATTTCTGATTCTGACGTTCAGGATAAACCAACATTTAAAGAGCTTGCCAAAACCATCGCTCAGTTTATCGAAGGGTGTGATTTTGCAGGTTTCAACTCGAACCGTTTTGATATTCCGTTGCTTGCCGAAGAGTTTTTACGGGCTGATGTTGATCTGGATTTGAAAAAGCGCAAGTTTATTGATGTTCAGGCCATCTTTCATAAAATGGAAAAACGGACTTTGGCAGCCGCTTACAAGTTTTATTGCCAGAAACCTCTTGAAGATGCCCACAGTGCCATGGCCGACACCAAAGCCACTTATGAGGTGCTGAAGGCGCAACTTGACGTTTATCAGGACGAGGAATACGCAGATGCCCATGGGAAAGTCACCAAACCAATAGTTAATGAAATTCAGGCCTTAAGCGAGTTTTCGGCTTACGATACCAACGTCGATTTTGTCGGACGGATTGTGTATGATGAAAATGGGGTGGAAACTATCAATTTCGGCAAAAACAAAGGCATTCCGGTTGAAAAAGTATTGCGCGAACAACCGGGTTACTTTGGCTGGATTATGAATAATGAATTTCCTCTCTATACCAAGAAGGTACTGACAGCGATTAAGTTGCGTATGAAGTAGGATCAAGTTTCATTCGTAGTCATTTAATTGTCATTGGTAGTCATTGATGGTAAGTGAAAAACCATTGAATGACACGAAGCAAATGACCACAAATGACCTGAAAATAGCATATTAAACCAAAAAACGTGTGACCATGAAAATCATCTGTGTTGGCCGCAACTATGTGGCTCATGCCAAGGAACTTAACAATGAAATTCCGGACGAACCGGTTTTGTTCATGAAACCCGATTCGGCTTTGCTCCGAAACAACGACCCGTTTTATATTCCTGATTGGTCAAACGATGTCCATTATGAAATTGAGCTGATCGTAAAAATCAGCCGTCTGGGAAAAAGCATCGAAAAAAAGTTTGCACACCGGTATTATAAAGAAATTGGACTCGGAATTGATTTTACAGCCCGTGATCTTCAAAACAAATTGAAAGATAAAGGATTGCCATGGGAAAAGGCAAAAGCATTCGACCACTCCGCAGTTATTTCTTCCGGATTTACACCGATCAGTTCGTTTTCCGATCGGAATGCCATTCATTTCCGGCTGGATATTGGCGGAAAAACGGTTCAGGAAGGAAATTCAGCATTGATGATTTTCCCGATTGACGATATTATCGCTCACGTTTCAAAGTACTTTACCTTAAAAATAGGCGACCTTATTTATACGGGAACCCCCGCCGGAGTGGGGCCGGTAAAGATTGGAGACCGGCTGGAAGGTTTTCTGGAAGGTGAAAAGAAATTTGATTTTTGGGTGAAGTAGTTTCCCATTGTTTTTTTTTGAACCTGCAGTTTTTAATGTTTCTTCAGAGGACCGGATATTCAAGTCCGAAATTGGCTAAAAAATTGTACTTTTGTGGTTCTGATACCGGGGCTGACTGGTTTTGACAGCGGGTAGAAGAGGTATGTAAGCATGTAGGGCCTTGATCGCACAGCCCGTTAAACTTGGCGTTCACAATTCAATTGGCGAAAATAACTACGCTCTTGCTGCGTAACCGAACTAAGTAGGTTATACTTTATTCCGGTACTAGGTGCTGGAACGAGACATTGCCCGGGTGCTACTTCCCTGAAGCGGCCCGATCAGGCGGTGCAAATAAATCGGGGATAGTGGAAGTGGTGCTTCGGAACTTCCGCAAAATTCAGAAGATAAGGTAAAAGTCGGTGGCCCTGATCCAGCTTTTACTCGAAAATCAAGTCTGGGGATAAACATGTAGAAAGCATATTGCTTCCTCGTTTGGACGCGGGTTCGATTCCCGCCAGCTCCACGATGTTTTGTAACATATCTAATATTCAATGAGTTATAAATTTATTTTGTATCTCATTTTTTGAAAAGTGTATTTCTGTATGTATCTGTTTGGTTTTGGGCGTGGGGACGCACTTTTTCAAACATTATGAAACGACAGAAATTATTCAGGTCGCCACGCCTGTTTGATCAGGGTGGCGACCTTTCAAAACCTTGGTGGATTGAATTAGGGTATCGGAATCCGCGTGATGGGAAAATGGTTAGGAAGCGATACCAGGAAGGATTTGGCCAGCTCCGAACCAAAAAGGAGAGGTATAAGTATGCCGAAGAATTAATAAGCAACCTCACTGCAAAATTGCTGAAGGGTTGGAATCCGACCGATGATTCATCGGTTCAAGTGGTTTATGTCGATGATCTGGAGTATCATCAGGCAGCACAGGTTTACGGACGAAAGCGAAAGGCAAATAAAAACGTCAGGTTTTATGCTTCAGAATACGTTACTCTTCAGAAGAATATCAAAGCAAAAAAGACTTACGAAAGTTACCGGGGAAAGCTGCGTGAATTTGTATCCTGGCTTGAGCGTGAAAAACTGGTTGATAACGATCTCTCCACTTACAATCATGACCTTATTTTGCGTTTTTTTGATTACCTGATTATTGACCGTAAACTGGCCGGACCAACGGTTGAAAAATATAAATTAACGCTCGACGGGTTCTGGGCTTATCTTATTGATCGTAAGGTAATCAATGAAAGTCCGGTTGGGAAAATTGAACTGCCCGAAACCGGAGAGGATTTTTCGGCTATTCCTTTTTTAGATGAAGACCTTCAGCAAATACTTCCAATCATCCGGGCTGAAGATCCACAACTATTCCTTGGTGCGATGCTTCAATACTTTTGTTTTATTCGCCCGGGCGACGAATTACTCAAGCTGAAACTTAATCAGGTTAATTTATCGGCACGTACAATACACATTCCTAAACACATCGCAAAGAAGCGCGTAGAGCGAACTATTGACATTCCTGCACAGATGTATTCGATACTCGTTGAACATGGAGTGCAAAACTTTGGAAAAGATATGTACCTGATTGGTCCGTATGGCCGACCGGGAAATAGACCAATCGGTTATAATACACTTCGTGAACGATTCAATAAATTCAGGAATAGGGTAGGGCTGACTGATTTATACAAGTGGTATTCCTTCAAACATACCGGCGCCGGAAAGTTGCTTGAGAGTGGAGCAACCATTATCGAGATCATGAACCAGTTAGGGCACACTGATATTGCTTCAACGTATCGATACATCCGCAGACACTTTGGCGACCGGTCCGAGCATGTCAGAACAAAATTCCCAGATCCTCCTGGATTTGTAAAGACTGAAACCGTATCTGAAGAATTTGAATTTTGTATATGAAACTGCTGTTTTTTTACATGAACAGCCCAATTTAACGAATGAACAAACAAAAAATCTCCCGATCAGCCCGTGATCAGGAGGTAAAATGAAAATCGAAAAATTAACCAATTAACCAAATAAACCTATTAAGTCAAACAGTATTAATCTATGTCGATGTCTTTTGAAGGTTAGCAATCGTTTCGGCGTGTCTTACACTACCTGCCGACGAACCAAAGTAGTAAGAATACACCTGAACCAAAATTGTCGAAACAACTCCAAGAATGTACATGATAATTTCCTTGCTTTCCTGTTTGATTGCAGTCGGTACAAAAACGATTACAAAAAACAGGATGAAGACAATCCCTATCGTTGCCAAGGTTAAAATTGGCATCAACTGCTTATTAAACTTGGTCGTTTCAGAAGAAGTCTGAATCTGAATGTCACGCTGTCTGGCGTTCTGTACGTCACCCAAAACAGCCTGCTGCTCCTGAATGCTCATTTTTGCCAATTCAAGCTGAAATTCCATTTCTGCCTTCATTATTTCATTGTCAAGCGTTTGCTTTTCTTCTTTGGTGGTTATTACATTGTCAAGGACATTGCCTATCGAATCAATCAACTTGGATGCTCCACCTGATAAAATGTCTGTAATTATACTCATGACTATCTGTTTTAAATTATTCGACTAACGTTCTGCACACCCATCCATAGAAATACTTTCGACTTGCAGGCCGTTTCTTTACAATGTGAACATACCTGGCAATCTTAGCCAAGGCAAATGAAGACAGGAAGAAAGCAACATCACATTTGTTGATTTCACCAACGGTAATATCTCCAATAACTCCATCGGCAGGAGTGCCAACAACTACCTGTGCCAGAGAGCCGGAAGTGCCTACACCGGCGTTCACTGCAAAATCAAATATGGAGTTTGCAACGGCCTGTTCCGAAATAAGACTCCCGGAAATACGGTTCCAGAATTGAACCTGATAGAAATCTTCAACGCTCTGCTGAAGTTCCGTGTCTTTGTCGAGATTGCCCGGGAAACCGGGCTGACGCTTCAAAAGGTCTATCTTTGGCCAGCCGTCCCATTTGCTAAAAATCTTGCGGGCAACTCCTTTGTAGGTTTCTCCGCCCGGATCGTCCGGATCGTTGACGTAACCGCCTTCATTGACGATCATCAACTCATAAGCTTTTGTAAAATCTGCCATGTCATTTATATTTTCTAAGTTTTTCAAACTTCAATTCAAATTCACCAGAATAAGGCTTAGGATCATCACCAACTTTCATGTTATTTTTCATGATTCTCCTGATCGTTCCTTTTGGCAACTTTCTAATGTCATAATAACATCCTTCTTCGGCATTAGCAGTGTCAAACCGAAATGCTATTTCCTTATTTCCTTTAACTACTCCGACAAATATCATTTCAATGGATATGGACAAATACCACAAAATTTTGAATCCATATCGCCAGCCTGTATCTTTCCTGTTTTCCAATTCTTGTAATAATCATCAACTGACCAGGGGTATCTTCTGGGAACATTCGCCTTGAAATAGGCCGTAATGTCTTGCTGATAGCTTTCGCAAACAGTATTCCTGACTTCAATAGGATACCATTTCACCACAAGCGGAAACTTGGCAATGTAATCGCCATTCGGTTGATGATAATAGCCATTCACGAGGAGAAGCGTAACCTCGCCTTTCATAATGAATGTTCTTTCAACCGGAGCCTGGCAATAAGGAAGGTAGTTTTTGTTGTAATCATCCTTATCAGCTGCCTTCAGGTAGGTTTGCGCGTGGGAAATAACTGCAGAAAAAAGGAATACAAGGATCAGGATCAGGTTTTTGGGAAGATTTATTCCTGTTTCGTCTTTTATTTTCTTTTGAAGCAGGTTTTCAAGCCCTATAAATCCGCGCCACTTGGTTACTTTATATCCATTCTTGGCAATTGAAAAAATGAGGATGCCGGAAATAAACCAACCAATCAGGTTGTATGTCGGGAGCCAATCCTGGTGGCAGGTTGTGTCCCACAAATAAGCCATGATAATCAGGACGATTGAAATCAACATTCGGGGAAAAGTAGTATGCCATACAATTCGGGTCGAGAACTTTTCGCCACGCAATTTCCGGGCGGCGCAGTATCCAAAAATCATATCAACAAGAAAAAACAAAATAATCAAATGCACTAAATCTTTGATTGGAAGAAAATATCCGAGGATAGCACTAACGGTTCCGCATATTGTTTTCCATAATAAGTCAGAGAAGCCTGTAAAGTTGAAGTTCAAAATCATGTCGTTTTTCTTTCGAAAATACGGCCACATCCTTTGGCACGAAAGGACAAAAAAAACAACGGGCTATACTTTAAACCCTTTTACCTCCACCACTCCAATCCGGTCAATATAGATCTCGCAACTCATTTCTTCGATCAGGAATTCGCCTTCGCGGGTGCGGTATTTCTGGCAGATGTTCCAGATCAGGTACCGCAGTACATTCACCGGCACATCGAAACTACCGGTTACCGGCAGCCGGTTAGCCCAGAACGGCAGCCAGTTGCGCCAGTATTTGGCCATAATTCCCTTATCGCTCTTATCCCATTTCAGCGATAGATTGGTATTTTCGTTGTATCCTGTATTGTCGGTCGGATTATAAAGCATCAGGCGCGGCGAAAATGCCTGTTGTTTCGCCTTCCAGAAACTCATATTTCCCTGTTGCCGGACGGTCAGTATACGGTAAAGCAGTTGCAAAACCGGATCATCGAAGTTTCCGGCCAGTGTACTCCAACCTGTTTTAATGTTTTCCACCTCTTCGCGTCCGTATTCGTACCAGCCATTCTGATAGGCAATGCTGATTTCGCTCCAACCAAGCACATCGTGCGAAGTGGCATTCAGCGTTTGGTTCATTGGGTCGTCAATCGTTCTCCAGCCATATTCTACAAACAGGCCCAAGTCGGTCAGAAATCGTATTTCACCCTCCTGCGGCGAGGTAATTGCATCCAGATCTGCCCATGCCGAAACAGGCGCTTTGATGTCGGCCCGGCGGTCGTCTAAATTGGTAAACCGCTCGCCAAACTGCAAGTCGTTTGCATCGGGTTCCCATTGCAGGTTGACGGCTGTGTTTTTCTGCTCTCCAATAGCCCACTCACCCATAAACCAGGGTTCTATATCAACGGCTTCCGAAGTAATCAAATCATCGCGGCCAAGCGCCCGCACCGTATTGTCGGGAAGAAAATGGAACACCATGTTCAGGTAATTTTGTGTTGAAAGCAGCAATTCACCGGCTTTCATCTTAGGAAGGTGGTTTTTTGGAGTCAGCTTCAAGTCGATGGGATAAACGCGAAAATAACCGGTTATGTTTTTGATATAAACCGCCAGGTAAGGCGATAAAATATCCTGATCGTCGTGTTCGGTTGAAACGATGTACTCGTTCGTTTGCGTCACTCCAAAACTCATGGGCGTGATGTCGTAATTGTTATACAGACACAACAGTTTCAAGTCGTCGTCGGTCGAGATGCAATTATCGGTAATAAAAAACAGGTTGTCTTTCAATACGCTACCGATAATTTTATTTAAAAAAAAGAACGGACTGACGACACTCAGCGCCTGGTTGTCGTAAGTCGTATCAACAGCAGTCTCAACAAGGTCAATCGTTCCTTCTTCCTGTGCAATAGTTCCGCCAACAGCCAGCTTATTCACTTTGGCCGAAACCGAATGGTTAAAAATATAGCGCAATACCTCGACATCCGATTCTGGGTTTCCGGCGTTTGTAGTCGGAACTTTCATTCCCTTATCTTTGAAAAAATCGGGATTCCGGATCGGGAAACAGCAATACGCATCGGTGGCAGGGTCGTAACTGGTTTTATTTTCCCAGGCAATTTCTTCCGAAAATGCGGGTATTTCCAGAATATTGCGCTCTGCCTCTTTTTCACTCAATACTCCCACCTGGTCGATCAGGGTTGCATCGTAGGCATCTTTGCTGCACGAGTTAATTTTGAGCGTACCGGCCATCAACAATACTCCTGAAAAACGAACCTCAAAACCGGGGAACCCATTCGACAAGCTCAGGGACCGATGCTTCGAGAATCGCTCCGGATTTCCAAACAGCGCACGGGTATGTTCGTTAATAGGCAGCGAAATTCCCAATCCATACCCTGAAGGAATCTTTTCGAAATCGCACATGGGCGATTTCCATGTGAGTTGCATCGAAAAATCCGCAGGGATCGGAATAGCAACGGAGGCGAGGGAGAGGGTTAGCATGAGAAGCCCCCTTCTAATTCCCCCGTAGTGGGAAGGTTAAAAATCGCGTTTATTAAATGTTTTGCTTTCATCGTTATGTACTTTAATTATGTGCTCAGCCGAACGGGAGATTTAGAGAAAGGTCCTTTTTTTATTTCCATCCTGCCGGTATTGATGCTGAATTACTAAACCAGTTTGGTGAGGTGGTGCGGTTGTTAAAACAAGCTGTCCCAACTGGACTATTCCCTTTTGTCCAAAGTGTTGGGGCAGCACTTGTTATCTTGCTATATGCTGAACTTGTTGCCTGTGCCTGAAAACAATTCATCCAATTTACACTTAACGATAATCCTTGATCATCGAACAGAGTAGAAGGAATAGAGGTTAATTCGCTGCAATATTGAAAACAGTTTTGAAATGTCTTTATCGCGGTTAGTCCTGTAAAAAGAGTAGAAGGGATAGAGGTTATAGCCGTCATATAAAAACAGCCGACAAACTCTTCTGCAATGGTATTGTAACTAAATAATCCTGCAGGAATAGTGGTAAATTTAGTGCAACTGTTGAAACTGTTATTAAATTTTTTTGCATTGACTGAATATTTGAAAAGGTCAGCAGGAACGGTTGTAAAACCAACATTTGTACAACCAGAGAAGCATGATCCGAAATCTACAATGCCATTGGGGTTATTCCCGTAGGTTTTAAATGTGTCAACGTGAACAGTGGTTAGTTGGGTGCAACTCCCGAAACAAGCAAATACAGAAGTAATTTGACGGTTATATTGAAAAATGTTGCCGGTTGTTGATGTAATACTGGTTCCGTAAAATACATATTCTGCATTGGTTAAGGCGGTACAATACCTCAAAAGGTCGTTTGGAATTGAGGTTATTTTAGTTCCGAAAAATGCTCCATTCATAGAAATTACGTTCACGCACGAATCGAATAACCCAGCCGGAATAGAAGTAAACCCGGCATTTGTACAATTATAGAATACCCCGTAATAATATGCACCACTTCCAATAGTACCATATCCAAAATACAATACTTTAGTACAATTGGTAAATATATCAGACGGAATACCGGAACTGATAAGATATATGCAAGAGGCAAAAGTAGATTGAAAAACAGTGACCTCTGTGCAATAAGAAAATAGTCCGGAAGGGATTGATGTAATCTTTGTAGCTTGAAAGGTTGAATCAAACGTAGTGCATAAGGTGCAGTAAGAAAACAGTCCTGAAGGGATTGATGCAACACCTGAACTTGAAAACGTTCCGGAAAATGAAGTACACGCAACACAATACTTAAATAAATCGGTTGGTATAGTTTCTAATTTTGTACAAGTAGAAAAGCAAGAGGCAAAAGTTGTAACCGCCCTCAACTGATTAAATACATTATTGGCAATAGTAAAAGAAGTTACACTCACATCTGTTCCACAATTGTAAAAACACGCACCCATATTTGTACATAAATTGCTCCCGGCCACATCTAAATCGAATACTCCGGAGGGAACACCTTGCAGTTTATAACAATAGCTGAACGTATTATTAAATGATGTGCATCTGTTTTGTCCTTTAAACAAATCTGCGGGAATAGTTGCTATTGAATAACATTGAGAAAATGTATTACCAAAAGTAGCCGATTTAACATTGGTGAACAAACCTGACGGAACGGATGTGATAGCAGTACAGTTATAAAAAGTACATGTAAAATCGCTGTCGACGGCTGTATTGTACTGAAATAATGCTGATGGTATAGAAGTTAGGGTAGAACAACTATAGAATAAATAGTTAAATTTTTTTATTAGTGTATTGGTACTAAATAAAGTTGCAGGAATGGATTCTAATTTTGCACAACTTCCAAACGCATATTGCATCGTATAGGCATTTGTATTATCCCTGAATGTGGTAGCATTTATTATCTTCAATTTAGCGCAATTATAAAAACAGTAGTTAAAGTCAGCCACAACCGAATTCCCAAAAAATGTCCCGTAAGGAATGGCTGTTAAAGACGTGCAGCCATTACAGAAGTTAACTGCTGTAAGCAATGATGTTAGTTTTGATTGCTGATCAGGCAATGCAATTAAAGCAGTACATCCATTAAAATTGATTTTCTTCAATCCAATATTTCCCCAACTAAGCACCCGTGTGATCAAAAGCCTGATTTGAGCATCACCATTAGTGTCCCAGCACGGGAAAGTACCTGAAATTTGAATAGTATATCTCCCTGCTTCGAGATAGGTATGAATCCTGCTTGCAGAGTTGTAGGTATTTATTCCTGCGGTTATTGCCCCGTCGCCCCAGTCAACCGTATAATTATACACCAAGGTACCTGATGCAGTACTGTTCCCTAAATAATTGGTGTACAAAAAATTATTGAGTGTTGGTATAGTGAATATCTGGTTGGCATCTGCCTCAATAGCAATTTGCAATTTATTAGGATCAATCTGACTTTCAGGAATAACCCCTGTGTCATAAACCTGTATGTATTCACGAATTTTCATAGCGTATGTCCGTTAAGTATGATCAATCCTGTTCGCTGTGCCGATATGGTTACTTTATCGTACTTGGCGAGGTTGGTGTTCAGTGGTGGTGCAATCGTTGCAATCAGAAATTCAAACTCCTGCGACGTAAAAACCATTGCCTGCGGACAGTTGTATTCAAAATAAAGTTCAGCAGTTGTAATGAAATTAAAAGCTACTTTTATGTCGATGTCTGCTGCGGGTTTATTATTGAGATCATTATAACTACCGGAAGTGGCAACGACTGCCAGTGCGGGTTTGTCTCCCAAGTCATTATAACTGTTTGTTTTAGCAACCTTCCCAAACTGAACATCCAAATCTGCCAATGTGCCTGTTCTGCCTAAAGTAAGTTTGGCGTTGGTATCCAAATCAGCCGAATCCACGTAATTGTCACCTCCTGATTGAGGCTCAATCGTCAATACCTGATTTTCGTCAATGCTTGCCAGTGAAGCGGATGCTTCGGCTATGGTTACCGGGTTGTGAGATTTTGATTGAAGCTGTTGTAGTGTAGAAGTTAAAGGAACTTGTCCTCCACCATTGGCTTCGTTATCATCATAATAGCACATTCCTTCGGTGGTCAGTGCAACCCAATTTTCGTTTGTAATTGGTGTGTAAATGCCATTCTCGTAGCCGTGAAGCCAATCTCCATTACGGAATTTAGTCTCGTTTAGGTTAGCAGCGAGCCAATACTGATCACCTATTTTAACAACTGGGTAAACTTTACCGTCATTTCCGGTGTATGAAGTGGGCGAACTTGAACCAGTATAAATAAGTCTGATAGTATTCCCAAATTTTTGATATTCCTCCATAGTACTTGATCCACAGAAGGCATACGTATCATTTGTTGTTAATAAGAACTCACCATAAATATTGGGATATTCTGGAATAAACCAAATTCTAGTAGAAGTATTTATTTGTATAAAATTACCATTAGAAACCTCCCTTATACCAGTACCCCTCCCGTTGAATCCAGTAGAATTATCTGCATCAATATTTGAAGAATCCCAATAAATATTTCCTATTTCCTTTAGGTGTGTACCTGCGACCCAAATACCACCTAAAGGATTTATTAAATCAGTATAATTTACAAATGTTGGCACAACCCAATCTTCGGAACTTGTTATCTTTCTTGAATCCGTTGCAGCATACCAATTGTACAATGCCCCATATTCAACAGGTGTTCCGTCAACGATATTTGCTATTCCAATATCCCCAAGTTTATGGGTATGGCTATGTTCTGTAAGAGTATTCTCTGTGGTTGAGTCGATCGTTGAAGGTACACCCAAGTCAACCGCAGCACCAGAGGTAAAGTCCATACCAAGGCCAGAAGTTGCAGAACCACCTCCGCTCACTTCGCTCCATGCTTTATTCTTGCGGCCATAGGTTTTGTTATCGGCAGGGGCTTCCGGGAAAACCGTGCGCCACAGGCTCCGGATGGTTTCCTTCATTCGAGGGTCGGGCCACATATCGAGCAAACTGCGTAAGTTTCTCATACTTAATGGTATTTTTAAATGTACTCACCCCGGTGTCCGCAAGCGGCCACTCCGCCCCTCTCTTCAGAGAGAGGGGCAAAGTCCCGGTTTACCGGGGCGCGGGGTGAGTTGGGATATTTCTTTTACAAATTTCATAATCGTTGTTCAAAGCGTTTTTAAAGTCTCACCCTTCGGGGGAGATTTAGAGGGGGCTTTTACCGGTGTGCCTCCTGTATTTTTATTTGGAGGTTCGGGATAAAATCGGGCATGCTATCAAACAATACATAGTCGGCAGCTTCGATGATGACCGGGATCAGGCGACTAGGCTGGTCATTGTCGACCATCCAGCATTCGCGGCTTTCGAGAAAATCGCGCAACGCGAGTATCTCTTCACGCGACTTGTAACCAGTATTCAGTTTCCAGGAGCGTTGGCCACTGGTCGAAACGGTTTTCAGTCCGGGCACTTTTGTTCCGGAGCCAAACGGTATCGGTTTGTAACCGGTTTCCTTTTCGGTCTTCAGCCCTTCGGTGTATTCGCCGTGAAGCCAAATGCAGTCGATGCCTGATAGCGGATTGACGTAATAAAACGTGTGGCTTTGCTCGTGGTAATCGTTATTGACCACAAAGGTCCGGCTTTCGGAAATCTTCGTGTGGTCGCTCTTTTTTTCGAGCCAGAACGAATAATTCAGGATAGGGTACTGGTCGGTAACCGTTTGGATGAATCCCATGAACTGCGGGTTGATGTTGAACTCAAGCAATCCGCTGGCCGGGTCCAGGTTACAATCGCCTTTCAAATAAGTATAGGTATGCGCTCCGTAATTGGTCATTTGGGTTACGTTGCAATGCCACTCAGCCTGAACCATCCCTGTAAACTTGCTCAGATACCACAATTTTACCACCTGCGTGGGCGAAACCACCATCGAATCGGGCAAATGGGTCAGGAACCAGCCTTTGTTGATGTACTCCGAATTGAAATTCCGCCCCAGTTCTTCGAGTTTGGCCAACTCGTAAGGGCGCAGGAAACCTTTCAGGATACGGATGGTATTCGATTCCGGAGCAAGTGATTGCCAACTTACCTGCCGGTCGCCGTTGGTATCGAGGTAAATTTCGCCCACATCGAGCGCCACATTCAGCTCCAGCGCCCGGTGGTCGGTGACCACTCCAACGGCCGGAAACGAAAAATCGTACACGGCTGGCTGATCGACCAGTCCGGAAACATCAAAAATGGATTCGTAGCCTGATTGTGCCACAGCCGGAGTAATCTCTTCAATGAGTGGGTTGCCAATTAGTGCCTCGCAAGATACTTTTAAGGCGCGTTTATAATTGGTTTTTCCGGCCATATTCAAGGCCGTGGTTTTCGCGTTGATCACTACCGGGTTACCCGATAGCTGAACTGCTCCTCCAGGGATGGTGTAATCAACGGTTTCGATGATTACCGAGTTCACGATCTCCAGATCAACAGTCAGCTCGGGCAGCATACCGCCATCCAGGTTTCCGGTTTCGCCATTCACAATCGGGTAATACGTTTCGCCAAACTCAACGCGATATGTTCCTGCCGACCTGATGTTGGGCGAAACATCAACGCTTACGTTTCCTTCGCTGTCCGGCCATTCAGCACTCAGCAAAACCACCCTTTCGACCGTTTCACCATCCATTTTGCTCATCCGGATGATGACCTGGTAGTTTTCGGATTCAACCGGCGCAATGGCCTCGGTAATATTGATCAGGATTTCGGATCCCCATGCCTGGGATGCTCCACCGGGAAGAGTAATGATCATGATATCCAATTTTACGATTTACTATTGACTAATTTAAGGAGGTGGGCAGGGTTGGAAAAGGACAGATCCCGAAACAAGTTCGGGATGACGCTTTCCTATTTCAGCCCTCCTGATGTGGTTTTCTTCCAGTTATCGCGCTTGCGCTCGTAAGTTTCCACGTCAATAGAAAACTCTTTGGATTCGAGCCGGTCAAGAATTGCATTCAACCGATTGAGCTGGGCATCAGTCATGCCGGATCCGGAAGATAAAATATTGATTGGCGATCCGGATGTTGTTTGGGCGCTGGTTGGTCCTCCGGAGGAATAACTTTTCCCGGATTGTACCGACATCATCACCGGGCGAAGATCCAATCGGGCAAGGGAACCATTGCGCCGGGCAATTTCCATTAGATCGATAACAGGCTGCAATTGTGCGTTGTTTACCCCTTCCTGCGGTATCACGTATTCTCCGGCATGGACAATGCCAGCCGGTTGGTACTTGCCACCTGGACTGGTGAAGCCGCCATCAGAGAAACCTTGCATTTTTTGACGCTCTTTATTGGCGACTCCTAACTGCACAGCGCCTGTAGCTCCAAGTATTACTGCAGCGATTGCGCCACCGATTGGCCCTAATTGTGCAAAACCCTGCATAATTGCGACTGCAGTATTCACAACGATTTCACTGGCAGCCATCAGAAACTGAGCATTAGCATATTTTTTTTTGATTTGGGCTTTCTTTGCTTCGTTGTCTCCAGCCTTAGACAATTCAGCATCCATTAATGACTGCACTAAATTTGAGCCCAGCGAAACAAATTGCTGAGCTTTTTTACCGAATTCTATTGCTTTCTGTAATCGGCTTTGTTCGTATTTTTTGTTAATCTCTGTTTTTAGCCGCTGATATTCTTCGTATGATTTAATTGATCCGGACTGGTATAATTTATCCAATGAAGCCAGATCATTGACTTTTTCTTCTTTCGCCAATACCTCTTCATCGAGATATTTCTTTTTGAGATCGGCCAATTCTTTTGCCCGATCTTCATCACCTTTCACGGCATTTTCGGCCAGTTCGTTTATTTTAGCAGTAATGGCTGCTGTGGTTTCAACCGTGTCCTGACCATATTTTTGCTCGAGAATTAATTTTTTGTTGAGAAACTCAATTTCTTTGTTAATCAGCAAAGCATTGGTTTCTTCTTCGGAAAAGCCTTTTGCAAGTGCATCCTTTTTCAGTAAAGCAAGTTCGGATTTTTGCTGATTGTCAAGATCATCCAATTCTTTTTTAAGCGACTTCTTCTTTTCCTCTTCGGTTTTTTTATCAGCATCTTCCTGAGCTTTCAACTGAGCTTCGAGCGACTGCATGTAAGTCTCCTCGTATTCTTTCGACCCTTTTTTGTAGATCGAAAGTTTATCGGTCAAAAACTTCAATTCCTGAGCAAGCATTTCGCCGTTGTACTCATCCTCGTTTGTTTTGCCTTCGAGATGGCGTTTCTTAATCGCGGCCATTTCGGCATAGTTGGCGGCTTCAGCGTCTTCAATCTTCTTTTTAATTATAGGATCATCTCCCTTTCCTTCCTTCGATGTTCCAAGTTGATTGAGCTTATTTATTTCATTCTGAATCGCTTCGATCTTCTTGTTTCGAGCGGCAACTTCGGCGGGTGTAGTGGCAATGATGGCTTTGGCATTCTCCAGTTCCAGTTCCTTCGCTTTAACAAGGTCCTGAGCGGCTGTAATTTCCCCTTCCGGGTTTTTACCGGAACCAGACGGATTAGTGGTAGTATTTTCATTATCCATCTGTTCAGTAAGTTTCTTTTTAGTCAAAAGCAGAGCTTTTGTTTTTTCGTCAATGTTGTTAAGGGCTGTAATGGTTGACTTTCCGGCATATACGGCGGCATTTCCGGCAGATGTGGCCATATTCCAGGCATTTTGCCAAAATGTAGGTTCAGCACCTTTGCCGTTCTCTAAATCGATCAGTTCTTTATCAATTTCGACCAGTTTTTGAAACTCTGCCTGCGCTTTGGCTTTCTTTTTAATCGATTCGATGTAGATATCAGTCGCCTTTTTGGCCTCGTCGGTGTTGATTTTTTCAAGTGTGAGATTGCCCAGGTATTCCGGTGAAATTTCGTTCAAGTCTTTGATTGCTTTTAACCGGGTTTCTTTGGATAAATTTTCATTTTTCGCAATTTTAAGCAACTGTTCGACTTTTATTTTTTCTTCAACCATAGCTTTTTGAGCCTCAATATTCACTTCGTTGACGGCTTTTTGGGCTTGCTGAGCTGCTGTAAGACCACGAGAATACATTGCGAGAGCAACGACAGCAGCGGTAATTAATCCAATAATTAATCCCAGGGGATTCATCTTTGTCTCGATATTGAAAAGACGCATGGCCGCTGTAGCTCTAACTGTATTGCCGGTAAGCAAGGCCTGAGCTGCTGCCGACAGCAATAATGCGCCTCGTTCCACACCGTGCCAGAATACTTTGAGTTTAGTCAACGCAAGTCCAATGCCTTTTTGTTCATTATTACGCATTTCCCACAGTGCTGCCAGTTTCGTTGCAACAGTATATCCAATAATAGCTGAAGTAGTTGTAATAATTACCCCGCTGTATTTTGTAACCACATCAACCAGGTACGACAGTGCAGCCAGTGATCTGCCTGTCCATCCGGTTACGGCTATTAAGGCAGGCGCCAATTTTTCGCCCAGTGCAATGGCGGTAACGTTGATCCGGTTTTGTGCCTGTGCCAGCTTTGCATTATTGTTGTCGCTGTTAACCGTTGCCTGTTGAATGGCTACGTTGGTCCCGGTTACAGCGGTTGTAAGTTTGTCGTATTTGTCGATGTTTTGAATCAGAATTGTACCAACGGTCTGGTTTTCGATTCCGAATATTTTAGCCTTGTATGCATCGCGTTGCATATCGTTCGACATGCTGTTCAACTTCGTATTAGCTTCAACCAATGCATCGCGAAGATTAAACGTACCGGAAGCGTAGCCAATCTGCGCTTCTTTCATCTTGAGGAGAGCTCCGCGCATTTTTGTACCGGCTTCGGCCTGCTTGAGTTGCTTTTCGCCCAAAACTTCGATAGCGGCAACGGTTTCTTCGAGGCTCATGTTCGAATCGGAAGCAACCGTACCCACGTTTTTCAACGATTCAGTAATATCGGCAATTTCAGCGCTTCCTTCGAGCGCTCCGGCTCCCAGCACATTGATGATGCGACGGGCCTGATCAGCGCCCAGGTTAAATTGATTCATTGAGGCGGCCACGGCATCGATGGCCGGAACAGCGTCCATTTTAGAGGCGGCGGCGAGTATAAGGGCTTCCTGGGTAACCGCTGCAAGGTCTTCTTTGTTCTTAAGCAGCTCGGGGCGTGCCGAACCCATTTTAGTATAAGCATCGACAATATCCTGTGCGGCAGATTTAATCCGTATGCCACCCTCGATAACCGATGTCGATAAATATTTTGCCTTTTGGCTCAACCAATCGAGTTTTTCACCGGTTAGACCTGTTAAGGCAGAAAGGTTGCTTACCCGCTCTTCGAAATCGTTGTGAGCTTGAACTACTTGTTTCAAACCCAATACAACGCCGGTAAGTGAAGCGGCCCCGGCGCCAATGATGCTCCAGTACCGGTTTGCAAAATCGGCGGCTTTACTGAAGAACCCGCGTTGTTCGCGCAAAGCGCCGTTTACATTGTACATTTCGGTACGAAGCAATTTTGCCTTTTCCTGAAGCGCGGCATATTCCTTTGAATTTCGGTTCAGTCCGTCAATTTCGCGGTTAACCGCCTGCAATGCTTTTTTCAGGTCTTTCATTGAAACATCAGAAATGTTGCTCAAGACCTTATTGACATCAAAAGCTTCGCGTTTAAGCTCTGCTGCCTGTTTATTCACATTCTTCAGTTCACGTTCAGCATCTTTCATGCCTTTCATATCGCCACCTTCCATGGCTTCGTACATCTTTTTTTTCCATTTATCAGCCTCATTTTGAAGATTTTTAAGGGCTGATTTTGCCTGTTCGTCGTTAATATAGACCGGAATCCGGGCTTCTTCGTTAAGGGTTGCCATACATCATGAATTACGAAATGATTGAATGACGGAAAGTAAGAAGCGATGAATAGTAAGGAAAGGACAGTATCACATTAAAATAAAAAAACCTGCGTTTGCAGGTTTTGTGATTATTTATTTTCCGTGGCAGTTTTTAAATTTTTTACCACTTCCGCAATGGCAAGGATCGTTTCTGGAAGTTAATTTTGCACTTACTAATGGTTTTGATTGGTTTATGCCCTTTACAAAGTCAATTTCCTGGATAGATGGCACCCTGAATGACATGATTGTGTTGCCGTTATAGTTTGTGATCGCAAAATCGCCGCGATTGATTATATCCATTCCAATTAAAACACCGATCGAGCCATCGGAGGACAATGCTGAACATTCAGTTACTGAAAGGTCGAGGGAAATACTTTTATTATTTAAAGTAACATTGACAAAATACCGGTTAACCGTTTTGTGGCCATGAACTCCAGCAACATTAGTTTTACCAATTGAGATTAATCCAACATTTTGCGCAGTCTGTTCAGTTACAACAGTATTTGTTGCTCCTGTATCCCAAATTGCATGGGTTTTAAGAATAGCACCAGTGAAAGGGTTTTTAATTTCAATATCAGTAACAATTTGATTTAATAAACCGTGAGGTCCGGTTGAAAGTGCATGAATATCCGTCATATTTTATGATTTATGCGAATATTACTCTTGAGTGGAAAGTTTGAGTGTATGATTCAGCTCCAGGAGAACAATTTTGTACAAGAAAAGTACCAGGCTGATATTTAGTGATGCTATCAAAATATGCAGCAGCTTCAGAATCGTAAATACCAACTACTTCCTCTCCAACGATGACCAGCGTCTTTCCATTGTACTTTTCAACAAGTTCTTGTTGATGATCCAGGTAATATTTAAATTCCTTTTCAAGCATAGTTACAGTGTTTTGCAAATCCAAGCGTTCAAATATACGAGAAAGATTAATATAAGATATAAAAAAGTGATTCTTTAAGAAGTTTTTCAATTTTATTAACAAATTTAAAATCTAAAGGTTTATGATTTAATCTTTTCTATATATTCTGAATGATTATGGCAGAAAGGTAAGAAGTGGGATGCCAAAGGAAAACCAACCGGGTTATACATTATTGTTCCAGACGGGCAACTGCCCTTTTATTTTTTACTTAATGCGCCACCTGAAAAGGTGATCAGGAAGAAGAAAATCAGAAATATTACCAGGAATTCCATTGCTGTAATTTTTATCAAATATAGTGAAAACATGCAATATTACACTGATTTCCACACACCATCATAAAAATATCCACCCAAACCCTTCCTATAATTTCTCATACTACGGTTGTTTGTTACCTCTCTGTAACGAACCGACCTGAGATTTGATACTGTACGAGCGGTTAATCTATCGTTAAAACGCTGATCTAAATCGGCTTGTAGCGTATTTATCATCGAGAATGTGATTGCTTTTGAGTACTTTTCTATCAGTATCTCGCGCAGCTTCATCACTTGCCCGTAATATTTCTTTGAAAACCATTCTTTAGGTTGTCGGGTTGGAGTATATCCGAGATCGCCTGAATTTCTTTTTGAAATCTCCTTTCCAACGCCCATGTCAACAAAAATACCGTAAAGTTTGAAGCTGAATTCGATTTTATCAATATCGACCCCGGCATTGACAAGTAATTCCTGCATTAATGAATGATCGAGATTCCCCTTGTCATAAATCTTCAGCTCAGTAATTTTTGCATGAAATTTCTGTATTACAATGCTTGCCCAAGCGCCGAGTGTTGCGTTAATATCAACTTGTCCATTCTGCGGCATCAAATATGAGATTTACGGGTTGCTCAATGGTGAAAATGAAGTACAGGCCGGAAGTGCCGAAAGCGAACGCGGGTGGGACCTCGAAGAACCGGATGTTTTCGGCCGAAAGTACAGGAATTGTCAGCTTATCTTTGATCAGGCGGGATAGGATGCTCCGGAAGATTGTTTTTGCTTCAGATAAAATCTCTTCGCGTTGGTCCATGTTGCCATAATCGGCACGGCCCAACACGTAAACCGAATACTGTTTGCGTTCGAAATAAGCGCCACTTGATCGGAAAGTAACCCCGTCCTGGCTGTCGTCGACCGCAAAAAAGTATTTTGCTTTTTTGAAGTTTTCCAATACTTCTTCCAGGGCGTTGACTCCTGAAACCCGGCAAAACTTATATTTGGAGTTCGTGAGCTTCAGTTTTGAATGAAGCGCCTGCATGTATTGAATTGGATCGAAAGCCCCACCCGGCCTCCCCGAAGGGGAGGAGGAAGAACCTCCGTTGTTGTTTATACTTGTCATATTTTTGATTTTTCGTTGAAAGTAGCGTTTTTATCCCCCTCCTTCGGAGGGGTTAGGGGAGGCTCGATTCAAAGTCGATGGCACGTTGTTCCAGTTCGTCGAGGGCATCCCAAATGGGTTGCTTCAGGAGCTTTTCTTTAATGGTGATGTCACCATTGTTCAACTGATGAATCATACCGTTAATGTATTCGCGCGGGTTGAATGGCCTCCTTTTTCCTGAACCTTTCGAAGAAAATAAGGCTTTGCAGCGTTTGGGAACGTAGGTTCTGAACCCGATGTACCACATAAAAACCGTGTATTTTATTGCTGGATCCACATTCCGGAACTGTTTGGCCCGCTTCTGTATCTTTTCAGCATTCCACTGGTGCCATGGCCGACGATAAAGGCACGATATCAGGTTATCCAGGTGTTCATCCTTTTTTGTCTCGATATAGGCGAAATAATAGTTTTCGGCCATCAGGTATTCTTCGAAAGTGGCGTTATACAGTCGGTACTGACGCGCACGGGCAAAACCGATCCAGGATAACGGCTTTACTTCATCAGACTGGAGAAGATAATCGACCGCTTTTTTCATTTCTGAAATCTGATTGGCATCCAGAACAAACGGCTTTTTCATCGAATCATGAGTACACCAGTACGACCCGCCTTCGACTGCTTCGCGCTCAGGCAGCGCCGCTCCCTGAGTAGCGTAGCGTATCGAAGGGAGCAATTTTAATCCGGTGAGATAAAACAGCGCTTTCACCAGGAATTCAGTTTCAGAATAGCCCATCAGGTAAAGGCGAGAAATATACCGAAGCTGATCGGGAGACAATTCACTCAACTTTTCAGGGATAAAAAGCCTAAGAGCCCCACCCGGCCTCCCCGAGGGGGAGGAGGAAGAACTATTCTGTTGTTTTTTATCTATAATTTTCATCGTTGCGTTTTTTTAAGCCCTCCCCTTTGGGGAGGGTTGGGGTGGGGCTACAGGCTTGAAAAGATTTTGGCATCAGTAGTATTCACGTAATCGGCTGCCATCCGGGCCAGGTATTCGCCACTGGCGGCGTAGGTTGCGAAATCGGCAGAATGATTGTCGATGTAGCGCAGAGCATCACCGGCAATTTTAGCAGCAGCTTCGGTATTACCATTGATCAGCGATCCAAGGGCATACTTCAGGAGAACAATTATCTTTAGGTCGCCATTAGTTACATCACCGTCACGTTGCTTTTCTATTAATTCGTCGATGTAATCTTTCGAGAATACCGGCTCCAGTCGGGTCATCGTTTCCTGAATCAGCTTTGGCCTAAGTTTCAGGAAATCGCGGCGGGTTCCTTCCCAATTTCCATATTGTGCCAGTTCGGTAGCGGTACGGATCAGGCAGTCGGTCATTACCGAATAGGCCGGTGAAGATTTCCAGTCATCGTGATAATCGGGATGATCTTCCAGAAAAGCAATCAATAATTCAACTTCAGAATCCCTCCTGATCAGGCACTGTTCGCGAAGGCGCTCAACGCGCTCTTTACTGGCCGGAACTTTGTTTGTTGCCGAAATAACAGCAAATCCATTGTTGGTATGTATGAGATCCAGAAAAGGAATAGCATCCCAATAGGCATGATTTCCGATTACTGACCTGCAAAGCAAAAGCAAATCGGCTTCGACTGACTCAGCCACCGGATCGGTAAGTGCGTTTACCAAATCATAAAGATCTTTACCAAGTACCTGGTTTTTAATCCACAGTTCGGCGCTCCGGACGTAAGGTTCAAAATCGCTGAATTCATCCATCTCGATGATGGTTGGCACAACGATTTTCAGTTGATCAATTGTTCTGAGTATCATATAGCCTCACCCCAGCCCTCTCCAAAGGAGAGGGAGTTTGGGCGCTCCGTAATTAAGTTGTATTTCATATTTATGCAGAATTTTATTTCTTCTTTTTAAGCCCCTCCTTCGGAGGGGTTGGGGAGGCCGTCCTTGGTACTTACTACTTTGGCATCGGTTTTCTGGTCGAGCGTGGTGAGCATCAGATCTGGAATGTCATATTCCAAATCCCATTTATTCACCTCATTCAGGAGGTAATAAGGTGCAATCATGATGTCGCGGGTTGGGCGCTCAAGCGCTTGCTTCATCGTGAACAGTTCCCTGGCTTCGGTGCCGTTAATCGATTTGTTTTTGCCCGGAGAGCTTCCGATCAGCGAGGGGTGAACGCCCATGGCATACGAAACGATGTTGGCCGCTTCTTCCGAATCTTCGATGTAGTCGCCTCCCGCTTTGTCCTTATCCAGGAGCTCGATGCGAACCATCTTTTGTTCTTTTCCATTCGGATCGATGTAGTAAGTGGAGAACCATGATTTATTCTGATTGTCGATTCCGGAGAGGAAGTTTTTAATGTTTTCGATTTCCAGTTTCCGGCGCTCCTTCTTTTTTATCGGGTCGGTAATCCCTTCGCCTTCGCAGAGTTTATAGAAATAATCCTTGTGCAACTCTACCAGGTATTTAATCACCATTCCGTTGGTCATTTGAGCCACTTTAGCCACCGGAATCATGGCTTTCAACTTTGCCCAGCCTGAATTGAAGGTAGAGCAGTAGTATGGGAACGGGTAATACTTTTCGCCTGCAGTCGGGATCCGGTTCACGATCGCGAATTTGCGTTCAGTCGTTTGTTTCTGAGTTTCGCCATCATCATTCGGTTCAATTCCCAGGCGAACTAATAAATCAGTGATCGGATCATCCATTTCGAGCAATGGGATGGCTTCAATCTCATCATCTTTAGGCTTAGATTTCCAGTTTGCATAGAAAACATGTTCAATGTTTCCGGTTTCCGGATCGCAGGTTTCGAACCGGCAATTCACCGCTTCTTTGTGCCGGATCTGTACGATCTGTTTCCCTTCAGTATCCAGGATAATGACCAGCACCGAAAAATAGAAATGCTTGATGTCGGTAAACTGTTCGAGCCATAATTTGGTCATGTTGTTGCGCCTGAAAAACTTACGGATGGCTTCATCAGTTACCGGAGTTCCATCAGGCTTGGTTACCTTGAATCCGCGGCCATAACCAGTAGTTATATTGAACCACATGTTTGATGACATCACTTCGTCATCCCTGATTTTTTCGAGTATCTGAAGCGGCTGTTCGTTATCTGAGCCCCAGGGAACGTAACCCCGGAAACCTTCTTTTGCCTTCACCGGCTTTACTTCCTCGTAATCGAAAATGCGTTTGGTGTCTTCGGTGATGATTGAACCAAACTTATCGTTTACGCCTTGGATAACATGCACCCCGAAAGAAGCGAAATCGGCTTCGACAGGCTCAGCCACCGAACGCGGCTTAGGTGGCGCAGGTGGTTTTCTCATGCCTGGTGTCGTTCTCATACAAATACCTCCTCGTCGCATACGTTGAAAATGAGCACGGCCTTTACTTTCCTGAATTCTTCGGAATCGAGAAATTTGAGGTTAAAGGTGTTGCCGTGAAAGTAAGAGCTGGTGCATACCACGTTTTGGGCATGTACAATTTCGCCGTTCTTCTTCCAGAATGAACAGGAAAAGGGCTGATGGCTCTCAATAATTTTTCGTGCTTGTGCCAGGTGCAGCATATCTTTTTTTTAGAAAGATAGTGCGGGGAGAAGGGCGGAGAAAGGACAGGTTAAGAAGTTCGGAGCGCCTAAAATGCGAAGTGCCTAAAGTAAATCCAACTTTAGGCGCTCTCGGCATTCCGAACTCTAGGCACTTTTTTTTAATCAGGGATCAGTGCTTCAATTATTTCCTTTATTTCTTCGGTAATGGCTTCGCGCTCGTGTGGCTGAAGCTCCTGTTTAAGTTGATCAAGCAACGAAAACAGGCGGGTTTTGTATTCGGCTGGGGTCATGGCTTTTGTAAATCTTCAATCCAATCGCAAACATAGGATAAATCGGTTAATACACATTGTATTTTCTTTATTTCGTCAGGCTCGTAATTATCTAGGTTATGAACGATAGCGCGTATTCCCATCTGAACAATTTTACTCATGTGATCGATACCTTCGTTATCGTGTTCCTGAAGAATTTTAAGTCTATAAATTGCTTTTTCGGTTAGTATTACACCTCCAACTTCAATATTGGTTTTTACTTCCTGATTTTTCATACTTTTGATGTGTTAAATTTATACTTTTTAATGAATCCCCCGGCAGGTGGTCTAAACACCTGAGACCCGGGGGATTGTTGTTTTTAATTCTGTACGTTGGTGTTTGAGAATAAATCGGCTGTTCGCTCCCTGAACCGGTTGATTGTAGCGTTGCGACGGCGATTCTTTGAATTGATGATTTTTTGCTCGATACTCAAATACTCCATAAATTCAGGACTTTCTTTTGCCAGTTTGTTTTTAATGGTGTCTTGTTCGCGTTGAAGTAAAATCGATTCGCTAATTGATTCTTCAATTTCGTTGGCAAATTCATAAAGAAGCCGGTCAATAGTGTAGTAAACCCAAACTTCGAAATCTGGATTTAACCAGGCGGCAAATTTTAGTGCTAAAATACGGTGCATCCAAGTGCCGGATTTTTGCTTTCCATACACTAAATCTTCACGATTTTTAACGCCCAAAAAGTCGGAATTCCGACTATTTAAACATGCCAAAATGAAATTTTCAGTGTTCTCATTTTCTAAAAAGTGAGTCACTTTTTTGCCGAAAGCATTTGCCATTTCAGTGGCATTTACCATCATGTTTTTGCCTTGACGGAAATCGAATTCGATCTCAACATCATCATACTTAAAAATTTGAATGTTCATACTAACTGTATTTAGATTAATGATGAGCAAATTTAAAACAATATTATTACAATGCAAGCGATTGTAATAATATTTTTAATGTGTTTTTTTATTTATTTATTTTATTACATTTGTGTTCAAATTTTATACTATGAAAGAATCACTGACCATTCGCTTAGACTCGGAGCTTTTAGAATTCATCAAGAAGGAAGCAAAGGAAGATTTTAGAACCGTTAACAACTACGTGGAAATGGTTTTGCAAAAGCACATGAAGGATAAGCAAGAAGAAAAAGAAAAACCCGCTGAGTGAGCGGGTTTTTTGTTGGGTAAAGCGGATAATTGCGGTTTTATCTTGCTATTTTAATTAACTTATTACGTGCTGTATTGGCTTTTTGCATAGCATCTTTACCTTCAAAACTAAATAATGTGGAATGATTAAATTTCCCATCATTCCAATCGATAGAAACAAAAGCTAATTCATTCTTCTTGCTTTTACGCCATGCCAAAGCAAAAACTCCGGTTAACAATACGCGCCCCAAGGTTACTTTTTTTTCAATTGAGGAAGCATCTTCAACTGTAATATCTTTAATTGAGGTAATTACAATAGAAACCTTGTCTTCCGGAGGGATTGATTCATGTAACTGTTTCGCAATTATCAGCTTTTTATCTTTTGGATATATAACAGCATAGTTTATGTTTTCATCAGCATCAGGATGCCCGCCTACATAAGTTCCATAAGGAACAATATCGGTTTGTTTTATTCCTCTTTTTGCCAAAAAAGCATCAGTTTTTACCTTATTCTTTTGTCCACTTTTCACCATAAATACAAATAGAATAGGCAAACCAACTATCAATAACCAACCAAGTGATGTGACGTGAGTTTCACCTACATCATCAACGGTACAAGAGCAAATAACGATAGAAGTAAAAAAAGTAAACAGTATTAATAGTTTTTTCATTTAATTGATTTTTTGGTTTCTGCAATATACGCTGAAATAATAATACAAATCAAGCCATAAACAAAAAAAAGCCTCACATTTCTGCGAGGCTAATCAGGAGCAATAATTTTCAGAATTGTAGTTAATCAACAAATTGCACCTGTTGCAATTCTTCGGCAAATTTATGCAGCCCCTGTTGTATTTTCATTACCGTGTTTTTACTTGGTTTGCGTTTGCCCGACGAGTAATGCCACAATTGTTTCTGGTTAATCCCGGTAATCCGTTCCAAACCCGATTTAGATAAAATACCCGCGTAATAATTGAGGAACGAATCAACATCGTACTCAAAATCATATTCAAGCAAAGGCATTTCAGCGCCTTCTTCTTCCTTCATTTCCTTCATTTCCTGGTATGCTACCAAAAAATCTTTCTTTGCTTCTTGCACAGTATCGCCCTGTCCGTTCAGTCCAAAATCAAAACGGTCTTCATCCATATAGGCCGAATAAAAACCATCGGTGCCGCGCTCAATAATTACTTTTACTTTCATATTCAATGTTTTAAAGCAGGGGTTATTTAACCCCTGCCTGTTTAAAAATTTTGTTTAATGTTCCGGTCGGTACTTCTTTCGACTGATGCCTGCCAACCGGGAATGTTTCTCCAGTTTTAGGGCTGTGATACAAGTCGTGGTTAGAACCGTTCCGCTTAATGTAACACCCTGCTTTTTCGAGGATGTTTCTTAATTCTGAAAACTTCATAATGTTGAAGAACTAAATGATTAACTACAGAACAAAGATAACTATATTTCTACTACTTGCAAATATTTAAAGGAAAACCTCCGGTTCTGGTACATTTTTTTTGTAAGGTTCAATATTTTTCAAATTGAATCGTCAAAAATCAAACAAATAAAGATCGGTAGAGTGCCGGTTTACTGACGTAGGAAGGAAACATTGACGAAGGAAATAAGGCGAAGCCTGGAGGCACGGAACTCCGAATTGAGCGCGCCGGGGAATGGCAAACAAGCCACCCCTGCGGATTGTTATGGTACAAACTCTAAACCCGTGTTTTTTCAGATTCTCCGGTATTGTCCGAATGGCTATATCTCAAAAAACGTTGTAAAAAAAACTAAGCCTTTGCGCAAATTAATACTTTCAATTAATATTCATCGCCCGAAACCGTTGCAAGTTCCTGCTCTAGTTCTGGTTGTTGCTCTGGTTCTGTGGCCGGTTCCGGTTTATAAACCTGTGTATTTGCAAACAGGTAACAAAGCGGCCAGTATTTATATTCTTCCGGCTCGGTTGTACCTTCCGGTACTTGTGAACCTTTACGAGGTTGCCCCCAGATCAGAAAAGCGGTTTGACCTTTGCGCACTGTTGCGCCTTCTTCCTTCCATTGAAAAAAAGTTTTAAACTCCTCAATTTCTGGGTTAGTCTCCTGATAGATTTCTTTCAATCCTTCGTTAACACTGTCGTAAGCGCCGGATTTTACACCTAAGCGGATAAATCGTGAAAGCTCAATCAATTCTTTTCTTTTCTTCAAATATTGTTCTTTTCGGGTTGAATCTATATCTTTGCTCATGATGTCTGAATTTTAATTTGGATGTTAAATAAAAATTTGGGTGAAAGGGGGAGGGATCCCCCTTTCTGTTTTTACTAGGCTTCGATTTCCTTTTTCAATACTTCCCTTTTTGCATCTACACGACCAATAATAAAACTGATCAATTCGCCAATAATAAGCGGGTTTTTCAGGGTATACACAGCGGTTTTATTGTACTTGTTACCAAATTCAATATTCAGATTAAAATCTTCAGTTTCAAACTCGTTAGCTGTGGCAATTTCTGAAAGGTAGTCCAGGTGTTTTGAAAGGCTTTCTTTGTCTGCATCCAGTTTGGAAAGTCTCCTAATAAGTTCGTTTTTCTTGCTGAAATATTCAACCCTTGTTTTAAGATCCTGAGGAATGGCTGAAAGCCTTTTGTTCAGGTCCTCGATTACTTTTTTTAGTTCCTCGGGGGTTGGTTCTTTGGCTTCCGGTTTTCCGGTTGCAACTGGCAGCATTTTAACTGCGGTTTCTGGCTTGGGTGTAGCTTTCCCATTCTGTGCCGTTGGCACATTTACTTTCTGTGATTCCATAAATTAATTTTTAAATGTTAAATAAAAATGGATTTGGGTCGAATCTGATTGGTTTCCCTCTCATTTTCTACTACTAATTTACAACAATTTATTGACCTGTGCAATAGGTTTAAATTTTGCAAATAATTGAATTATTGAGTATTAGGATAAATATTAATTGAATTTTGCAGTTTATTTGAACTAGGTTTTTTGATCTGTATTTTTTGATCAAAAAAGTTATCTAAGCCTGATTTAATTGATTTCCGGGGATTTAAACGCTATGTTGTTGAACATCAAATAAAAAATTTGCTCAAACTTTCAAAAAGTTTGATCTGTCTTGATAAAGACCCTGCACCGCCCTGAGCCGCAAAAAGTAATTACCCACCCCCCCCGAGGCCGTAATATGCCAATAGCTTAGAATGATTCTAAATAAGACGGTTGGTGTGTGGGATCGTGCGCGTGGGGGTAATTACCCGAAGATGCTGATGATTGAATCATCATACTCATCGTTGACAGCAAACTTATTCATGCCTATGAACAGGGTATCCCAGGCATCAGTTCCATCGGTGCGATGCTGAAGCAAATCTTCTTCAGATTCGGATAGCTTCTCTCCTGACTTATCTTTCTTGAATCCATCAGCACCAATGCGGATGCCTGTTGATTCCATCGCCAAGAGAAGAGCTTCATTGTTTGGCTTATTAAACAATGGGAACAGCCAACGCTGTCCCTTCATTGCCTGAAAGATCATCATGTGTTTATCCTTGTGTGGCATAGGGTTACCAAGGTGTACCCGGTTAACAGACCATCCAAGCCGCTCAAACTCTGAGCAAATAACAGATGCAAAGTCATCGTCGCCAACGGCATAGTTAGTGCCAAGTGCGGTGTTATCATAGTAGTAGATGACCTCACGTTTATTGTGATATCGATAGTAATTGCAGAAGTCCTGAACCAGCTCCCGAACCTTTCGTTCATACTTCACATAGAATGACTTCAGTGTCTTCATCTTTACTCCCTGACGTTGCCCACATACGAGCCAATTGATGTTTGCATTGTAATCAAATGCTATGCAAATGGGTTTATCTCTATCTAGGTCGCCATCCTGAAGGCAATTGTCATTCTTGTCAGTATATTTATAATCAAGACTATCCAGATAACTGTTATCAAAGCAATCGTAGTAGTGAACAGCTTCAGACATTGCTGCATAGAAGTTATCCTTCTGATTGTTGATCTTCTTGCAAAGTATCGAGGTTTGGAATACGAGTGGCGGAAGATCCCGCTTCATTTGTTTGATGTATCGCTCACCCAGGAGCAACAAATTTTCAATACTGGACCATTCACGGTAATAAACAGCTACACTTCGAAGTTTAGCCAGGGCAATATCGAGTTCACGCAGATAGGTTGCGTGATACGGTTTTGGATCCAGTTTCATGCGTTGCTGAACCTCCCAGCGCTCGTAAATCAGGCTATGAATGGTTTCTATCAGTTCAGTATCCTGCTTATCCTTATAGGTCAGAAACCAGCTCCCGGCTTTAGTCGTTGGCATATCGGAAATGATCAGCATACCATGATGATGCGGACAATTCCCAAAATGACCTTTGAACCCTCCATTGGCCGGGAATGTTTCTTCCTTCAGCTTCTGAAATTTCAGGAATTTAGCTTCATCGAGTGAAAGCCAATCGAGGGTTAATGAGTTGGAAGATCCAGGTCGATCCTGGGTTATAAACCGGACTATTGTGCCATTATACCAAATCATTGCATGTTCATAGCTTGCAGGATCTATGATTGGCTTTTGAAAATTAACTTTTGGATCAGGCTTATGACCAATATAGTAATGAACGTCACGTTTGTAACCGAACATCTCCAGCGCCTGAAGAGTACCCGGCAATGTTCTGGACAGGATCTGCAGATAAGTACTACCGACAATTGCACCCGTTGAACGCGGCATGGACTGAACGTTTCTTAAAATGAACGGTGCAGCGAATCCATGTGATTTACCTAAACGACGGCCACCGGCTATCACTGAAGTGTGCGCTCCGGTATACATGAACTCCAGTTGTGGATCATTAAAGTATATCTGTTTCTTCGGTATCGCTGGCATCTTTTATCATTTCTTCGTAAGGCACATCAATTATCTCAATATCGTTCATATACTTTTCAAGCATTTTGCGCTTCTTTTCCCTTATCTCCGGATCTTTCTTTAGTCCAAGTACCGTAGGATCATCGGTAGGCTCAAATTGCTGCGTTGCTATTTCATCAAATGGAAGTGGATCAACACTCGGTTTATCAACCAAATTATATTTACCTTTTTTATCGGCTGCCATAACCATGGCTTTGGGATCTTTTTGCTTTTTGGCCATTTTAAAGGCGGCATCACACATGGCATTAACCTGGTATCTGATCCATTCCTTTTCGGGGTTTTTGATATTGCCTAATAGTATTTTAATAATCTCGATATCTTCATATGCAGTCGTCCTTGCAATATCGAATTCATTCATTAGATGGTCCCGAATATCTGGGATGGTTTTAGTAGGGAATTCATACCAATGCGTATAACCTACCCTGATGCGCTTTATTCGCTCCTGGTAGGTTACCGGTACCTGATCGATATCAGTGTACAGATACTTACTGCAATTGTCTAAAGTCGATGGGCGTGGCATATTATTCATTTTCTTCCTGGTCAACTATGAAGCGGTGAACCATGTCAACCGCCAACGGGCTACCAAGTTTTGCCAGTTTGATTTCTTGTTTTCTAAGCTCCAGTATCGTTTCAGCTTTTCCGGTTTCATAAGCCCGGTAAACATCACTGCCTTTGTGCTTTATTTTTCGTTTGAACTCTTCCGGATCTACCTCAAGCAACAAAGCAATATGATCCGGGCGCATCAGTTGTGAGGCGAGTTCTTTAATCTTCTCCAGTTGTTCCGGCGAATATGGCATTGGCATCAATCATTTTCTTTTGTTCTCTCTGAACATCACTTAACAGATCATCATAAATTTCAGGCAAAGTACAGATCATTCCACATTCTATCCGATTTCCACGCGTTTGGTTCTGACTGGTTACAACCGATACTTTCCAGTCCTTATTCTGAATCAGCAGAACCTTAGCGTGGTTATTGCCCAATAAAAGCTCTTCGGAAATGTTGTTGGTGAACAACGTTAACCGAAGTGCTTTTACCGCTGTACGGTGATCGGCTACGATCGCCAGGCAACTGATTAAACCACTATTTTTCATCTGGACCAGCTTTCTCACAAACTCTTCCGATACTGAAAAAGTAGTCAGTACCAGGTTTGCCGATCCGGTTTGTTCCAGGATAAACTCAAGCAAGTGATAAAGCTGAAATTCGGATGAAAAATAGGCCTGCACTTTCGAGCAGGCCAAAGGTTTAATGAGTCGCCGGACGTTTTCTAGCATTTTACACCGGCTTTCGTAAGTTCTTCAATCGTTTCAGAAGAAACGGCTTCTCCTGAAGCTTTAATTTCATCGAAACGTTTCTGAAGTTCAGCAACAACCTGAGCCGATTTAACCGGATCGGTTTGTTCCGGTAATTTCTTCAGGTTAGTACTGATGTATTTCCGGTTTGCCAGTATACGTTTGTAGTCGATCACCGGAGCATCGCCCACTGAGCTTGTCGAAGTGGGTTCTTTTACCCAAGCATCAATTTCAGCCCAATTATCCCGAATCTGATCATCAAGGTCGCATATGCGTTGAGTCAAAGGTTGTCGGTCTTCCGGAGTGGCATTCTCCATCAGCTTCAGTTTTTCATGAAGTACGCGGATTTCTTTGTACGAATCTTTATTCTGATTCCAACGGGCTTGCATTTCGGTAGATAGATCTTCTAACTTAACTTTTCGGCCATTGCGGATCACTTCCAGTTTGCCCGACATGATTTCTTCAACCTGTGATTCAAATTCAGAAATCTTATCAGCAACAATCTCATCAGCACCTGACTCAAGTTCATCCAGCTTTTCTTTTACCAGATCATCAGGTTTCTGATCAGCATTCATCAGGTCAATCACCTGGTCGCTATGGGCTTCGATAGACTCAGCCACCGCAGCTTCGACCACTGAGCTTGTCGAAGTGGGTTCTTCGATTGTAATGCCTTTTTCTTTGGCAATTTTCCGAAGTTCATACTCCAGCTTTTCCGGATTGTGCTTCCGGCTCAGGTTTTGATACAAAATCCTGTTTTTCGATAATTGGCCAAACAGAGCTACGCCAATTCCGTAATCCTTTTCTTCAAACCATGCTTTTAGTTCCATAACTTTTTTATTTTGAAGGTAGTTGTCCGGTAATTACCAGCGAAGGACAAACTTCGACAGGACTTCGGCGTAAGCTCAGTCGAACGCTCAGTTACCGGGAAAAGAAAAGGCAGATCCTAAGACCTGCCTTTTCAGATATAAGTTTTGGTTACTATCCATCAGCCGGATTAACAATCCCGTCGTCATCAGTAATCAACCCATCGTAGAATGGGAATGGACATACATCCACAGCCTCAATTTCAATGGTACAACCTTTTTTGGAAGTTGGCGAACTACCAATATTCAGAGTAACCTTGGTAATGGTCATGAATTTTTCAGATCCGGCAACCCGGAATTTTCCCGAATCGCGTTCCTGAAATAACCAAACCAAATCAGTATTTGCAGCTTCTTTAGCCATTGCGGTAGCTTCTTCGTTAGTCAATGAAACAACCACTTTCAGCTTGTTTGCATACGTTTTACAACGTACTTCGCCTTGCTGTTCCGAAGTTGGTTCACTTTCCAAATCAATACAGTTAACCCGTTTCCACTTCTTCAGCGCATCCAAAGTAAAGTCACCGGCCAGTGTTACCGCAGCTGCAGGAGTTGCAGGATCTGCTGCAAACTGTGGCCAACCAGTAATTGAATTCTTGGAGGTGTAGTAAAGTACCGGGTAAATACCAGGGACAGACACTTGCCCGTCAACCCAGTCTAAGTTTGAAAAATTATCTGACATGGTCTATGCTCCTACATGAAATTTACCAACCATGAGTTTTTCAGGGCTGATGGTTTCAAACTGAGTTCCGAAGAACATCGTAGTTACAAACTGAAGTTTGAAAGGATTGTCTCCCCTGCGCACTTCAATTTTTTCTTCTTCACCAACCTGATTAACGCCAACAAGCGAATTCTCTTTGGTTGTAATCTGGAGGTATGGAGCATCTTTTTTGCCAATAAGCGGAACCAACTCACACATATTGTTCGAGCCTTCAAGGAAGGTTTTCTGAAATTCCTTGTTGTAAGGCGCTGAACCAACGGTGATTTGGTAATCATCGTTGTAGGCATTGTATACTTCCCAGGGCATGAGGATTTTACGGGCTTCAGATTTCAACTCATCCGAGCAAGCGCGGTCGATGGCCTTCAAGGCATCAAGTGCATTCGTCTTATCGATGGCTGCCGAAAATTCGAACAGGTTGTTTTTTGCCACGGCAACACCACCACCGGCAATTTCGAGGGCAGTGATTTTATCGAACCCATTGAACAGGGTAGAGGTTGTTTTACCGGCAGCATTGCGCACACCGTTAAAAATCGACTTATTCAGTCCGCCGGAAATTTTGCGCATCATCAAAGTCAAAATGGCTTGGTTGATGTCCAGGGTTTCCAAACCAGATCCTTTGGTCACAGCAGCTCCGTAGAGCGACGAAATCAAGGTATTCGGATCAAAATACTTAACGGCCTGACCCAGGAAAGTTTCCAGATCACGTCCAGCGATGGCGATTCCATCTTCTTCATAGCCATCGTTTTCCAGAAGGCCGGTGTATGGCATCAATTCAACAGGTCCGCTCAATTCACCAACGGTTTCTTTGTAGCGAACGCCAGTGCGCAAGGTCATGTGCTGGAGGGTGTCAGCCAATCCAAGCACTGCCATAATAAGCAGCTCCTTCCGAAACTTCTGGGCTGCTTTGTTCAGTTCAACATGTGATACAGTAGGCATATCTAAAATTTTTAGAGATTATTTAAAGAGGTCATTCACTGCATCAAATGTGGCTTTCGCATCCGAGTAGGTTTTGAAAGAATCTTTTACAGCAGTAGATTTCGAATCGGTAGGTTTAACTACCTTTTTATCTTTAGCTCCAGGGGCTTTGTTTTTAGCGGCCAACTGTGCTTTAAGGTCTGCAATCTCCTGATCTTTTGGATCAAGCTCTTCAGTTTCTTCGGTGGTTTCTTCCTCTTCGGTTTCTTCCACTTCTTCAGTTTCTTCGGTTTCCCCGGCTTCATCAACCGGCTTACCATGTTCTTCGATCCAGTCGAGAACTTCCTGTTCAGTTGCCTTATCAGACAACCCGCAGGCTTTCGCGAGTACTTTAATGTCCATATCTATTTCTGAATTTGGTGAGAATAAATCGTACGCATTTGAGAACCATTTGTCTAATATGGTTCTGTTCTTAACCATCTTGTTAAATTGATCAATTACCTGGTCGTGAGTTAACGAGGTAATTTTGTCCGAAACCTTAAGGCTTCCCTTTTCAATCACACCTGTAAAGCCTTCAGATAAAGCTTCTTCGGCATTTAAAAAATGGTCTTTATAATCGAAATAAGTAGTTCTTATTTCATCTTTTGTTTTTGATCCATTAGTTTCCAGACAAGTAATTAAGCTTTCATCAACCTTCTTAAGCATTTCTAAAACCTGCTCAATGTCCTGTACATTTCCCCAGGCTCCGGTACTGGCACTATGAACCATTCCAAGAGCATTGTCAGCCCAATGGATATTTTTTTTAGGAATACTTTCAAGAATTACGAAAGCCATTGAAGCGCATAGGCCATCATTGTAAAGGTGAATTTCGGTCGTAGAATTGCGGAGAGCATTGAAAATGGCAAATCCGTCCCAAACAGATCCGCCCGGAGAATTGATCCGGACGTTGATCCGCTTATAATCTTTCTCCAACGATTTCAGATCGGCAATAAATTGCCTTGCTGTAACTGATTCCTGGTACCAGCTTTCGCCGATAACGCCGTAAATCAGAATATCAACCGAATCTGAAGTTTTGTTTTGGACTGAATAATACTTTTTGGGCATAGTTGCAATGCTTAAATTCACATTACAACTTTACAATAGAAGTGAGGCTAAATAAAGGACTTTGATCTCAAATCAATTCCATAACTATGCATCCGGTTGTAGAATTTTGAACAATTGTACAGCGGTAGCCCCTGAATGCTCCTGGCGAACCATCCAGCGCCGATTTAGCTGAAAGCCGTGCCGGAAAAATTTCGGTACCAACACAAAAAATTAAGCCGGTTGAATCGGTAATTTTAAAATACGCTTTTCGGTTTTGGAGTTTTTTTATCAGTTCATCAACAATAACAGTCAATCCGGCAATATTGAAATCAACCGTTGTGTTATAAACTATTCCGGAACTGGTCCGTTTCGGCTCTTCATTGAATTTTCCCGACTCCGGAATAAAATCAATACTGATGAATTCCTGGTCACCTGGTAACCGGTACTCAATATTTGTAATTACTGCGCTGTTCATGGCTGTTTTTTAATCGTTTTTGCATCCTTTTTTTACAAAAAGGATTAAATAATTTTATATTGATCTAATATTCAGGCTCTAACAACGCTTCAAAACGCAATTCTTCTTCTTTTCTCACGTTTCGGTAGTCAATTTTTTTAATTGCATCGAAATTGGCGCAATTGTTTCTCACATTCAGGCCTCTCAAAATTGCTTCTATAATTGCCTTTTGTTTGTGGTTCTTCCGATATCCGTTTTCAAACCTGCGGTCGATCCACTTTTTATATTCGTATTCAACAGCATTTTCAATTTTCTGAATGCCCCAGTCATCAATCCACAGAAACCCGGTTAGAACTCCGTGATGATTTATTTTATTCACCGGTAAAATAACGGTAACCGGATTTAGTAAAGAAGGACTTTTCCTGAAACAATGAGAGGAGTGAACGTGAGAGTGTATTAGTTTACCCAGATCCTTTTGAATGTTGATGTTGATGGCCTCCTGATCGGCGGGTGTTTTAAAAACAAACCGGAGGAAAGCTTCCAAAATGGGCTCAAGCGAAATGGTAACCTGTGGTTTTGGAGTGAATTTTGGGTTTTTTATCATGGATATATTCCGGGTTTAAAGGTTGAACTTTAAAACCGGCAGAAGAAGCTCCGCTAAAATAGTATTTTATTTTGTTAATCGAAACGAAAAAAAACCATACCCAAATTTTTTGGGCGAAAAACTCCAAAAGTTTGTAATTTAGGTATTTTCCATGATATAAAGTATTGATTATATGTTATTTACAAATTACAAACCTATTTTATGCTATTTTGTAATTGTCTGATTATCAATACTTACAAAACATGATATTTTCTGTAATTTCTGTAATTTCTGCGCTAAGAAGCAATTTTTCTCCTTTACACTTTATTTAAATTACAAAAAAAAAATGAGTTTGTAATTTTTTTGTAAGCCTGTATCTAATTGATTATTCGAATAATATATATAAAATTACAGATTACAAATATATATTAAAAATTGGGGTTGAAGGGGAGGGGAAAGCGGTTGAAAATCAACTAATTTTTTAGTTATAGCCCCTTCGACTGCTTCGCGCTCAGGGGCCGGCGTATTGCGCAGCGGTGCCTGAGCTTGTCGAAGGCAGCTGCGCGGAGCGGGGATTGATTTGGTGTCCGGGTGTAATGTTCTGAATGGCTGTTTCCGGGCTTTGGGGAGTGTTTCCATGTTGGCTGGTATTCATGCCCGGACTGAATTAAAAAAGCCAGACCCTTGCGGGATCTGGCTGCGGTTGCTATGGTGTGAGCGCTATACTTGTATTATCGTTGGTCGTTTCGGTACCGGATTTAAGAATACTGCGAGAGCCGATTCTTTATCATCCGGAATAGTCTGGCCGGTTACCTGGTACCATTGCCTATCCTGCTCGATGTATTGACCGTTCATGATCAAACTGCATTCCTGGCTAAATAGGTAATTGCCTACCGTTGGCGCCAGTTGCTCGTTATTGCTGAAGAAATCTACTTTCATGTTCCTGGCTTAATTCATACCTCTTAACTTCCGTAATACTCATGTGAAAATTACCTTCCACCGAAATACTTTGGTGACCATCTGTAAATGATGTAAGTGAAAGCCGGATATCCTGGCACCTGGGAAATGCAATATTAATCTCTTCGATCCTGTGCTGAATGTCAGCGATTAGTTCTTTGAGTTTTTCATCATCAATCAGGCAATCGTCGTATTTATTAACGTATTCCTGAGCTTTTGCCTGAGCCTTGTTTTTCGTTTGGTAGCTCTGTACCTGGATGAAGTGTCGTTTCATAATTTGGTTTTTACTTGGTAAACAATCTTGTTTTTATAGCAATTCACTTTAAAATGTGCGTCGATATCAACGGCCAGATCCATCAGATCCAGGTCGCGTGTGATTTTGCATATCCGATCCGGAGCTTCAATCAGGAATACACATCCTTCACATGCTCGTGTGGCAGGAACGATTTTAAAACCATCTGGCAATATGCTTTTCAAATCATACATAATTAACTCATTTAGAATGGTAAATTTTCTTCTTCATCTGGTGTAAGTTCATCCTCTCCAATCTGAAGCGGTGTGGTTGAGATATAAAAACACTCGGTTGTTTTGCCGTCGATGGTTTTCAGTATCCTGCGTTCTTCAGAAGCATTTTTCCCGGTACACATTGGCAGCGGATTGAGTTCGTAACCGTAATATTCGCACCAGGCTTCAACCGATTGTTTAAACTGGCCAGCCTTGAATTTCTTCTCCTGCAGGTCGGTTAGTGTCTCTTTAAAGTTCTTAAATGCTGTCTCCCGGATAATCAAAATATTGAAATATCCATGCTCTTCCGGACTGATATCTGGCCGTGGATCCGGAGGGATCATGAAGTACAAATTGGCCCATTTAAAAAACTCTTCATCCTTCGACACTCCTTTGATCATTAAGCGGCGCAATTGTCGTTTTTCGAGGTTGGCCATTGGCGGCTGAATTTTAAAGAAGCGCATCTGCAGCTGGATGCAGTAAGCCATGAAATTGTAAAACTTATTCCATTCCTCTTCGGTGAACTCATCAAACAGCATTCGGCCATATTTCGAGAGCGGAGAGCGGGTTTCACGGTAATCGTTGTATTTCGTCTTCTCGTGATAGTAATCAGATACAGCAGCGTTCAGGATACGGGCAATGGTTGAGTTGTCGGTATTCTGAAGCTCAAAGTTTGAACTGATCAGCATCTTGCCCGATTCATCGTAATCGAGGATCTGTTTAGAAATGTGTTTCGAGTTCACTTCCCTCTTCCCGGTCACCTGGGTATAGAAAAAATTAAATTCGGCAAATTCGTACAAGTCATCTACCTCAATGAAGTTGTGAAAACGGGTGTAACCGTCGTAAATGAACTCTGTTTTTTCGGTGATGTCTTTTCGGCGGCCGCCAATATAAAACGATGGCCGGGTTTTACTCATGGCAACCGTCAGAAGCGATTTTCCGGAGCGACCTGATGATTGGCCAATGTCTGATATCTTCAAGTCCTGAAGAAAAGCCAACCACGGTTTTCCGGGATTTTTGAATTGTGCCGTCATATATCCAAGCACAAACATCAGATTGACCAGGAGAAGGTTTTGCTCTTTCTTTTCTTCATCGGTCAGCTCCTTTTTATCTTCAAGATCCTTCCTCCAGTAAATGTGAGCCAAATCCTTCAGGAATTGGATCCAGATAAATTCTTCATCGTTGGTTGTAACCTGGTAACGGTCCAGTTCCGGAAAATTAGCTGCTTCCACATTGATGTTTTCACGCTCTTCGGTTGTTTTGGCATTCTTCAGCCGGTCGAGCAAAGCGCCATACTCTTTTGTCGGTTCAATTTCAATGGCCGGTGTTGCCTCCAGCCTGATGTTTTGATCGACCAGGTGCGAAATAATGGTGTCGTTTATATCCAATTTTCCCAGGATAAAGTTGGCGACATCATCATGCTTCACCTTCTCAATTTTATCCTGAGTAATCCGCAGCGATCCATTCTTAAAATGTAGCCATTCCAATCCTTTCTTATGGTTTCTGAACTCCAGTTCAATATCCTTCAATTCCTGCAGGTTGTTTTCCGAAATCTGGTTGCTTGAATTGATTTTATTGAGAATGGCAACTTCATCGAGCAGGTTCTTGCTCCGGATCCAGTTTTTTGTGAAACGCTTCACTATTTTCTTGATTTGCTCCGGATTGATCAGCTCTACCGTTTTGCCTTCAATCTTGGCATAACAATAACCGGCCTTCCGGTGGTACTTCGAGTCAGTCACATAAAACCCGTTCGATTCAAGGAAGTAATAGAAGTTTTCAAGGTTCAGGTTATAATTTACCACCTTCACCCCTTTGGTTTCCTCGATCTTTTTTTGCCAAAATTTCATCTGGAACGACCGGCGCTTCAATACTCCAAACTGGTGCATGGTTTCATCCATGTCGGCACCGGCAATGTTGATGAAATCCTTCACATCTTTACACGGATTTCCCCTCCAGTCTTTTTTTAGCTTCAGCCACTCCGGAAGATGAATGGTATAAAGGTTCATGTGTTTGTGCGCGAATTCCATGGCCATGCGCTTACCAGTATCATCCAGATCCATCAGCTGGTAATGATTTTCGCACATGTCATCCAGTTCGGCAAATTGTTGCTTGTCCATGTTAGCCGATTCAGAATTGAGCCAGTAAACATGACATCCAATTGATGCCAGGTTCAGCGCGTCCGATTCTCCGGAGCAACGGATCAGGTCCTTCAGGTGTGGGGTTTTGAATTCCGATCCTTTGTAGTCATATTCTCCCTTTTCATCAACAAATTCATTTTCCACGCGTTTCAGCCGGTCGAGTCCAAAAATGTAGTTCGCCGGTTTCTTCCCGGCATAACTGAACCGAAATTTTTTATCAGGTTCGTGCGGCTTATAAATCTTCTGAAACTTATCACCGGCTAAAACAAAAATCGGGTAATCGTCGGTTGACTTAAAGGTGTGAACGATATCGCGTTTGTACTTATCAGAGTATGAGCAGAGCGAATATGATTCAACCGATTTTATTTTAAAGTCTTCCATCAATTCAGCAGTAACATACCGGCCTATAGATGCCAGATCTTTATCCGAGGCATGGTTCTTGTAAACAAACGAGTATTCGCCTTTTTTATCCGAAGCTTCAACTTCGCGCCAGGAGTATTCAGCGGCGTAAATTGGTTTTTTAAATCCTGAGCTCTCAATTTCGTGACGCACTATCACTTCCTCGATGAAACGCAAAGCGTCGATGTACATCAGCGATTCTCGGTACATCACATAAGCAATACAATTCAGGCTATTTATAACCGATTGATTGCCAAAATCGGTTATTCGCCATTGCCCTTTAAACAGGGTTATCGCTGCCGATGCTGATTTTTCGTCTTTACGTTCTTTAAATTTATGCTTTGGGTTTGTCAAATCTTCTCCCGGGAAGTAATGCCTGAAGACATCCAGACCGTGACTGGTCGCCTCTAAAATTTTATCAGATTCAATATATTTCATTCTGGTGGTAGTTGAGCAAGGTAATTGTTAGATTTTCTTCAAGAGCAGGAAACGGACTTTTTGCGTTTGCTGAATTTCAGGGTATCGCTTTTCAAGCACCTTCAGGAGTTTTTTTGCTTCGATGCCATATGTGAGCAGGCAAAAGGAATTCATACATTCAAATTCCGAAGTTTCAACGGTCCAGGTATCTTGTAATTCAGCCTGAAATTTCACTTGTGAGTTTGGATCCTGAAGGTCGAGCGATGGTTTAACATAGCCTTCATCCAATAATTGAACCGTTGGCGTTACTACAGAAATTGGTTGCGCGATGGCAAAAAAGGAATGATTAGGTACTCCGTGCTGAATCATGGTTTCTGAATTACAATTTTTATATTAAATATGAATCTGGGGAAAGGGTCAGAAGATTTTTAATTGTTCGACCTGTTCTCTGGGAATTTTTGACTTTACCGGCGAAAGCGAATAAACTTCGTAATCGCATAGCACCGAAAGATTATTGCTCATCACCAACCTGTATTCAATCAATCCTTCGTTATTGCGAACTCTGGAGGCTGAAACCGGCTTTGCATTTTCAATTTGCTCGTAAACCAATGGCTCGCTTAGATATAAGAGCATCATGAAGTTTTCGACAGCCAGCGTAAACAGGCGCATGTCTAAATGTTTGCGCTCAATTTCATCAAGCCTGATGTTATCGAAGTCTTCCAGGTAATCAGTTATATTCTGGATCTTGCTGTACTTTTTCGGGATCAGCTTCAGTGGCCGGTCGTTGTAGTAGATGATCATGATATATTTATTTCAAGTTGTGATTCAAGCCATTCGACATATTCCTTAGCTGGCAATACTAACTTTGGATTTTCCCATCCCTCAGGATTAATTGGGTAATCAATATCCTTCGTTTGGACAACCAGACGATTTGGAATAAAATCTGCCGATTCAACTTCAATTTCTTTCACAACAGATAGTCCAGTTTCGTTTTTATACTTGAGATGTAAATCTTTCATTGGTTCTAATTGTTAGGTAAATAAGTATCGGTCGTTCTCTTCAACTATAGTAGTTGAGAACGGAAATCCATTCTCCGGAATCTTCTGGATCACCTCAATCAATCCCGTCGAACTGGTAAAAACAACATGTTTTCGACTGTCAAACGATATCTGCAGGTGCAAACATTTTCCGGTTCCTTTCTCCTGAAATGATTTCACTTTTGAGTCTTCCAGTTTGAAATGATGGACCACAATTTCACGGTTCAGAATTCGCGACATCTTGATTTTATCGCCTTCAAAAGCCTGGCTCTCGATTTTGATGTTGAACTGACTAAAGGTGTTCATGCAAGTAATTTTTTCATCAGGTTTTTGCTGTTGCAGTGCGCTGCCCATCCGTTGTATGATGCAATTGATTGGCCATTTCGCCGGGTTTTCAGCATACGTGCAAAGTTCTGTTTGATGCTCTTCCGGAGAAGGACATGCGTGTGCCGGAATACATATCCAACAAAGTCGATGCCTCTCGAATCAACTGGGAACACCTGGTAGTTTCCTTTGACGGTTAGTTTCAGCCTGGAGTTCAGGTACGTTCTGATTTCGGCAAGCAACTGATGTAAATAAGGTTTAGGTTTACTGTCGGAAAGAATTACCAGATCATCAGCATAGCGGAAATAGTACTTTACCCGGAGGTCCTCTTTTATCCAATGATCAAAATAGCTCAGGTAAAAGTTGGCGAAATACTGGCTTAAGTAGTTGCCGATCGGTAGTCCTTCCGTGCTGTCAATTATCTCATCGAGCAGCCACAATAGGTCATTGTCCTTGAATTTTCTCCGGAGCAGTTGCTTCAGGGTCTCATGATCCACATTCGGGTAAAACTTACGGATATCGAGCTTCAGGCAGTATTGTGTTCCGGGAACATCTTTTAGCGCACGTTTCACTGCATTGGCCGCAGCATGGATGCCTTTGCCCTTAATGCAACTGTAAGTATCAGCCGTAAATACGGACACAAAAATTGGCTCCAAAACGTTCATCACCGCGTGATGGGTGATCCGGTCAGGGAAATATGGCAACCGGAAGATCAGGCGCTCTTTGGGTTCAAAAATGGTAAACGTGGTATATTCTGACGTTTGATAGGTTTTATCCTTCAGCATTTCATGCAGTTTTTGAATGTTACCTTCCCGGTTCCGGTCATGCTCGATTACTCCAGGCTGTTTCAATTTACCCTTCCGGGCAATCGCATCGGCCAACTGGAGGTTTTCCATGCTATAAATTTGTTTATATAGATTTCCGATTCTTTTCATGTGGTTCCTGAGCCCGTCGAAAGGCCTTTGCTTTTTACTGGTCGCTTTCGCTTAACTACCAGCGCCCATTAAAATCACTTTATTTTTTGCACTGTTGGCAAGGTTTGCATCGCAGAATTGCATAGGTGAGAGCTGACATTCGTATTCGTGTTATCGTAGTTGTAATTCGAGTTCGAAAAACTGAAACTGGAAGACAGAACTAACAGCATCGCGGCGCACAACCTTTTATTTTATTCGCTGTACAGGAAGTATTCCTGGTATTCAGTCTTGAACTGATCGGCTATATACAGGGCCTTTTCTGAGGTATCAGTGCAAAGGCGAGAGCCGACACACGTAAGCGTGTAATCGTAGATGTAACGCGAGCCCGAAAAACCGAAACCGGAAGACAGAACCCCGTACCAAGGATAGTATTTGCCTTGCGATGATTTGTTCCAGTCCGGACGCCATCCGTTATTAATTGCTCTGAAGATGATCATCAGCTTATAGGCTGAAACGATTGGTTTGCGAAGATCCTCCGGGATCATCGATACATCAGGAAGAGCGGTTGGATCAATATTTTCCTTAGCGCAGGCATCTTCAAACGATTTAATTGTTCTGAAATCGAATTTGTCTTCAACTGTTTTTTGCGATTTTTTAGCCATGGTTTTTATTTTTTAATGGTTAAGAATTGTTCGTAGATATCAATAAATTGCGTTGCTGCATATTTGCATTTCTCCTCTGTTTCAAAGCAAAGGCGAGAGCCGACAGCCGTAACCGCGTAAGCGAAGTAGTAATACGAGAACGAAAAACCGAAACCGGAAGACAGCTTGAAGTATGGCCAGTATTTGTATTGATTAGAGTTGTTCCAATCAGGAATCCATCCCTGGTTAATAGCTTTCACAACAATCTTCATTTTCTCGTAAGCAATGGTATCATCGCTTAATCCGATGTGTCCGAACAGTTCATTGAACTTTTCTTCAGAAGTTTCACATTCCTCGCAGGCATCCGCGAATGTTTTGATGTTGGTGAACTCACGCTTTTTAAAAATTTCGTCACCAAAAGTTTCGGTTAATACTTTCTGAAACCACGCTGGAGCTTCAGGATACAATTTTTTTGCTGTTGTTTTTTTAAGTTTTAATTCCATGTTTTTAAATTGTTTTTATTAATTGGTTAACATTCAATTTCTTTTTTGAAGCTGCTTCTGCAGTATAGGTTCCGTACATTGTTTTTTGATAGCTGGGAGAATTCAGGAGCAAATCAGTTTCAATCAATTCCTCTTTCGTGCAGTTGCGAAGGAATTGTTCCGGAGTGACCTCCAGCGTGAATATTTTATCGAGTTTTGGCATCAGAATTAACTTATAGGTTAATTTTCAGTATAAAAATTGAACTGGCCAGTGACCTTGCGGACGTCGATCCCAGTTCTGATAGGAGGTTTCTCCCTCATGATATTGCTGCATTTGCTGTTCTATCCGGTTGTGATGTTTACTAACCCGGTGTTTTGTGGCTGCACAGCCCGACAGTAACATCACCAATACAATTAACTTCAGTTTCATTTGGTCAGTTTTCGGCGGTGGTAATCGGTCGGAACGTATCCCTTTCGGATGATTTCGAGGTATAATTGTCCGGTTCCCTTGCATGTTTCACAATCGTTGTATTCCGGATCTTCATTTCGATCGTAGGGGACATGCTTTTCAAGCCTCGTACCGGCGCAATCGGGGCAATTCATCAAAATGCCGTGTGTTTTCTGAAATAGTGCAGGGCGATCTTCCCGGTCAGGATCTTCGAGCATTCGTTTGATCTCTAGCGCACGGTCGCGCATTTCGACCGATCCAACCTGATGGTCGAGCATGGCTCCAAAAGCTTCGCGAATCAAGTAAGTTGTTTCGCGGTCCATCCGGAGAGATTGCTCGTTGTGGTCTGTTTTGGTGAGTTTCATGGCTATTTGGTAATTGGAGCGAAAAGTTTGATTTGTCTGATTGTGAAATTCACAGCGTAGTAGATTTTGCTGTTTTGATCAATCGTTTCAGAGCCGTTGCAGTACAATTGCACCAACACCTTATCGCCAGGGTTTAATCCGGTAAGCTTGTCAAAGTGTTTTTCCCAGACTGTAATTTTAAATAAGTCGTCTTTCCCAACAGGGTCGCCAAACTCATCGGTAGGGGCACTCTTTTTTAGGATAACTTCGCGGTAACTGTTACCGGATTTACTGGTGTGTTCGGTCGAGATTTTCTCAATCAGAAATTTGTGCTCAGGTAATAACATGTTCTTGATTTTGAAGGTTAATAAATTCGGTCATTAGTTTTTTGTAGCAGCGGTGTGATTGGCTGGGGATCAGTCCGCGTATTTCATCCTGGTGATGATCCCAGAACCGGCGCATTTTATCGTCAGTTTCGTAGGGATAAAACTCAAGCTGACTTTTAAGGTGTCTTCGGGCCTGGATAACCGCTCCGTGGTCAATGTATCGATAACCTTTTTCTTCAATTTTCTTCTGAAGGCGAATCAGTTTCTCGATATATGCACGGGCTTCCTGGGCAAACATGGCTAAGGGTTCTTAATCATTCCAATTAGTTCGTCACGCAGCCTGATGGCAGTAATCTGTTCGTTTATCGGGATCATGGCCAAGTTGATAGCCAGTGCAAACTCTTCATTTTCGAATGCCAGATGTCCGATTTCGCGGGCAATGGCTGTCATGTCGCCACCAAGTATAATGGAGGCGCCGTGGTTGGTTACTTTAATTTGAAGTATGGTCATGATCGTGCGTTTACAAGTTCCTGGTCAATTTTCTGAAACATTTCAACCACCATCTTGCGCGGTTCCTTAAATGTTTCAGCATCCTGAAGCGAATGTTCTTTGAGAGTTACCAGGCTGCTTTGTATCAGCTCAAGTTCATCGATGGTCAAATCCTGCAGTGCGAGTCGCACTTGTCTTTGATCTGGATTTGGATTAACAATTTCGACATACATAGTTTTTGGTTTTGGCGTGGGGACGCTGTTTGTTAAAAAAATTGGTGATAATCGGGGCACCGATAAGGATTCTACCCCGATTTGCTTCTTCCACCGTTGTTGCGAGGGCAGGATTTGAACCTGCGACTTCAGGGTTATGAGCCCTACGAGCTACCGGACTGCTCTACCTCGCGAATGTTTCCCTTCGACATGCTCAGGGTAAAAGGTCAGAGTATCATTCTCAGGACTGATAATCTGATCTGGAGCATGGTTCAATTACTAGCTTTGAAATATGCTCCATCGTGTGCCCCGGAGAATAACCAAACTATCCGGGGCTATATAAGTGGATTCACAAAAGAACGCTGGCCATTTTTGAGTGGCAGCGGCCAGTACTGCTTTATCAATCAAACACCTAATTCAGAAGCACGAGCCATCATGGCTACCGAATTCGATACATGTAATTTTTCGTGCATTATTGCAACACGAGATTTTATGGCTGGCAACGATACGTGAATTGCCTCTGCTGCCTGCTCCATATTTTTAGCCGATTTCAACGCGGCAATCGTTTCAACCTCAATATTCTTTAAGCCAGATGCACATCCACATAATCGTCCACGGTGAGGGCATTGCATATCGTCACACATGTTGTTATAGGCATCCGGAATCAATTTCTGTCCGAAATCGGGTATATGATCTAATCCACCAACTACACACTGGTACCACCGGTCAAAAACTTCGCTGTGTTTGCTTAAGCCGATTTTAGCCAGGTATGCCAACGATTGCTTATCGTTGTAAAAGGCTTTCCAAATTTGTTGCTGGATGGTTGATGGGGCTTCGTGGAAGCGATAAGTAGTTCCGTGGGCGATTACCCATTTTTCTTCCTGATACCAAAAGGCTTCGATACCTGAAAATATACCTGCCGGAACATTTTGCGTTAAATTTCGTTTAACAGTCATAACCAATAGATTAAATTATTAAACCCCGCTAAGGTCCGCCAAGATTTAAGCGGGGGTTTTTTGTTTTTTACTCTACTTCTATTTCACATCTCTCCAATTTTTCTATCAATGCCAGTTTCATCCACTGCGACACATTCATATTGTCGCATCCGGCCTGTTCTTTCACCAGGGCTTTCAATTCGGTAGGCACCGACGCATTCACATTATCGTCGTTTTTCTGTGCCAAAAGTTTCATCCTATTTACTGTTTTCATTTCCTTAGAATTATATTATCTTTCTGATACAATATTACGAAAGTCTGATTGAATTTACGGCATTCTGTAAATAAAAATTACATGATTCTGTTTATTTGTATTAAATCTAAATAATATATGCTGAATTACAATAAGATACATTCGAGTATAAGTTTTCAGAGAACTGCAAAGACGACTCTATCCAAATTTATGGGTATAGCCAATAGCACGCTGATAGATCGGCTTGAAAAGGAAAATCTTACTCCGGATGATGTAGAGAAGATTGCAGACTTTTTTGAAAAACCAATAGCCTATTACTTTGATCGGGAAGAAAAGCAGGCAAAAATCTTAGTTGCAGAAGAAATACTGAACGCAGCAAACGGACCATGCGCCAACTGTGCAGCCATGCAAGCAGAAATTAACAGGCTAAACAGGGCCTTGGTAGCATCGAAAGAAGAAACAATAGCAGCACTGAAAGGTGAAAATAGAATTCCACAAGTAAACTGCGGGTAGTCCATAGGCGTAAATCCGTTGATATTGACCAAATAAAGATTGTGTTTGAAAACTAACTGATATAAATTCACTACAATGAATAGGCAGTTTCGATGACATACACATTATATAACAGGTACACGACCAAATACCATTCAAACTTAGAACATACACATAATACGTTTTTTGAAGTATTTAGAATGAAGGGCTTAGAGGGGTTTTGAATCTCCCGCCAGCTCCACGAAATAATTTCTTTCAACTTATCTGAAAAAGTCCTGAACCCATTAATGATCAGGACTTTATCAGTTTAAATTCCTGATTGCTGAAACTTTTCCAGCCAGATATGTTTTCATTTGCATAGTTGAATAGTTTCAGTATCTTTTTGCATCTTTACCGATCAAAAAATTGATCATTTATTTCACAGTAATGTACCTTCAAACCTTAGTTTATGGAGCCAAGAAGAATTGAGGAAGCGTGTGCAAATTGTAAGGATCGTTGTTGTGCACGATGTTTTAACGACGGCGACGATAATATTTTCAACTGCCTTACTACAGAAGAACTTGAATTGATGGTCAAAGAGAAAAGGCACATTCATTTCAATGCCGGTGAAACCATCTTAAAACAAAATACTTCGGCCAGTCATATTGTTTGCATCAAACGTGGATTGGCAAAGATTATGGCCGAAGGTGAAGGCGATAAGAAGCTTATTCTACGATTGGTGTCTACGCATGCAATACTTACAGGTGGTGGACTGTTTATCGACGAAGTGAGACATTTTACAGTTCAGGCTGTTACTGAGGTCGACTGCTGTTTTATCGACTCTGACAAAATTTATGAATTGGTATCGAGCAACAGTCAGTTTGCTTTCGAACTTCTGAAGCTGAACAACCGCCAGAATATTCAGATGCTGAACAACCTGGTGGGGATAACACAGAAATATATGCCAGGCCGCGTTGCCGATTTACTGCTCTATCTGAAGAATGAAATTTTTCTCGCCAATCCTTTCAATACGCGGCTTTCACGTCAGGAATTGGCCGATATGTCTGGTATGACTATGGAGAGTTTTATCCGGATTCTGAAGGAATTCAAATCATCCAATATCATCTCAGTTGACGGGAGCAACATTCATATTCTTGACGAAGAATCACTTATAAAAATCAGTAAAAAAGGTTGACTTTTTTTTTGCCTTTTCCGATTGACAAATGTCAATGAATTGATTGGGTTTAATCAGCACAAGAACTCGAAAACATCAATAGCGGGTTTCTGAAATAAATATTTAAGACTTCTATTTTAGCCAAGTGTAAAACCAGTTGCTCATCAAGGCAACGATTGAATATTTAGTAATCTTAACATACTTATTTTATGAAACTTAAAAGTTATTCCCGCCTATTGCTTATTGCATGTGTTGTCATGTGTATCGCACCTTCCTGTGTGAAAGAAGGACCTGCCGGTAAAGATGGTGCCACCGGAGCTGCCGGTGCAAATGGTACAAATGGTGTTGATGCCAATGAAACCTGTAAAATGTGTCACAACCCTACTTCGGTTGATTTGATTGCAACCCAGTTCCAGTTTTCGAAACATGAGTATGGCGAAGCTGCCTTCTCTGAATCGGGTAATACCGGATGTTCTCCTTGCCATGCTCAGGAAGCATTTAAATATGTGGTTGCGCATAATACTCCGGTGACCTTTAGTCCGGATCCTACTAAACCGGGATTTTTCAAAAACGACTATGCTACCGATGCTTCGGCTTCAGTGGGTAGAATCGGATGTTCAACTTGTCACAGTTCAATCCATACAACTTATACCTCAACCGATCTTCCAAAATTAACTACTGTTGCTCCTGTTCCAATGACCATGTGGGCCGGTGCAAAAACGATCGATTTGAAAGCCGATGGCGGAATCAGCAACCTTTGCGTTAAATGTCACCAGCCACGCCCACAGACTAACCTTCAGACTGGTAATGTTCAGGACTATGTGGGAGTTGCTGCTAATCCAACTGTTTTGGCATATGATTCAGATAATGATAAGGCAAAAACCAATATTGTTCGCCCAAGTTACCGTATGCACGTTCATTATGGCGCTATAGGTGCTGTATACGCTGGTATGGGTGGTGTTGAATTTGCCGGGTCTGAAGCTTACACAAATTCAGCACATACTTCAGTAGCCTCTTGTCAGGCTTGTCACATGGGCGCCGATGGCGGTAAAAGTCCGATGGTTGGAAGAGCTGGCGGACACTCCTTTAATGCAGTTGGCAACTTTACTACCTGTAATGCAGCCGGATGTCACGCAAGTCCAATTGATGCAAAAAATCCAAATTTCTGGGTTAACCCACGTACAGACATTCAACAATTGCTGATGGATCTTGCTGCTAAATTATCTGTTGGCGGTGTTGAAATCATGAACAGGAATTCGACTTCAACCAATTTATGGGTTGGTATTACCAAGAACAATTACGACGGTTATCTGAATGTTTACGATCCAGTTAATAATCCAGGTTTTGCAGCTGAAAATCCTTCAGGTACTTTCCAGAATCCAGCTCCATCTGGATCATGGACTGCTGACCAGAAAGCGCTGAACCTGACTTTTCCAAAACTGAGTTTGACCAATGCACAATATGGCGCTTGCTTGAACTTCCAGTTGTGTTTGAGAGATTACAGTTTGGGAATTCACAATTATAAATACACCCGGGCATTGCTGAAGAATACAATTGCAATCCTGAAATAAATAAATCGATAAAATATAGAAAAGGCTTCCTATATTTGGAAGCCTTTTTTAGTATAACCCTTAATAATGAGCATTATGAAGAAACGTTCAATGTTTTTTTGCTTTTTAGTGTTTGCGCTGTTCATGAGTGGCTGCACCTACGATTTTATTTTGCCTGATTATGTTCCTCCTGTTGATAATGGCGGTAATCCGGTCAGCTTCGCAACACAGGTCGCACCAATTTTTTCTACTGCCGACAAATGTACCCAGTGCCATAAACCAGGCGGACAAATGCCTGATTTGACGCCGACCAACGCGTATACACAGATAGTCCCAAGTCTTGTTAATTTGCCTACTCCGGAGACCAGCACAATTTTAACTTTCCCCGGATCGAGCAAACATTCCTGGAAAGGTTATACCTCCTCCGAATATGCGATGATACTGCAGTGGATCAAGGAAGGTGCAAAAAATAATTAGAGCAAACATTTAATACTCGCTAAAATGAAAAAAAATATTCTATCTATAATTCTTTTTGCCCTCATAACAAGCTATTCTTTTGCTCAGAGTAAAACTGACTCTGTCGCAGTGAAAGCAAAAGATTATCCTGTAAATGGTGTTTTCGAAAGTGGCTACCTGATTGACGCGCAAACAACCGTTATTCCTGCGGTGAAGACCCTCGAATTTGGCATTCAGCATAAATTCGGAACCATGGATAATAAGATGAAAGATTTGTATGGTCTTTACGGATCAGCAAACATCAGGCTGGCGTTAAACTATGTTCCTGTTAAAAATCTTCAGATTGGAGCCGGAATCACAAAAAGGTATATGATGACTGACGTTAATCTCAAATACAACATTTTGGAGCAAACCCGGAAAAATACCATGCCTGTTTCGCTGACTTTTTATGGTAATATTGGTATTGACGGAAGTGATATTGGCGGTTTGGATACCATTCAGGCAGGATCATATGTTGGCGCGATACGCCCATATGCATTCGGCGACCGTTTAAGCTACTTCTCCGAACTGATTGTCAGCCGCAAATTCTGCAAGGAATTCTCACTTCAGGCTGCTTTAAGTTTCACACATTATAATGCTGTGAAACCTGAATACGACCATGACAAACTGGGTGTTCATGTGAATGGCCGCATCAAAGTCACTCCGATGGGATCCATCATTTTTAACTATGATATGCCTTTGAAGATTTCCGGAATTTCGGAACACACCGAATTTGTCAATCCTCCAAAGCCAAGTATCGCTTTTGGATACGAAGTTTCTACCGGTACGCATGCTTTCCAGATGTTCATCGCTTCAACCCAATCGTTGTTGCCACAGGATAACATCATGTGGAACCAAAATGAGATTAATTCAAGTGGGTTGTCATTTGGTTTTGTGATTACCAGACTTTGGGGATTTTGATTTTTAAAGGTTTGAATTTAATAAATAGGTAAAAATGGTAATTCTTCTGGTTCATCAGGAAATTACCATTTTTTACTTTTTTATTGAAATCAATCTAATCAAAGTGTTCAGGTCCAAATCAGTTTTTCAGCTAAGATCAATTTAAAGTCTTAAAAATGAATTTTCGTTTCATTGTATTTCTGTTTGTTCTTCTTTTATTCAATCCCGGCCTTAGCGATGCCCAATCCTATCAGAATGCCAAACATCACAAATGTTTAAAGTGTCATTCACAGCAAACCTATTCGTTCCTGAATACCGTGAAGGGAAAGGAGGATAAAAGGTTGATGAATCCCTATTTTATTCTTGACACGGTGGCTATGTCACATGGGGTTCACCAGCAATTCGACTGTACCGATTGTCATTCTTCAGAATATGGAACCTATCCGCACAATGGCAACTTGAAACTGGAACCTATGAGCACCTGTCTCGATTGCCATGGTGGAGACGCATCATTTGCAACCTATTATTTTGAACGAATTGAAGAGGAGTTTAAAAAGAGCGTTCATTATAAGGTATACGGCGATAACTTTTCCTGTTCGAAATGCCACAGTCAGCATACCTATGTGGCTACTGCCCGAAAAAGCGATAATGTACTGGAAATTGTTGATTACAGCAATAAAATGTGCCTTTCGTGTCACAACGATATGAAAAAATATCAGTTGGTTTCGGGACACGAAAATCCAAAACTGGTTCAGATCCACTCGTGGTTGCCCAATCAGGAATTGCATTTTACGAATGTACGGTGCATCGAATGTCATACCGAAGTGCTCGACAGTTTAAAGGTTTCGCACAATATCCTTCCCAAGACAAAAGCACTCAGGAAATGTCTTGAATGTCACAGCGCCGATTCGCGGTTAAAAGCATCCTTGTATAAATATGAGAATCTGCAAAAACGGGCTGCCGAGGGTGGAATAAAGATGGTACTGGCCAACGAATCCTATGTTATAGGGACACATCAGAGCCCCATTTTAAAATTGGCAAGTATTGTGATCTTCCTTCTTGTACTGGCCGGAATTATCATACACAGTTTATTCAGAATTATTAAAAAGAAATAAAATGGACTCGGCCCAAAAACTTTATTTTTATCCGGTCTGGCTAAGAATCTGGCACGGATTAAATGCAATCGGGATTCTAACCTTAATCTTCACCGGCATCTCGATGCAATCGAGCATTGAATCATCTCAAATTCTTGCTTTTAACACGATTGTAAAACTTCATAACCTGGCTGGTATTTTGGTGATGCTCAGTTACCTGGTCTATTTCGCCGGAAATTTGTTTACCCGGAATGGTCAATTTTATATCGTAAAGCCGAAAGGTTTTTTGAATAAGCCGATGCAACAGGCCTATTACTATGCCTGGGGCATGTTTCACGGAATGAAGGCGCCGTTTCCGCTTTCTGAAAAGAGAAAGTTTAATCCGCTTCAGAAATATTCCTACATCATGGTCATGTATATGGCTGTTCCGATCGTAATCATCACAGGTATTGCGCTTTTATTTCCTGAAGTAATCATTGATAAGGTATATACTGTCAGTGGAGTCTTTGTAACCGCGATACTTCATGCAACCATGGGTTTTTTTATTTCCGTATTTTTGATTATTCACCTTTATATTGCCTCAATCGGTAAATCGCCGCTTGAGAATTTCAAAAGCATCATCACCGGATGGCATCAGGTTCATTAAGAATTCCGGAATGAACCCAAAATAGTTTCATTGGACTTTTACAAACAGGGGAGATTATGACAGGATATTTTAAGTCTTATAAAATGCATAGGGTATTTCGTTTAACCGCGATGTTTATTGTGTTGATATTCGCTGGAATTTTTACTTCATCGGCACAAACCAACGATGATTGTCTGACCTGTCACAACGATCCATCCTTGACTTCTTCCAAACCGGGGAAAAAAGTTTCCAGGTATGTGCCTGCAAACGCTTTGGAACATTCGGTCCACAAAAGTGTGACTTGCGCCTCCTGCCATAAAGAAGCTGCTGTGGCCGACTTTCCGCATCCGGAGACTCTCGCACCGGTTGATTGTGGCTCGTGCCATGCTGATGCCAAGGACAAATACCTTCGTGGTGTTCACGGACGTGCATTTCTGGCCAACGAGAAGTTTGCCCCAACGTGCAAAGAATGTCATGGGACTCACGAAATCCTGAAATCAGCCGATCCGAAATCGCGGACCTATAAGATGAATATTCCTGTCTTATGCGGTTCGTGCCATAAGGAAGGCGCGCCGGTTGCTCGGGCATACAATATTTCGGAGCACAATATCCTTGAAAATTACAGTGAAGGCATTCACGGACAAGGCCTGTACAAAAAAGGTTTGATTGTTTCGGCCACCTGTAACAATTGTCATGGCAACCATCTGATTTTGCCTCATACCAATGTGTCTTCCAGCATAGCGCCTCAGAACATTGCAGCTACCTGTATGCAATGCCACGCAAGGATTGAAGATGTGCACACCAAAGTGATCAATAAAGAATTGTGGGAGAAGAAACCAGGTGCAATCCCGGCCTGTACTTCGTGCCATCCACCCCATAAAGTTGAGTTGAAGAACCTCATTTCTACCATTTCTGATAATACCTGTCTGAAATGCCATGCCAATTCTGAAACTCACAAAACCGTCAACAATAAGATAGTTTCCCTGAAAGTTGAAGTTGGCGATCTGGCTGCGTCCACCCATAAAAACATCACCTGCGTGAAATGTCATTCCGATGTAACGATCCATCTTTCACGTCCATGCGAAACAGCCGGGAAGGTTGACTGTTCTGCCTGCCATGCTGCTGAATCGGATATCTATTTTGCTAGTGGTCACGGTCAGGCATATTTCGACAAAAAGGAAAATGCTCCGTATTGTACCGATTGCCATGGAAGCCATCTGGTGAAACCGAAATCGGATGAAAGTTCACGAACATATCGGTCATCGATTCCAAAACTTTGCGGCGAATGTCACCGAAAAGGCGGAAAAGCGGTGGAAGGGACGAACCTGCACGAAATTGATGCATTCAATGATTATTCGCAAAGCGTGCATGGAAGAAGCCTTGCTGAGAAAGGATTATTATCGGCGGCAGTTTGTACCGACTGTCACACGGCGCATTCACAACTGAAGGCCTCCGATCCGCGGTCATCGGTGAATCCAAAAAATATTCCGTCAACCTGCGGAAACTGCCACAAAGGAATTTATAACGAATACATTTCCAGCGACCATTCATATATTGCCGATAAGGGCGATGTGAAATATCCTACCTGCGAAACCTGCCACACTGCGCACAACATGTCGGAAGTTCACAAGGATAAATTCATGGCCGAAATTACCGTGCAGTGCGGTAAATGTCATTCCAAACTGGCCGAAACCTATCTTGAAACCTATCACGGCAAAGTTTATCAGCTTGGTTATTTGCAGGCAGCGCGCTGTTCCGATTGCCACGGGGCGCACAATATCCTGAACAGGCACAATCCAAAATCATCTATTGCTCCTCAGAATATTGTGGCCACCTGTCAGAAATGCCATGCCGATGCCAATAAGAAATTCACCGGATATCTTACTCATGCCACCCATTCGAACAAGAGTAAATTCCCCTGGCTGTATTATACTTTCTGGGCCATGACAAGCCTATTGGTGAGTGTGTTTTTGTTCTTTGGACTTCATACCCTTCTGTGGCTGCCCCGTTCGATTGATGCCATGCGGAAAAAGAAAGCGCATGCGAAAGACGTCGGCGAAAAAGTATATGTGCGACGTTTTACAAGGAGCCAGAGCATCACCCATATTTTTGTCATCATCAGCTTTTTATCTCTCGCTTTTACGGGCATGTTGCTGAAGTTTGCCTATATGGAATGGGCCAAGTTTTTTGTAAAATTAATTGGCGGAGCATATCATGCCGGAGTCATCCACCGTTTTGCTGCTGTGATTACTTTCGGTTATTTTTCCTACCATGTTTATTCTTTGTTTAAACTGAAAGCAGAAAAAAGACTGAGCATGATGGATTTTATCTTCGGAAAGAATTCGCTCATGTTTAATGTTCAGGATATCAAAGATTTCTGGGCTTCGGTGAAATGGTTTGTTGGAAGAGGTTCACGGCCATCGTATGGGAAATGGACCTATTGGGAAAAATTTGACTATATGGCGGTATTCTGGGGGGTTGTGGTTATTGGATCAACCGGTCTGGTTTTGTGGTTCCCTGTATTCTTTACCAGGATTTGCCCTGGCTGGCTGATCAATGTGGCTCAAATCATCCATAGCGACGAGGCGCTGCTGGCGGTAGGATTTATTTTTACGATCCATTTCTTCAATACTCATCTTCGTCCTGAAGCCTTTCCGATGGATACCGTCATTTTCACGGGAAAAGTTCAGATTGACGAATACAAGGAAGACCGTCCACGAGAATTTGAACAACTCGAGAAATCAGGAAGATTGCAGGAAGTCGTTTCGGAGACCCGGTTTACCGACCGGCGTATGAAGACGGTGAAGTTTTTTGGTTATGTTTTCCTCTTTACCGGAATCATCCTTGTTCTTCTGATTATTTATTCATTGTTGTTTCATTGATGGATGGGATGATCGGGGAAACCGGAAAATCTCCTGAACAATTTCTCGCAGCAACTGATAAATAATTGAAATTTAATACGATGACGCGCAAAATTGACACTTGTCAATTTGTGGTGAATTTTGCCTGTTTTTACTAAACTTGCGAATTCAATTCATAATGCTATTTCATTAAATTCTTTTCATGAAACTACCTTCATCGATAAAAAACTGGGTGTCCATCATAGGTGCGGTTCTGGCTATTTTTAACATGGCAGTCATTATTTCGTTAATGCTTCTCAATTCATTTTTTGACTTCGGCGGCGATTATATCGGCTTGTTTATCTATATGGTACTTCCGGTCATCATGATTGGCGGATTAATAATGATTCCTATTGGGATGCGGTTGAACCGCAGCCAAACCAGGAAGGCCGAAGCAGCAGGACTGGAAACCAATTGGCCGGTACTCAACTTCAATAATGTTGCTACCCGCAATGCTACCATGATTTTTATTTTTGGTACGATATTTCTGATAATAATTTCATCTATTGGTAGTTATGAAGCCTTTCATATTACTGAATCCGTTCCTTTTTGCGGTAAGCTTTGCCATAACGTAATGGAACCGGAATATACTACTTACCAGGGTTCCTCGCACGAGCGGGTTGCCTGCGTCGAATGCCATGTTGGTTCTGGCGCCAGCTGGTATGTGAAAAGTAAATTGTCGGGCATGTACCAGGTTTATTCGGTACTGGCAAAAAAATACCCAAATCCGATCCCAACACCGATTGCCAACCTGCGTCCGGCCAGGGAAACTTGTGAACAATGCCATTGGCCTGAGAAATTCTATGACCGGAAGATGAAGATCAAGGAAACCTTCCTTGCCGACGAAACCAACACCGCGGTGACCATTAATTTGCAGATGAAAACCAGTTCAAAAATGACTGTCAACGGATTTGAAAAGGGGATTCATCAACACATCAGCCCTGATGTCAGGATTGAATACAAGACAACTTCTCCAAACCGACAGGTGATCCCATGGGTGAAATATACCAATACAAAAACCGGAGTGGTTGAAATCTATAATGACAGTGAAAATACCTTGAGTCAGGCAAAGCTTGATTCGCTTGAAACCCGTGTGATGGATTGTCTGGATTGTCACAACAGGCCGGCTCATAACTACCGGACACCGCAAAATTTTGTGGATAAGTCGATGAGTGAAGGAAAAATTTCGACGGCCCTTCCCGGAATCAAAGAAGTGGCGATGAAAGTGCTTTATAAGGACTACTCTACCAAAGACACGGCATTTATGGCCATCCGGAAACAAGTCACAGACTTCTATCAAACCAAACATCCTGATTTGGCAACAGCAAAGAAGGCTGATATTGAAGCTGCCATAGTTGAAATCCAAAACGGTTATTCCCGGAATATTTTCCCTTTCATGAAGGCCAGTTGGAAAGCATACCCCAACAATATTGGGCACATGGAATCGGACGGTTGTTTCAGGTGCCACAACGACCGGCATAAAACCGCTTCAGGAAAGGTGATTTCAAAAGACTGCAATTTATGTCATACCATCCTGGCACAGGGAAATCCGGGGAATATGGAGTATTCCAAGTCGCTTGAACCGCTTGATTTTAAGCATCCGGTTGATGTTGATGAATCCTGGAAGACCGATCTCTGCTCAAGTTGCCACGCACAACTTTATTAATTTTTGTATTGACAAATATTAATCGAAATATTTTTGAGAAGAGGAAAAATAACCGCATTTTTGTTCAAAGAAAGCACGGAAATATAGTTTAACCCGTAAAATATTTTTTAATCATTAAACAACAGCTACCATGAACTTCAAAAAAATTATCTTTTTACTTGGTATGGTTATGTTTTCCATCGCCATGGTAAATGCGCAAGGTGCTCAGTATATCGGAGCGGCCAAATGTAAAATGTGCCACAATAAGGCTGAAAAAGGCGAACAGTACAACAAATGGCTGGCAAGTCCTCACGCCAAAGCTATGGCCTCTTTAAAGGGTGCCGATGTCAAGAATCCAAAATGTTTAAAATGCCATTCAACTGCAGCAGGAGCTGATCAGAGTTTAATCGCTTCGATTACTGTTGAAGAAGGTGTTTCATGTGAATCGTGTCATGGACCAGGCAGTTTGTATAAAGTGGCCACTGTGATGAAAGACCAAAAAGCAGCTATGGCTAAAGGTTTGGTTATGCCCGATGAAAAAGTTTGTAAAAAATGCCACAATGAACAAAGCCCGAACTACAAAGGCTTCAATTTCAAAGAATATTCGGCTAAAATTGCCCATAATGATCCGACTGCAAAGAAGTAATCTCAGCGTAGTTTGATTTTTAAAAATTCCTTTGTTTTTCAATAAAACAAAGGAATTTTTTTGATTGTATATTGGTTAGTAAATTCAGCACAACAAGCAAAGGTTTTCTTTCCTCATTTTTATTCTAAATCTTAGTCATGAAGAGAATAGCATCATTTTTATTTTCGATGTTTTTTAGCGTAATACTACTCATGTTGTTTGCCATCAGCATAGCCTATGCCACCTTAATAGAAAACGATTACGGTACGATTACCGCTCAGGCACTTATTTATCAGTCCTGGTGGTTCGAGTTGCTCCTTTTTGTCGGGATGGTGAACCTTGCCGGTAGTGTGTTCAGATACAAACTCGTGTCGCGAAAGAAATGGGCAATCCTCCTTTTTCATCTGGCTTTCATTGTTATCATCATTGGTGCAGGCGTTACCCGATACTTTGGTTTTGAAGGAAGTATGCACATCCGGGAAGGGGAGTCAACCAACCAGGTCGTTTCTGATGCAAGTTTCATCGTTCTGAAGGCTTCTGTTTCAGGTAAAGAAGTTTCAGAAATGACCAAAGTCAATTTTACTCCCAATACAAACAATCATTACAGCAAAACAATAGAATTGGATGGAAAAAAGTTAGCCGTCGAGAATGAAATATTTGTCCCAAATGCATCCGAAACTATTATGCCAGATGCGAGTGGGAAAGCGGTATCTTCATTGGTTCAGATGCCGGTTGCGAGGGGACAGGAAGGACTGGATGCCTTTACTGCTAAAATTACTTCAGGGAATGAAGTGAAGCATATCAATGTTTTTGGACGCGATGGAGTCGTGAGTAATCCGGTGACCTGCTCTATCAATGGAATGGAGATAAGCATTTCGTATGGTTCAGTCATCCGCGAACTGCCCTTCAGTATTTACCTTCGGGATTTTCAGCTTGAACGCTATCCGGGATCGATGAGTCCATCGTCTTATGCCAGCGAAATTACTTTAAAAGATCCGGCTCTGAAAATAGAACGCCCTTTTCGTATATTTATGAACAACATTTTGAAATATAATGGTTATCGTTTCTTTCAGTCTTCTTTTGATAAGGATGAAATGGGAACCATACTTTCGGTCAATCAGGATTACTGGGGAACATTGATTTCCTATCTGGGTTATTTTTTGATGACTTTAGGAATGGTTTTTACTGTTTTTATTCGTGGTAGCCGGTTCCAGACTTTAATCCGTTTAAGTTCCAAACTTCAGGCGACGCGAAAATCGACAAAAATCCTCCTCATTGGATTGATTATTTCAGGGTTTGGCTGGACAAATTCGGTACAAGCAACTGAAAGTTCATCATCCAAAAAAACGCATATTGAATCATTTGGAAAATTACTGGTTCAGGATCATCAGGGTCGAATTGAACCAATCAGCACGCTGGCCTCCGATCTGTTAAGGAAAATTGCCAAGAAAGATCAATGGGACGGAATGTCTTCCGTTGAGTTTTTTCTGGAAATGAGCGCAAATCCTGATAAATGGAAGAATATCCCGATCATCAAGGTTGCTAATCCTGAACTTCAGAAAAATTTAGGCATTTCGGGCGACCTGATTTCTTTTGCGCAGCTTTTTGATCAGTCCGGAAATTATCGTATGAATGATCTGGTTCAGGAAACCTATTCGAAGAAGCAAACCCTTCGGAGTAAGTATGACAAGGAGATCATGAATGTTGATGAACGGGTAAATATTTGTTATCAGATATTTAAAGGGGATTTTTTGAAAATCTTCCCGGTTCCGAACGATGAACATAAATCATGGGTGACCTATTCGGGTCTTCCGAGCACCATGAAAAAGGAGGAACTCGATTTCGCCAGCAAAATACTATTGTTGTATTATACCGAATACAACAATTCTGTTCTTTCAGGAAACTGGTCGAAACCACAGGAGTTTCTGGGCTACATTAAAAAATACCAGGCAAGTTATGGAGCTGATATTATTCCGTCGCAAACAAAAATCAATCTTGAAATTGTTTATAATGAGTGGAATATATTCGGAAAACTGGCCAAAATTTATGCTTTGCTTGGTCTGGTTTTGCTGATAGTTCATTTCATGCTCATATTTAAGCCTGCTGCGCGTTTCGACATGTTACTGAAGGTAGGGACTACATCGGTTTTCCTCGCCTTTCTGTTTTATACCGGAGGTCTTTCGCTCCGTTGGTATATTGCGGGTCATGCACCATGGAGCAATGGCTACGAAACCATGATTTATGTAGGATGGGCAACAAGTTTGTCTGGATTTATCTTTAAGAAAAGGTCACCGATTTCTTTGGCAGTAACGACTATCTTGTCTTCCATTATCCTTTTTGTAGCAGGAATGAGCTGGATGAATCCTGAAATAACTAACCTGGTCCCGGTTCTGAAATCCTATTGGTTGGTGGTTCATGTGGCTATTATCACGGCCAGTTACGGATTTCTGGCAATGGGCGCTTTGCTTGGAATCCTCAACCTGATATTAATGATTTTAAGTAACAAGAAGAATGAAAAAAACATAGGTTTAACCATCCTGGAGATTTCCTTTATCATTGAAATGGCTTTAATGATCGGGCTTTTGATGCTTACCATTGGTTCATTTATTGGAGGGGTTTGGGCCAATGAATCCTGGGGAAGGTACTGGGGCTGGGACCCAAAAGAAACTTGGGCATTGGTTACGGTGCTTGTTTATACAATTATTCTGCATTTGAGAAAAGTCCCTGGCATGAAAAGCATTTTTTCATTGAGCAGTCTTGCTATTGTTGGTTTGGCTTCAGTCTTGATGACTTTCTTTGGTGTGAATTACTACTTGTCAGGAATGCATTCCTATGGTCAGGGAGATCCGCCACCAATTCCAAATGCACTTTACGTTGCCGTTGTTTTAATTATTGCTCTCATTGCCGGAGCCTGGTATTCGGAATCAAAGAAAGGTAGTGTTACCGAACCGGAAGAAAATGTAGAATAATCCGATAATTTTGGATAGAGGTGAGTCAAAATAAAAACCCAACTAACTGTAATCATGTTAATTGGGTTTTTTTTTGTTGGGTGGATGATGGGATTTGAACCCACGACCCCTGGAACCACAATCCAGTGCTCTAACCAGCTGAGCTACAACCACCGTGTTTCTTTTTGCGGTTGCAAATATAGTATTAAATTTATTAGATGTGCAACAGTCTTAGCGCGATTTTCCTTAAGATTTCAATTTTTAGGTAATTCAGAAATAGCTCAGAAAAACGAAATTTAATCCAATTTAGATAAGAATTTTGATAAATATTTGTAGGGAAGAATGTTAGGAACAGATGGTTAAGTTGAAAAGGAAAAGCTTCGCGATGTAGACTCTTTTATAGCTTGCATTTATGAATTAAGCCGCCTTTTTCATTCATTAACATCGAAAACCGAATGAGAGCTTCGTCACGAACGATGAGTTCGTACCCTACAATTTCAGCTTCACTAATTTCAATCACATTCATCAATTCTCCATGTTCAAGTGCTTTATCTTTAATGTGCTGCGGAACAGCGTGAATTGAAAGGTTCTTCTTTAAATTAAGCAGTTTGCCAGTTGAATCGAAATGCGCAATGTGTTCAATCTCTTCATGATAAAAAATGGCTTCAAAAAAATCGTCTGTTTGAAGCCATTCAACATTAATAGAATCCCCGAATTTTTCAGAAAATGAATTCTTTACCGCTTCAGGCATTGAAACCGTTGAAAATTTGAATATTTTACTTAAAATGTTTTTCATGAATTCTATAAATTGATCCGGATTTAGTTAGGTTAATTGCATCAGTTTAGAACAAATTGTGCTTTGATATTCCAAACCATACTACACTTGTAGACGGTAAAAGACATCAATAGTAACGCTTTTGGTGATGATTTAATTAATCGGATTATACTTTTGCTTGTACATATATATAACCCGGGTCCTTGCCCTTTTTAATCTCATCTTAACTGCATCTTCACTAATTCTTAAAGTTTTGGCAATTTGTTTTATGGGAAGGTTGTCCTGATACTTCATTAAAAGCAGAACTTTTTCTTCAGGATGAACTAAATCAAGAATGGTCAGCAGATTTTCATAGCTTGCTTCTTCAAAATCTGCTTCCGATTCATCGATAATTTCAGGAATTTCATTACTATTATTCCAGTTTGGATAGTGAAGTTTCTTCTTTACCCTTAAATAATCGATACAATAGTTATAGGTTATTGAATAAAGCCAGGAAGAAAATGAAGAGTTTCCTTTAAACCCTGGAATTTTTTCATATGCTTTGGTCAAAATATCGTTGGCAAACTCTTCAGACTGTTTGCTGTCTTTTAAAAAACTGAAACATTTGTCTTTAACTTTTTTAAAATAGCGTGAGTATAGTACTTCATATAGTTCCTGATTCCCTGAATCCATCAGTAGGTGAACCATTTCCTCATCCGATTTATGATGATATTTGTTTTTTATGGACATTTAAACGAATTGAAAATATGTGATATCAAAATTATTTTGAAAAAATCATTTAAAGTTGTGTTACTTCTCCGGAAACCTTCGTCACAATGGTAAATTTGGCTGAAAGTAATGGTTCTATTTGATTGTAAAAATAAAAATTTATAGAAGTTTTAGTTATATTAGAAGTTAATATTTTTTAGAGAAAACCAAAATTAAAAATTGAGTATGAAAAGTAAATTAATGGTTGCTATTGCAGCAATGGGTATTGCAGTTTTATTTAGCTCTTGCGCTAAAGTTCCTCAGGCAGAAGTTGACGCAGCTACTGCTGCTATTCAGGAAGTAAAAGATGCAGGTGCAGACTTGTATGTTCCAGCAGCTTATCAGGCTTTGGTTGATTCAATGAAATCAGCTAACGAAAAAATTGAAGTTGCTAAGGCAAAATGGTTCCCAAACTACACAAAATCTAAAGCTACTTTAGCTTGGGTTAGCCAGAATGCAGTTGATACTAAAGCTAAATCAGAAGCTCGTAAAGTTGAATTGAAAGCTGAAACTGAAGCTATGATTGGTGAAGTAAAAACTTTAGTTGCTGAAAATACAGCTTTACTTGCTAAGGCTCCTAGAGGCAAAGAAGGTAAAGAAGCTTTGGAAGCTATTAAAAGCGACCTTGCTGTAGCTGAAACAACTGTAACTGAAGTTGAAGCTCTTTTAGCTAATGGTGATTTGATTGGTTCAAACAACAAAATCAAAGCTGCCAAAGAAAAAGCTACTTCAATTAAAGCTGAATTAGAAGAAGCTATTGCTAAAAAAGGTGCTCCTGCAGCTAAGAAAGCTGCTGCTCCTGCAAAAGCTGCCGCTCCAGCCCCTAAGAAAGCTGCAAAGAAATAATAACTCAGACGAGTTAATAATTTGAAATACCCGGGCTTTCCCCCGGGTATTTTTTTAATACAAAGGTGATGGTTTTGAATAAGAAGAAGGTAATTAAGTGGATTGTTGTTGTTTCATTATCAATCGTTTTTCTTGGAATAACTTTAAGTATTGTTATCGTTTCACAAAAACAATTACCTAATGATGATATCAGACTTGCACGTGAGGCTTTAAGTGCTGCAAAAGAAGCAGAGGCAAATATTTATGCAGAGAAACTGTATAAAGAATCAGTCCAAATGTACGATTCAGCAATGGGAAACTGGTCACGCCAAAACTCAAGATTCATTCTGTTTCGTGATTACAGTAAGGCTATTCTGTTTGCAAAACGGTCAAAATCAAAAGCGGAAGATGCTGAAGATAACTCGATAAAACTAGCCAACAATTTAAGTAAGAATGTCGAAGATGCATTTGTAAATCTGGGAAAGAAAATAGAAGTATATAATAAGCTATTTAAAAAACTGCCATTACCTAAATCAGTTTTTGATGCGCATAATAAATCAAAAATGTTTTTAAGCGAATCAAAAATTGCTCAGGAAAGTGGTAAGTTGAAGGAAGCTGAAATTCTTTTTAAGAAGGCCGACATATATATAAACCATGCCAACACTGTCGCAGGGAAAATGCTTCGCGACTATTTTAACGATTATGGCCATTGGAAGAGTTTGGTAAATGACGCAATTTCTTCGTCGCGCGGTGGAAGCAAAGTAATCCTTGTTGATAAAACAGCACATTTATTGTATGTTTATCAATCGGGAAAGGTGATACGCAGTTACGATGCTGAATTTGGTTCAAACTGGATGGCTCATAAAGAACGAAATGGAGATAGGGCAACGCCTGAAGGAAACTATCATGTTACCAGTGAAAAATCCCATGGGAATTCGAATTATCATGCGGCTTTACTACTGGATTATCCGAATGCTGAAGATAGAAGGAACTTTGCAATCAAAAAGAAAAGTGGTATTCTCTCCAGAAGTGCCGGAATTGGTAGCCTGATCGAAATTCATGGAAATGGTGGAAAAGGGTTCGACTGGACAAGTGGATGTGTTGGTCTGAGAGACCGTGATATTGATGATTTGTGCAGGTTGGTAGGTCCAGGTACGAGGGTAACAATAGTTGGTTCACTTGAACCTCTCTCAGTGGTGACAGAGGGATTAGATTTTTAAGGTTTTTGAAACATTTTCAGGAAAAAGAAGTTGGTATATTAGGATTGATATAGGATTGATAAAAAGAACAGCTATAATGATAAAACTAAATCTATGATTCGTAATTTTTTTATTTATCTGCTAATATTGGTTGTCGGAGCCGCTTTCTTCACTGCGATGGTGCTTTTTGCCATTCCTGCTCTGGAGGAATCAGCGATTGTCCTTCCTGCCATGACTGAGGTTCCTGTGGCTGGCAGTGGAAACGATGCTGACAGGAAATCAATCCAACAGGATATTGATAAACTTCAGGCAAAATTAGATAAATATATTCCTATTCAACCTTACATTGTTATTAACACCTCTGACAATCATTTTTATCTATACAAGGATAGGCTACTGGTTCGAGATGGTATGTGTTCGACAGGGAAAAATGAAAAACTGGTCTCCGCAGAAAGCAAAAAGGAATATACTTTCCATACTCCACAAGGAGTTCGAAAAGTTCAGCGGAAACAACCGAATCCGGTATGGGCAAAGCCTAACTGGGCGTTTGTTGAAGAGGGCTTGCCCATTCCTCCCCCCGGTGATGCATCTCGTTTCGAATCGGGTACGCTTGGTGCCTATAAACTCGAAATTGGAGATGGTTTCATGATTCACGGTACAATTTATAAACGGTTTATGGGTTTGTCTGTAACTCACGGCTGTGTTCGGCTTGGAGATGATGATCTGGAGGTGGTATACAACACTTTGGTAATTGGTTCAAAAGTTTATATTTATTAGTATGAAGGAAAATTCGGCTGATGACTTCGATAGCCTCTTTGTGAAGAAACGCTATGGGTTAAAGATTTTTTTGATAGTTTTTTGTTTAGCTGTTTTGAGTTTGACCGGCGTTTACGCGTATTTATCGATAGGTGCCGTACGCGACCGTATGCAATTAGCCAAAACCCAGGCCGAAGGTTCAGTCGTCGATGCATCATTGATCGATTTAATGAAAGAAAAAGCATGGGTTGAATCACGATTAAAAATGGCTGCCGGTGACTCGATCGGGCTGTCAATTGATCTTGAACAGCATACCATTCAGATGGAATTGAAAGGACTGGTTGTCATGAAATCCAAAATTCAGGATTGCTCGACGTCGGGTTTCTTTAAGCGAATGGATGGAAATGTATATTTTACCATGTTCGGAACTCCTATGACCATCCTAAGATATGTATCTTCAATTGAAAAAAATCCTTTTAAAGTTATTCATGCGCCCAAAACCAAAACTGCTGCAGAAATAAAGGCTGAAGAAAATGCTCCTCTAACTGCTTCCAAAACTCCTGTTCCCAAAGATTCACTTCCGAAGGAAAACGTTTTCTGGACCATGAAACTTGATCGGGATATTGATTTGAATATTCAGGGAATTGATTCATTAGCCATTTCTCAGTCAAAATATAAATTTGGAAAGGGCATCGAGTTTAAACGGGATTTGAATAATATCGTCAAATCGATACCGAGGATATTGAAGCTCCAAAAGCCGAATTATACTCCTGAAATACTGATTAGTATTCCTGAAAATGATGCAAAAGCCATACTGCGGGCTTTACCTAAAAAACCGCTGGTAACCATACGGATTTAAGCATGAATCTGGGTACGAAAATAGAAAACCGGAAAGTGCCATTTTATGTGGGCTTTCCGGTTTTTTAGTTGGGTTGTATGGCACATCCAATATTTACCTAGTTTTGAATAGTATTGAAAATGGAAAGCAGTTGGAGATAAAGATGAGATATAGGGAAAAATTAACCGGATTCATTTTAGCAGGAGGAAAAAGCAGCCGGATGGGTACTGATAAAGCGCTTCTTCAGTTTCAGGGCGAGCCATTGCTCAAACGAATGATCAGCCTGATCGAACCTTTTTGCGATACCTTAGCCATCAGTGGTCAGAATCCGGAATATTCAGTTTTTAATGTGTCAATGATTCCAGACTGTTTTGCCGGATCTGGTCCAATTTCGGGATTGTATTCTGTTTTGAATTCTTCATCGACGGAGTGGAATCTGGTTGTAAGTGTCGATGTTCCCTTTGTTAACGATGAATTAATCAGTTCTTTGATAGCCAGTCGACTGGAATACGATTGTGTGGTGCCAAAGCATATCGGCGGAGTAGAACCGCTGATTGCCATGTATCATAAACGTTGTTTGCCGCATATTGAAGAAATGATTTCTTCAGGCGACTTCAAACTGATGAATGTACTTGAGAAACTGAATGTCCGGTATCTTGATTGTACCGATATGGAACAAAAGTATCCCCGGTTATTTTATAACCTCAACCACAAGAAGGATTTTGAGTCCCTCTGAATTACGAGCTTTACGCCTTGATTTTCGCTTCAGTTGGAAGGATGAAGAGCTTTTTACTACCTTTGGAATAAATTCGAACCCATGTCACAAATCTTGTTTTTCATTATCATTGGCTTGCTGGTGGCCGATTTTTTGTTTGAACGTTTCCTGGAATATCTGAATTCAACCCAATGGAGCGATTTGATTCCGAAGGAAGTGAAGGGAATTTATGACGAGGAAAAATACCGGAAACAACAAGCTTACGAAAGGGCCAATCACTGGTTTTCTGCAATTAGTTCTACATTTAGCTTTGTCCTGATTTTGATGATGATTTTGTTTTCAGGATTTGCCTGGGTCAATCAGATTGCACTTTCCGTTTCGGTTCATCCGATACTTTCTGCATTGGGCTTTTTCGGTATCATTCTCTGGGTTTCCGATCTGATTCAAACTCCTTTTTCAATTTATGACACCTTTGTAATTGAAGAAAAATTTGGCTTCAATAAAACCACTCCTAAAACTTTTATTCTCGACAAATTGAAAGGTTGGTTAGTTGGTGCAATCATCGGAGGTGGTCTTTTATCGTTGATTATCTTCCTTTATCAGCTCACCACTTCCAGCTTTTGGATTTATGCATGGCTGGTAATCAGTACGTTTTCTGTGTTTATGGTTCTGTTTTATTCGAATCTGATCGTTCCGCTGTTTAATAAGCAAACGCCTTTGCCTGAAGGAGAGTTGAAAGCAGCAATCGAGAATTTCTCCGGGAAAGTGGGCTTTAAACTGGACAATATTTATGTGATGGATGGTTCAAAACGTTCAACCAAGGCCAATGCCTATTTTACCGGGTTTGGCACCAAAAAACGGATTGTTTTGTATGATACTTTAATTAATGATTTGACAGTGAATGAATTGGTTGCTGTGCTGGCTCATGAAATCGGTCATTACAAAAAGAAACATGTGATCTGGAGTTTAGTGTTGAATATTCTTCAAACCGGAATTGTTCTTTTCCTGTTTTCGCTTTTCGTTGGCAGCCCCGATCTGTCGGCTGCCTTGGGAGTTCAGACACCAAGCTTTCACATTGGGCTGATTGCTTTTGGAATTCTCTATTCGCCAATTTCGATGGTTACCGGACTGGCGATGAATGTTTTTTCCAGAAAGAATGAATATCAGGCCGATCAATTTGCGGCGCAATATTTTGATGGCAGAGAATTGGCTTCGGCCCTTCAGAAACTATCAATAAATAATTTAAGCAATCTCAGACCACATCCCGTTTATGTGTTTTTTCATTATTCTCATCCAACTCTTTTGCAACGCCTGAAAGCGCTGAAATCGATAAAATAATGAATTTTAGAAACTAAGAATTGTCCAAAGCAGGAACTTGAAATAAGTAGATATGAAAGCAGAAATTATAACCATTGGCGATGAAATTTTGATCGGGCAGATTGTTGATACCAATTCGGCCTGGATGGCACAACAGCTAAATTTGCATGGTATTGAGGTATATCAGGTAACTTCGGTTCACGACAATCAGGTTCATATCCTGAAGGCATTGGCTGATGCCGAAATGAATGCTGATCTGGTCCTGATTACCGGCGGATTGGGCCCTACCAAAGACGATATCACCAAAAAATGCCTTTGCGAGTTTTTTAATACGGAACTGGTTTTTCATTCTGAAGTCCTTGAACATGTTCAATCTCTTTTAACTTCAAGAAATGTGGCAATCAACCAGATGAACCGCGATCAGGCATTGTTGCCAGCTAATTGTACCGTTTTGCACAATTCGGCGGGCACTGCTGCAGGAATGTGGTTCGAGCGCAATGGCACCATATTTATCTCAATGCCCGGCGTCCCTTTCGAAATGGAGGCGGTAATGACCGAAGAGGTTTTCCCGCGTCTGGTAAAAATGGGAATTACTCAGGTGATTGTTCACAAAACAGTTCTGACCATTGGATTGCCCGAATCGATGCTTGCCGAGAAAATTGAAGGGTGGGAGAGTGCTTTGCCCGATTTTATTCGGTTGGCTTATCTTCCAAGCCCGTTGATGGTTCGTTTAAGGCTAAGCGCATACGGTTTGGATCAGGCTCTGCTTGAAGCCCAAATAGAAAAACAAGTACGTGATTTACTGATTCTTATTCCTGAAAATGTTTTTGGATTTGATGATGATAACCTGGGTTTGGTAATTGGCCGCATCTTGATTGAATCGTCGCAGACTCTGGCAGTTGCTGAAAGTTGTACCGGCGGAAATATTGCTCACTATCTGACTTTCAATCCGGGTAGTTCGGACTATTTTAAAGGCGGAGTAGTGGCTTATTCCAACGAAATTAAAAATAAACTGCTGAATGTTCCGATAGAAATCATTCAGGAATTTGGTGCAGTTAGTCAGCAAGTTGCCGAGGCCATGGCACAGGGGGCACGAAAGGTGCTTCGGACCGATTATTCCCTTTCCACAACCGGAATTGCCGGTCCGGACGGTGGAACCGACGAGAAACCGGTCGGGACAGTTTGGATTTCAGTTGCCGGGCCTTCCGGAGTGAAGAGCAAAAAATACATTTTTAAGCATAACCGGGAACGAAATATAATACGCACCTCACAAACCGCGTTAAACCTGTTACGTACCTTTATTTTAAACGAAAAATCTCAATCAAGGTGAAGCGAAAAGTTATTATCATATCCGGATCAATCCTTCTTATCATCGGAGTTCTGGTCACTCTGCCATTTTTTTTTAAAGACCAACTGCTTGCCAGGGTGAAGTCAACCATGAACAGCCGGATTAACGCAAAGGTTGATTTTTCCGATTTTAAGTTGTCGCTTTTTTCTCAGTTTCCTAAAGTTGAAATGGAACTTCGGAATTTAAGTTTGGTTGGCATCCATGAATTTGGAAAAGACACCATTTTCAGTTCAGGTTCAGTTTCAACCACGATATCGCTGGCAGAAATGATGAACAGTAAAGGACTGGAATTAAAGAATCTGACCTTTAACAAACCCAGAATTAGTTTGATTACAGACAATTCAGGAAGATCAAACTGGGACATTGTCAAGGCTTCGAATCCAGTTCAAGGTACTTCACGAACTCAGATTCCCTCGTCAGGAGAAGCATTTAAAATGAAACTGAGCGATATTGAAGTAAATAATTTGAATCTGACCTATTCCGATCAGAAAACACCGATGAAAGTGATGCTGAAGAATACAAACCTGAAATCGAACGGTACGATTGCAGGTGCGGTTACCAGTTTTGACCTTTTGGCAGAAGCCGGAGAATTTATTCTGGAATACAATTCGGTTCAATATATTTCGAAAACCAAACTGAAAGCAGAAACCCTGTTAAAAGTGGATTTTGAAAAAATGAATTTCACTTTTGATAAGGGAAATTTGATTATCAATAATTTACCTCTGGAGATCAATGGTTCGTTTGTAATGCCATCCGACAGCATGTTTTTCGATATCGGGTTTAAAAGCGAAAAAAGTGATTTTGCCACTATCCTGGCTTTGGTGCCGGCTGACTATCAGAAATACCTTGAAAAATCAAAAATTGATGGTTCTTCCGAATTTAAAGGTTCGGTGAAAGGCTTGTATTACAAAGATATTTATCCTGCAGTTGAAGTGCTGCTTGCGGTTTCCAACGCTTCATTTAAATATCAGAATCTTCCCGAAAGTATCCGGGATATTCAGGTTTCGGCACAAATTTCCAAGCCTCAAGGTGATTTAAATCTCCTGAAAGTCAATGTTGACAAGGCGCACGCTACGATAAAAAACAATCCGGTAAACCTAAGTTTGCTGCTCAGTGATTTAATGACCGATCCGAATATCGATGCTTCATTTTCAGGAATCATCGATTTTGCCTCCTTAAAACAGGCTATCCCGATCGACAGTCTCGATATCACCGGAATCATGAAAGCACGGTTGCATCTGTCTGGCCGGATGTCAGCCATTGAAAAACAACAGTATGAGAAGTTTCAATCTGATGGCGAAGCTAGCCTTCAGAATTTCAGAATAGTAAGCAATCAGTTGGCAAAGCCGGTTGAAATCAGTCAGGGACAAATTAAGGCGAACACGAAACAAATTACGGTCGATCAATTCGATGGAAAAATTGGGCAGAGCGATTTTTCACTTCGTGGCGAAGTGAGTAATTATCTGGCATATATTTTTAAAAATGAGGTGCTTGAAGGAAATTTTGGGTTGAAATCAACGTTTATGAATTTCTCCGAATTGTCGAATATTCAGAGACCCACTAAAAAGGTGGCCACACCGCAGGTGACAAAAAAAGTTGCAGTTTCTCCGATAGCTGGCTCAGTTGCAGCAGCGGATTCGGTGGTCGCATTTCGCGTTTCTGAAAAGTTAAACTTGAGTTTTCAGTCGGCGATTCAAAGGGCTATTTATGATAATGTGCCAATTTCAAATCTGAATGGACTGGTAAAAGTGAAGGAACAGAAGATGGAACTATCAAACCTGACGATGGAAATCATGCAGGGAAGGCTAACCATGAATGGTTCATATACAAGCAACAAAGAGAACAAACCGCTTTTCGATCTTAAAATGAACCTGGAGGATGTCGATTTGCCATCGGCTTTTCAGTCATTCGGTACCGTTCAGCGATACATGCCAATCGCCGGAAAAAGTCAGGGGAAAATCTCCTCTCAATTCAGCCTTTCAGGAGCAATGAACGAAAAAATGAGTTTGATTCCGGTCAGTTTGAACGGGATGGGCAATTTAAGTACACAAAATATAATGATTGTCGACTCACCGGTATTTGATCAGATTCGTGGAATTATCAAAAAAGAGAAGCTGAAAAACGTAAAAATTGATGATTTTACGGCGAAATTTCAATTCGAAAATGGCCGGTTGACACTCAATCCATTCAAAACCAAGGTAGCTGATCAACAGGCAACTATCTACGGAAATCTTTCGGCTGTAAGGGAAATCAACCTGAATATGGATTTTATCGTGAACCGTGAAGATTTGGGGGCGGACATCAATAAAGGAATCGACATTCTTCCAGGTTCACAAAATATTAAAATGGTTGAAGCATCAGTAATCCTGAAAGGGTCGCTAAGCAACCCGGACGTTTCGCTCGATTTGAGCAAAGCACGCAACCAGATTGAGCAGGAGGTGAAAAAAGCTTCCATCGAAGATATTAAAGGTTCGGTAAAAAAGATTGGGGACGAACTGATGAAACTGTTTAAATAGAACCTCAACTCGTCAGTTGTCATTAGTTTCACGTCATTTATAGTCATTAATTGTATGCGCAACCTTGGTGCTACAACGAATGACTATGAATGAACTTAATGAATATAAATGACAACTTTTCATGTTTTTTTATCATTTCTTCAGGAAAGGTAAAATACTCATCATTCCTGCTGCGAAATAGGCGATCCCGGCAATGAGTAGGGCTGTTTGAAGACTAAATGTGTCAGTGAGATAACCCAATACAGGGCCGACGGCCGCGAAAATTACCCGGATTTCCAAATTCCTTGCCGACAAGATGGTGGCCCGTACTTTTGAATCAGTATATTGATTGATCTGATCTTTCAATATGGGTGTAGCGATTCCGCGAATCATATAAAAGCCGAAAAGGATGGCAATTCCGGCCAGACTAATTTCCATTGCGGTCAGGAGAAATCCAAGTGAAATACAAACTACTATTAGCAACAAAGTATTTTTATTCCCCAGGATTCGCTCAACCCGGTAGGAATACATCGAAAAAACGCCGGCAGTAAGATTTAGCAGAGTCCATAAAACACCGAACCACGAAACGGTGACTCCGGCTTTTTGAAAATAGGGTTGAACAAACCATGCATAGGTTAAAGTTGCTGCACCGGTGAAGGACGAAATCATGATAGCACTCCGCATTTCCTTTTGCTGGTAGGTCAGTTTGACGATCGAAAGAATTTCCTTCATGGTAAGGCGGATCCTTTCCTGAATATGCTTTGGTTCTTTCAGTAGAAAGGCTGCCGGAATTGCGGTTGCAGCGACAAATATTTGAAAATAGTAGGGAGTCCTCAGGCTGATGGCAGCCAGCAACCCACCAGCTACACCAGCCAGTGCCTCGGCAAAATTTCCTGCCGAAGTGATCCTTCCTTCATATTTGATGTATTCATTTTCCCGGTTTTCTGCCTTGAGCGAATCGTAGAGCATCGCAGAGTCGGCTCCTGAAATACAACTGAATCCCAGTCCAAGGATGATTTCAGCAATCACAAAACTGCCAAATGACGAAGAAAAGCTGTAAATCATTATTCCAATCGTTCCCAGGATTGCTCCCAGAAGGATGGTTCGGCGACAACCCCAAACATCGGCCAGGTAACCGGAAGGAAGTTCCATAACCACCATCGCTATGGAATATACCGATTTCAGCAGAAAAATCTGCGACATGCTGAGTCCGTTTTCCTGATAAAACAGCACGACGATGGGCATGACCAGATTAAACCATTTGGCGGTTTTGATCAGGTATAACTGAAGCGTATTGGCAGGTAGATTTTTTAGCATAAATTCCTTGTAAAAATATGAATTCTGCTTAGATGTGATTTCCTGAAACAGATCGGTTTCTCAACAGTCCGAAAAGAATTCTCACATGAAAGTGTTCCTTAATTTTATTGTTCAGTATACATGTATTTGTAAAATCGCTCAAAAAAAATACAAATGAGCTTGAAATGATTACGAAAAAGAATAAAAAGACTTAGAATTGAATGGTATGTTGTTATTTTTGTTCAGAAATGTTGATATTTCAAATCTTTATATTTTCTACTTACACTTAAATTTTGAATTCATGAAATTATTTATCCCCCAAAACTACCAGCCTTTGCTGGATGTGAATCAGACCGAAAAGGCGATTAAACTGGTCAAGGACAGTTTTCAGCAGGACCTTGCTTCGGAGTTGCGACTTCGGCGGGTTACAGCGCCATTGTTTGTGATGAAAGGCACAGGAGTCAACGACGATCTCAATGGCATTGAACGTCCGGTGACTTTTCCTGTGAAAGAATTGGGCGACCACATGGCCGAAGTTGTTCATTCTCTGGCCAAATGGAAACGCATGACCCTGGCAGATCTGAATATTGCGTATGGCTATGGAATTTATACCGATATGAATGCCATCCGTCCCGATGAGGAACTAACCAATATCCATTCGTTGTATTGCGACCAATGGGACTGGGAACGGGTCATTTCCAACGAAGAGCGCACCCTTGATTTTTTGAAGAAGATCGTCCGGAAAATCTATTCGACCCTTTTACGTACCGAGTTTATAGTCGCCGAGAATTTTCCACAGATCAAACCGATACTTCCCGAAGAAATTACGTTCATTCATTCGGAAGAACTGGAAGAATCGTATCCAACGCTGAGCATCAAAGAACGCGAACACGAAGCAGCAAAGAAATACGGAGCTGTATTTATTATTGGCATCGGCGGAGTTTTGCCGGGAGGAGAAAAACATGATGGCCGCGCTCCCGATTACGACGACTGGACCACCCCTACCATTGGCAATCGCAAAGGTTTAAACGGCGATATCCTGATATGGAATCCAGTGATGGAGACCTCGCTCGAATTATCGTCGATGGGAATCCGGGTTGATAAAGAAGTTCTTTTAAAACAGCTGGCATTGACCGGAACCGAAGATCGCAAAAACTTGTATTGGCATAAACGATTGCTGAACGACGAAATGCCTTTGTCGGTTGGTGGTGGGATCGGCCAGTCGCGGTTATGTATGTATTTTCTCCGAAAAGCTCATATAGGAGAAATTCAATCGAGCATTTGGCCCGATGAAATGAAGGCGATCTGCAAGGCAAACCGGATCGAATTGATATAGAATACGCTGTATTTCAGATGTCTAATTTTTCGGGGCTACGGGATGATACCTTGTTTTTATTTTATGAGAAATCCCGGATGAAGCTTCGTTAAAATTCATATATTTGCAACCGCTAAAAAGGATGTCTCGGTAGCTCAGCTGGATAGAGCAACGGCCTTCTAAGCCGTAGGTCCTGGGTTCGAATCCCAGCCGGGATACAAAAAAGCCGCTGTTTATGCGGCTTTTGTCGTGATAGGGGAACGGAAAGGGGAACGGTAAAGCAAGATTCAACGTCTGCGGCACGAATATTGTCATTACATTTCCTCTATAAATCTTTTTGCACTGAATTTGTATTTAACTGGTAATCTTTACTCTTCGTTTTTGACGTTCAAATGACAGTCAAAAGAATATCTCTCCGAAGCTGGTTTGGTTCCGGATACTGGAAGTTTGAAAGTTTTTGAAACAATTTCTTCTGCGGGTTCTAAACCCACGTGCGTGTGCTTTAAAAATATCAGTCAGTTTGAAACCGGGGACGAACCACCACAAATGTAACCGACTTCTGGAATACTGTTATACTAGCTGCAACTCATGCAGCCGTTTGTTGTAATAATCAATTTTATTTTGCCGTTGCTTTGGGTCAATCTTGGGTACAAATTCGCGATAAGTTTCGTGTTTTGAAAGGACATTCCAGATAATTACCAACAGTTTGCGGGCAATTGCTATAAGTGCCTTTCGGCTTGATTTCCGAACGCACAGTTGTTCATACTTCGACTTTAACCAACAGTTTTTCTGGCGCGATGCCGCCCATGCACATTGTACCAATATCCGCCTGATGTATTTATTGCCCTTTGTTATTTTATGGCTTTTTATCTTCTTGGCACTCTCATCGTTTCTGGGGCGCAAGCCTGCCCATCCGGTCAGTGCTGCTGCGGTGGCAAATGTTTTTAGATCGGCCCCAAGTTCGGCAATGATGATCATGGCGCTCAACTTTTGGATACCGGGGATGGTGCATAGCAACAGCAGTTCATTTTTGAAATATTTCTCGCAGTAATTGCCCATTTCCTCCAGGCATTCTTCCTGTTGTGCCAATACCAGGTCGTATTCCCTGATGTTTTGCCCGAATATAAACCTGTCTGTGCTTGAAATAACACCAGTAAGCGATGCTCCTATTT
>JANXYV010000228.1 GCA_025355875.1 Prolixibacteraceae bacterium | reverse complement strand
ATAATAACGCAGCCCGTAAACGGCATGTTTAAAACTGCTCCGCGAGGCTGATTTGGAAGACAAGGCAAGCCCGGTGAGGTATTCGTTGATTTCCTCATCCAGAACCTGTTCGGGCAACTGTCCGAAATGAAGCGAGATTTGCGCAATGCGCCGGATGTAATTGTCAAGGGTGCTATGGCTTTGGCCACGAAGGGTAACTTGTTGACCCAGCAATTTCCAGGCGGCAGCAAAGCCTTCAATGGTTTCTGCAGCCTGTTCCACGATAGTTGGTCCTGATTTCTTTCTCATGCCGAAAATTTTTAAATTAGTAATTCCGGAAAGTTCAGAAATCATGCTTTATGTTTATATTAGTGCGGCTAAAAAAGCTATCCGCCAATTGGCGGATTTAGTTCAACAATATCAACTGATCCACTTTTTGGGTAGTTGATATTTTGTAATAAAGTCGGTTAATTCTTAAATTTTTCACATAAAAAAAGCGTGGAACTAAACCGTATCCGCTTTCCAGGTACCGCCAAGCACCCACCACGCAAATAAGTTAAGCCCACGCCGTGACGTGAGCGTTTTCTTATTATTCATGCGTGGAAAATTGAAATTGGCGGTTTCAGAAAGCAGGAATAAAAGCTAACGCTTCTATATATTTTTATGTGTACCGTTGATTAAGACTTGACCATAGGCAGATTTTGTTATGTGAAAAACAAATCTAATTAATTAAATTTGTATAGCAATATAAAATTTAATGATCAATTTTCACTTGGCTAATGTTAATAGCTGCATGTTTTTCTTATCTTTAAGCAAACTGAAATCTGTATGAAACTTCCGAAAATAATTAGAAACGATAGCTACCTTGAACCTTTTTCCTCCGCGATAATAGGCAGGTTGAACGCTGCTCAGATGAAGGAAAAAGAAATTCTGCAAGGTAAAAGTATGCCCGATTTTTCTCAGGGCCACAAATGGTATGGTTTACACCGTGATGGTAACCAGTGGATTATTCGAGACTGGGCTCCAAATGCCACTGAAATATTTCTGATAGGACAATTCAACGAATGGCAGGAGAACCCGGAATACGCTCTCCGACCGGTTGGTTCCGGAAACTGGGAACTGACTCTTTCAACAGAAAAGATCGGCCACAATGATTTGTACGCTTTTTCAACTCATTGGAATGGTGGACAGGGCAAGCGAATCCCAGCTTGGGCAAACCGGGTGGTTCAGGACGATTACACCAAAATATTCAATGCTCAGGTTTGGGCTCCGGAAAATGATTATCGGTGGAAGAATTCCGGATTTCAGCGGTCGACAGAAGCGCCTCTGATTTATGAAGCCCACATTGGGATGGCTGGCGAAGGAGAACGTGTCCACACCTACAACGAATTCCGTACCGACATTTTGCCGCGTGTTCAGAGAGCCGGATACAATACGATACAGTTTATGGCTATTCCGGAACATCCGTACTACGGAAGTTTTGGCTACCATGTATCCAGTTTTTTTGCGGCATCTTCGCGCTTTGGAACTCCCGAAGAACTGAAAGAATTGGTCGACGAAGCCCACAGTATGGGCATTTCGGTGATTATGGACCTGGTCCATTCACATGCTGTGAAAAATGAAAATGAAGGATTGGGAAAATACGATGGAACAAGATGGCAGTTTTTCCACGACGGGCCAAGAGGGGAACATCCGGCCTGGGATTCGTATTGTTTTAACTACGGAAAGCCTGAAGTTCTTCACTTCCTGCTGTCGAATATACGCTACTGGCTTGAAGAATACCGGTTTGACGGGTTCCGGTTCGACGGGGTGACCAGCATGTTATACTACGATCATGGCCTGGGAAAAGCATTCACATGTTACGATGACTATTTTAACGCTGGACTCGATCAGGAAGCGTTTTCCTACTTCATCATGGCCAATAAACTCATTCATGAGATTAATCCTAATGCACTTTCGATTGCTGAAGAAATGAGTGGATTGCCGGGACTGGCAACTCCGCAGAAAGATGGCGGTATGGGTTTTGATTACCGCATGGCCATGGGTGTTCCTGATTTCTGGATCAAGCTGATCAAGGAAGTTTCGGACGAAAACTGGGATGTTGGGTATATTTTACATGAACTGACTTCGAAGCGACTCGACGAAAAAGTAGTGAGCTATGCAGAATCACACGATCAGGCTCTGGTGGGTGACAAAACTATTATTTTCAGGCTGATTGATAAGGAAATGTACTACAGCATGCGCAAAGACCAACCGAATCTGGCGGTCGAGCGCGGAATAGCGCTGCATAAGATGATTCGTCTGGCAACATTATCCTGCGCCGGTGGAGCTTACCTTAATTTTATGGGCAACGAATTCGGCCATCCGGAGTGGATTGATTTTCCGAGAGAAGGAAATGGCTGGTCATACAAACATGCACGCAGGTTATGGAGCCTGGAGGATAATAAGGATTTGAAATACTGCTGGCTGTGCGACTTTGACCGTGAAATGATTAATCTGGTTAGAGGTTCGAAACTGATTGAAATTCCAGAAGTAGAATGGGTCTACGATCAAAAAGACAATCAGATCCTGGCATATTCAAGAGGCAATTACCTGTTCGTGTTCAACTTCAATCCGCTGCAATCATTTGTCGATTTTGGAATTCCGATGAAAGAGTCAAAATTCTCTGTTGTGTTGAATACCGACGAAGACCGTTTTGGCGGGCAAAACCGGATTGACGACAGCCTCGTGTATGCCACCCATCCTGAAGGTGGACCGGGAAGCCAGCATTATCTGCTGTTGTATTTGCCTGCACGAACTGCTTTGGTTCTACAAAAACAGAAAAAGTAGGATAACTGATCAGTTTCCTTGTTCAATAAAGTCTGAAATGTCCTTTTTTACAGAAATACAAATTCCTGAGTTTCCCTCAAAAATGGATTATTCGAAAAGAATGATGCTGATTGGGTCGTGCTTTACCGAAAATATCGGGCAGAAACTGTCCGATTTGAAATTCAATACCGATTTGAACCCGTTTGGCATTTTGTATAATCCGGAATCGATTGCCAACAGCCTGAAAATGCTACTCGAAAAGCGTATTTTTAACGAGAATGAACTGTTTCAGGATCAAGGTTTGTGGAACAGTTTTGCTCATCACAGCCGTTTTTCAGATGTGAACAAAGACCTTGCACTTGATAAAATAAATAGCAGAATCGCATCTTCAGGCGAATTCCTTGAATCAGCCGATTTCCTGGTTATCACTTTCGGAACTTCCTGGGTATTCGAACTCAAAAAAACAGGTCAAATTGTTTCAAATTGCCACAAAATACCTTCCTCCGAATTCAAACGGTTCCGGCTTGGATTGAAGGAGATAACTGAAGTTTACCGACTACTGCTGATAGAAATCTGGAGGTTTAATCCGGAATTGAAAATCATATTTACAGTCAGTCCAATCCGCCATTGGAAAGATGGCGCCGTTGAGAACCAACTAAGCAAGGCGACACTTTTGCTTGCCACCGACCAGTTGATCAGTGATTTTGGTGGTCAGAGTTGCCAATACTTTCCTTCCTACGAAATCATGATGGACGAACTTCGCGACTACCGTTTTTATGCTGAAGATATGTTGCATTTGAGCCCCGTAGCCGTTGATTATATTTTTGAACGGTTTTCGCAGGTGGCGATTGCAAATGAGAGTTTGATGGTTAGCAAAGAAGTAGCCAAAATTGTAAAGGCCATGTCGCACAGGCCGTTTAACCCAAACTCCAATGAATACAAAATATTTCTTCGATCGAACCTGAACGAAATTGAAAAGTTGGAATCACGTTTTAATTTCCTGAATTTTTCAGCCGAAAAGGAGCATTGCAATCTTGAATTAACCCGACTTTTATGAAAGTGCTGATGTTTGGGTGGGAGTTTCCGCCACATATTTCCGGAGGCCTGGGTACCGCCTGCCTTGGACTTACAAAAGCGTTGTCCGGGTTTCAGGATGTGAAACTGACCTTCGTGGTTCCGAAAGTCTGGGGCGACGAAGACCATTCGAAAATCACCTTGATTGGTGCTGATCAGGTTCCGGTCATCTGCAAACAAATTCAGTTTGCTGATTACGAGTCGAAAGTGACCTATTATGAACTCAATTCTGGATTGGTTCCCTATTTGGGAACCAGTGAATTTGATGAGTTGAATTCAGAAAATGTGCTTGGAAAAGATCGACTGGTGGAAGTTCAGCCAGATGGGAAGTTTAGCTTCATGGGTGATTACGGACCAAACCTTTTTCAGGAAATACAGAATTATGCCTTGGTTGCCGGAGTCCTTGCCTCTGAACTTGATTTTGATGTGATTCATGTGCACGACTGGATGACTTTTCCAGCAGGCATTACCGCGAGCCGCATTTCAGGAAAGCCCCTGGTGGTACATATTCATTCTACCGAATTCGACCGCAGCGGGACTCAGGTAAATCCTGCAATTTGTACCATTGAAAAGGAAGGCCTTGAAGTTGCCGATCAGATCATTTCTGTCAGCAACTTTACACGAAATAGGATCATTCATAATTATCATATTCAGCCAGAGAAGATCAAGGCAGTTTACAATGCAGTGGAGCAGGTTGATCCGGAAGAAAAATCAGGGTGGGAGAGAGATGCAGCCCGGAAAACTGTTACTTTTCTTGGACGGCTAACCAGGCAAAAAGGACCCGGATATTTTTTGGATGCAGCAAACCTGGTACTGCAAAAAATGAAAGATGTCAGATTCGTGATGGCCGGTAAAGGCGATTTACGTGAAGCCATGATCAGGCGGGTGGCCGAACTGAATATCTCTCAGTATTTTGATTTTCCCGGATTTGTTCAGGATAGTGAAATCTCTTCATTATTCCGAAAAAGCGATGTATTTGTAATGCCATCGGTGTCGGAACCTTTTGGTATTGTGGCGCTCGAAGCCATGCAGGCTGGAGTTCCGCTGGTCATTTCGAAACAGTCAGGCGTATCAGAAGTATTGGAAAATGCACTGAAAGTGGATTACTGGGATACTCATAAAATGGCCGATGCCATTAGTAGTTTACTGATTAATCCGGAGATCGCCGGAAAGCTCATTAAAAATGGAAAATTGGAAGTGGATAAGCTGACCTGGACTGTTTCTGCATCAAAAGTGCGTGAACTTTATAAAAGATTAATTGACGAAAGAAGTATTCCGATGTAAATGCAAAAGAAAACTTAAAGATAAAGGCCCAAAGATTTAACGTCCTTTTTACATGAAGTATTTCGGAAGATGTGTTTTTTTAGCTTCTTTTGTATTCTTCTTAACCGAGAGGATTTGATAGATAGTAAGATAGGAAAAAGAAGCAGAAATTAGTTAAGAATTAAAACATTCAATAGTGGAACAACCAATCTGGAAGAAATTATTTGTTGAGTCAAATATCCCGCAGAAACTGATTCAGCTCAAAGAAATAAGTCGCAATTTGTGGTGGGTATGGAATACTGAAGCCCGCGAACTATTTCAGTATATTGATGCCGATATTTGGGAAGAAAGCGAACATAACCCAATTCTTTTGCTCGAAGAAGTCAATTACCAACGATTTCTGGAACTCGAAAACGATGTTGAGTTTATTCTGAGAATGAACCATGTTTCAACCGCCTTGCACAAATACCTGGAAGAACGGAAAGAGATGAAGGGCCCGTCGATCGCCTATTTCAGTATGGAATACGGATTGCACGACAGTCTTAAAATCTTCTCCGGAGGTTTGGGCATCCTTGCCGGCGATTATCTGAAAGAAGCCAGCGATTCGAAAGTCGATTTGGTTGCAGTGGGATTATTATACCGGTATGGTTATTTCCGCCAGAATATTTCAATTAACGGAGAGCAGCTTTCGAACTACGATGCTCAGCAATTCTCCAAAATACCGGTTCAGCCAGCTTACGATAAAGATGGCAACTGGATTACCATTCAGGTTGAATACCCGGGTCGGTCAATAAATGCGCGCTTGTGGCAGGTGAATGTAGGTTCAATAAAATTATACTTGCTCGATACCGATTTTGAAGCGAACTCAGATGAAGATCGTTTTGTTACACACCATTTGTATGGTGGTGATAATGAAAATCGCCTGAAACAAGAAATGTTACTTGGACTTGGAGGAATGCGCGCGTTGAAAAGGTTAGGCATTAAAATGGATATTTACCATTGCAATGAGGGCCATGCAGCAATGATTGGCCTCGAACGCATGGCCGATTTCGTTTCGGATAAAGGTTTGAAATATGCTGAAGCAAAAGAAGTTGTGAGGGTTTCAACGCTATTTACCACCCATACTCCGGTTCCGGCCGGCCATGATTCCTTCCATCAGGATATGTTTAAGCATTACATGTATAATTATCCTGAAAGCATTGGAATCACCTGGGATGAGTTTGTAAATTTGGGTAAAGCCGAAATTCACGAAGATCATTTCAATATGAGTTATCTGGCCTGTAACCTGTCGCAAGGAATCAACGGCGTGAGTATGTTGCACGGTGAGGTTTCGAAAGATGTTCTCAGTCCGTTATATAAAGGATTCCTTCCTGAAGAGTTGGAAATTGGCTATGTCACGAATGGGGTACATTATTCAACCTGGGCAGCCAAGGAATGGAAGGAAATTCATCACAAATATTTTGGAAAGGAATTCCCTGAAGACCAACTTGATTTTGATTTATGGAACCGAATTTATCGGATTTCGGATGAAGAAATCTGGAATATGAAGCAAACTCTTCGGTTGAAGACCATCGGATATATTAAACAAAGGTTTACCAATAACTGGATCAAGCGCAATGAGAACCCGAAATTAATCTCGGAAACACTTGGAAAACTGAACCCATATGCGTTGACCATCGGTTTTGCCCGTCGGTTTGCAACCTACAAAAGGGCTCATCTTTTGTTCAGGAACCTCGATAGGCTTTCCAAACTGGTGAACGACCCTGCTCGTCCGGTTCAGTTTCTTTTTGCCGGAAAAGCCCACCCCGCCGACCGGGCAGGTCAGGATCTGATCAAGTACATTGTTGAAATATCCAAACGTCCTGAATTTGCAGGTAAAATACTTTTTGTTCAGAATTACGATATGAATCTGGCTAAAATGATGCTGCAAGGCGTCGACATCTGGATGAACACACCAACCCGTCCTTTGGAAGCTTCGGGAACCAGCGGTGAAAAGGGAGTGATGAACGGAACCATTCACTTTTCGGTACTTGATGGCTGGTGGGTCGAAGGATATAAAAAAGATGCCGGATGGGCTCTTTCGCAGGAAAATGCCTATGATGTAAACGACCTTCAGGATGAACTGGATGCGGAAACCATATACAATATTTTTGAAGAAGAAATTCTGCCTGCCTTCTACGACCGCAATATGAACGGTATACCTGAAAAATGGGTTTCTTATATTAAGAACACTTTTGCCCAGGTCGCCCCAAATTTTACCACTGCCCGGATGATTCGCGACTATCAGGACAAGTTCTACAAGCCCCAGGCTGAGCGAAGCGCCCGGTTGTGTGCTTCGGATTATCAGCTTGCAAAAGAAATTGCGCAGTGGAAAAATGGAGTTTCAGCAGTTTGGGACCAGATAGAGGTTAAAAATGTGCAGATTACCGATGGGATTACCAATGTATTGAAAATCGGAGAAGAATATCCTGCCGTATTGGTGGCCGATATCAAAGGGTTGAATCCGGAAGATGTAGGAGTTGAAATGTTGATTACCGAAAATGGCAAAGACAGTTCCCCAACATTGATCGAACGTCTTCAGTTCGAAATCGACCGTATTGATGGATCTGTGATCACCTATAAGTTGAACCTTCACCTGATGGATGCCGGAGCATTTGGTTATGCGATCCGTATGTACCCAAAACATCCTGAATTACCTCACCGCCAGGATTTCCAATACCTGAAATGGATTTAGTTAAGTTATGAATGATCAATTCTAAGTTATTTTGAATAACTGAAAAAGGTGGCTAAGGCTGCCTTTTTTGTTTTAGCTGATCCCGGGTTTTCAATGCTCCACGAAACCGATTATTTCCAACCTTCAATTTTCTCAACTTCCGGAAAAGAAATTCGATATGCTGTCAAATAACACAATTGTGTATTAAGCATTTAGACTATAAAATGTTAACTTCAGAACTTTCAAGACAGCTTTTATTTCCATTACTAACCGCAGCAAATGTTGCATAAAACCTAAACAACTATGAATCCTATCTTTTGGTTGGTGCCTGTCAGTTCTGCACTGGCACTGTTTTTTGCGTGGTTTTTCTTTCAGCAAATGATGAAGGAAAGCGAAGGCACTGATACGATGAAAAAAATAGCCAAACATGTTCGCGATGGTGCCATGGCTTATCTGAAGCAACAATACAAAGTGGTTTTCAGGGTTTTCCTGATTTTGACTGCATTGTTTGCCATCATGGCGTATATTTTGAAAATTCAAAATCCGTGGGTCCCATTTGCTTTTTTATCGGGTGGTTTTTTCTCAGGATTAACCGGTTTTTTCGGAATGCGGACCGCAACTTACGCATCGGCGCGCACAGCCAACGCGGCACAACGCTCGCTGAACGACGGACTCCGCATTGCATTTCGTTCAGGAGCGGTAATGGGGTTGGTTGTGGTCGGTCTTGGATTACTTGATATTTCGATGTGGTTTTATGCTTTACAGTTCATTATTGGCGCCCTTGATTCAACGACCAACAGAATTATCGAATCCGACCCATCAATGAAATTGATAATTATAACCACCACTACGCTAACCTTTGGAATGGGTGCCTCAACCCAGGCATTATTTGCGCGTGTTGGCGGTGGTATATTCACAAAGGCAGCTGATGTAGGCGCCGATTTGGTTGGTAAACTGGAGGCCG
>JANXYV010000221.1 GCA_025355875.1 Prolixibacteraceae bacterium | reverse complement strand
ATAAAAAATATTGTTAACCTTTCGAGAATGACGTATTTGCCTGTAAAAAGAATAAAATACCCATCCATGAAAATCTCGTTGGCTTTCAGTTTTTCAAACAAGAAAAGTTATCAACAGAAAATTGGAGGCAATGAAAAATTTTTAATCCACAACGCTTTAACCCAAAACGAAATTTGCTCTTTTACACCAAATAAATCAATCCAAGATTTCGATTTGCCAAGATTTTGCCAAGAAATGTCATTATACTGTTTACCGACCTTACTTCATCAAATCAAACTGAGTATTATCTCCGGACCGGGACTTTTTCATACTTCAATAGCTTAGTGGCCCAAGGGATAAAATATTTGAAGTTCGGAGCATCGGTATGTCCGCCATCATGCTGACGCCAGGCAAGTTCTCCATCGAGTAAACCTGAATTCACCGGTGGCATTTTTTGAGTTAGATAATCGTTTGAAACGCCAAGATCTTTGACTCCTAGTAGTTTAAATACTGAACCTGCCGCTATGGTTGCCATATAACTTCCTTGCTGATCGAGCCACTTGGCATCGCCCTTTTCAGGAATACCATAACTAATAAATGTGAATCGCGGAGCACAAAGAGCAATCAGTTCATGCGAGTCAACCGGCAGATCACAGCCGATTTTAGTTCCAAAACTTGCTTGTGAAGCACCATATTTCATATAGTTTCCGGCCATCCAATAATATTCACCTCCGGTAAGGCTTTCAACTGCTTCACCAAAATTTCGACGATGAAGTGTGGCTCCGCCTTTGCCCGAAGATCCAATCAATCCTACAGCGAAACGGGATTCAAAAGCAAGAGTGACCAATGCCGCTTTTCCGTAACGTGAAACGCCTTCAATGCCTACTTTTTTAGCATCGACCAGTGTATCCGTTTCTAGATAGTCCAGTCCGCGTGCAGCTCCCCAGGCCCAGGCACGAAGAGCACCCCAGTCGTCCGGTTTGCGGGGTTGTCCTTTATTGACCAAACCAATGATGCCTCTTGTAATTCCTGCCCCATTGTCTGCCTGAATACTATTCGGATCAATGGTAGCATAGCCCCAGCCAGCTGCAAGTAGTTGTTCAGTTGGTGCCGGATCGCCTTCAGGCTTTGGAGCGAAGAAATTCGGGCCGGCCAATCTGGTGACTGGCATATAGGCAGGGTAACGTTCAAAGATATCTTTCATCGCCGGGTTATTTTTTATCATCATATCCTTGAAAGCTTCATTCAACTTATCCATGTCTTCAGGAGAAGGTTGGGCCGGAGAAGGCAATGAAGGCCAGCCAAACATCATCAAAACCGGAACTGATCCTTTAACATTCGTAGGAACAACAAGGGTCATTTTAATATCTACGTTTATCAGGGGACATTCGCTGTTGTCAACATGTCCAATGAGCTGTTTGGCAATCACCGGGGTCCATCCAACAAACTCTTTATCAGCGATTTTTACAGTCCATTTTACCGTTGGAATCTTTTTTGGCAGACGTCCATAGACTTCTCGTTCCATATCTTCTGCGATTTCAGGTCGTCGTTGTTTCCACCATTGGTCGGCTGAAGTTACTTTTTTGCCATTTTTGGTTGTCAGAATATCCGGTAATTGAGGGCATGGATTGGCCAATGATTCATCATTATTAGCATGGTTCGGATCTAAATCATTGCCACTTGGACCGGGCCTTAATTCTGTAATTCCCAATTGTTTCATCATGTTATCATGATCCTGCTGCTGAGTAAATGTGACCATCCGCAGATACTTGCTGCTATCGATTTTTGCCTCCTGTGCCCATACCACATGAGCAAGACAAACTGCCAGCAAATAGATAATTGACTTTATCATTTGAATGGATAGGTTTTAGTTAATTTATGAAAATATAAAGATTCGTTTCTGAATCAAAATTACCATAATCCGGATTTGCGAAATAACCTCATTGCAAGTTAGGTTTATTCTACCTGAATTCTTTGTTGTATTTTTACTAAGACTGATAGTTTTTTGATGATCATTTAGACCTGCAAAGCAGTCAAATTAATTCATACAGGCGAAATTTATCGTTTGAAGTCTGGTTCGATTGTTGAAATAAATTGGAATCCTTTAAAACAGCATTTGATTATTTATCCTCATCTTTCGAATATCTCTTCTTCAGGAAAAAGTAAACCGGAATTCCGGATAAAATAAGAGTCATACCGATCGCTGCCTCACGAGGTCGGGCAATAATGGTGTTGAAAAACAATCCGATACAAAAGAGAATAAAAATTGCAGGTACAATCGGATATCCCCATACTTTATAGGGACGATGTGCATCGGGCATTTTGCGGCGTAAAATAAATACTCCCAGGGTAGTAGCTCCGTAAAAGATAAATACTGCGAAAATAATCATGTCGGTAAGCTGATCAAACGTACCGGATAAAACCAGGATAGAAGCCCAGATTCCCTGCCATAAAAGTGAATTACCCGGAACATTGGTTTTGTTTAGTTTTCCGATTCCGGAGAAGAAAAGCCGTTCGCGGGCCATTGCATAATAGGGGCGTGCCCCGGTCAGAATACTCGCATTGGTGCAACCCAAAGTCGTTAGCAGAATAAGCAATGATATAAAAAATACCCCGCCTGTTCCCCAAAAACTCCTGACCGCCTCAACTGCGGCAATTTGATTGCCTGCAGCATGAACCTGTTCAAGTTGTGGAATGGATAGCAAGGATAAGTAGGTTACGTTTACAAGCAAGTAAATAAAAATTACAACAAACACCCCCATTACGATTCCTTTTGGAATGTTTTTGGTCGGATCTTTTACCTCTCCACCGATAAATCCCACTGAGACCCAGCCCTGATAAGCCCAAAATGCGGCAAGCATGGCTGTGAAAAAAGACGAAAAACTAACAGTTCCATTGGTTAGCTCCGAAAGATCCATAAAATGTGCAGGATGCGAATGTAAGTTTCCCAAACCAAAGAATACAATAACGGCCAAACCGGTAAACACCAGGTAAATAATTCCTTTACTTGTTCCGGCTCCACTTTTCAGGCCTGAAATATTGAGTCCGGTCAATATTAAAATCAGAAAAATAGCAACCAATTTTACCCCAAAATCCTGAAAAGGAAAGAAAACTCCTCCGATTGTGAAATCTTTTAAGGAGGTAAATAGTTCAGGTATTGGAATGATACTGTTTAGCGATTGTGCAAAAACATAGGCCAATGAGGAGATCGTTGCAGTTTGGATGATGGTAAACAGCGACCAACCGTACATGAAAGCAAAAAAACGGTTATATATTTTCTTCAAATACACAAATTCGCCTCCGGTATCAGCCAGTAATCCGGCAACTTCAGCATTACTCAGTGCACCAAACAAGGTAATGATTCCACCTACAATCCAGGCTGCCAGAATCCAGACTGAAGAATGTAGTTCGGCAGCCATAGGAGCTATTTTTTTATACACTCCTGAACCAATGATATTTGCGATGACAAAGATAATGACATAGCCTAACCCGAGCGTCCTGACCAAGCTTCTTTGATTACCCATACAAGAAGATTTTGAAAAATGAAGTTCCTAAATTAAGAAATTAGTTGGGTTTCGGCTACCTGAATACTATCCTGAATCAATTAACGGATGATTGTCTTATCTTTGCCGCTCCATAAATTGATTGATTTTAGGGAATAATAACCTATGATTGAAAACTCGCCCATTATAGAAACAGCCGTTTTGGTTGGACTGATTACCAAAAATCAGGACGAAAGTCAGGCTAAGGAATATTTGGAGGAACTGGACTTTTTGGCTGATACCGCTGGTGCCGAAGTAAAAAAACATTTTCTGCAAAGACTTGATATTCCCAATCACGCTACGTTTGTCGGTACTGGCAAGCTGGAAGAAATTGGCGAATACATCAAAGCTCATGAAGTTGGCACCGTGATTTTCGATGATGAACTGAGTCCAACTCAGCTCCGGAATATCGAAAAGGCGTTGGAATGCAAAGTTCTGGACCGCACCTTCCTGATTTTGGATATTTTTGCCCGGCGGGCCCAAACTGCACATGCCAAAACACAGGTCGAACTGGCTCAATACCAATATATGCTCCCTCGATTGACCAGAATGTGGACACACCTTGAACGTCAGCGCGGAGGTATTGGGATGCGTGGACCCGGAGAATCACAGATCGAAACCGACCGCCGGATCATCCTCGATAAAATTGCACTCCTGAAAGAACAACTTATCAAGATTGACAAGCAAAAAGCCACTCAACGAAAAAACCGTGGCCGCATGGTTCGGGTAGCTTTGGTTGGATACACCAATGTGGGCAAATCAACCATGATGAACCTGCTTTGCAAAACAGAGGTTTTTGCCGAAAATAAGCTATTTGCTACGCTTGATACTACCGTTCGTAAAATGGTAGTTGGAAACCTTCCTTTCCTGATGGCCGATACGGTTGGATTTATTCGGAAATTACCTCACGGACTGGTTGAATCGTTCAAATCAACTTTGGATGAAGTTCGCGAATCAGATATTTTGATGCACATTGTGGACATTTCGCATCAGGGATTCGAAGAGCAGATTGATGTGGTAAACCGAACCCTGAACGAAATCAATGCTGGCGATAAACCTACGATTTATGTTTTTAATAAAATCGACGCTTTTACCTACGTTGAAAAACATCAGGACGATTTAAGCCTGAAAACCAAACGGAATATTTCTCTGGAAGAGTGGGAGAGCAGTTGGATGTCGAAGAATAACACGCCTTCGCTATTCGTTTCGGCCACTAAAAAACTGAATATCGATGAATTGAAACGTACACTTTACGAACAGGTAAAAAAAATACACATCACCCGGTTTCCTTACAACGACTTCCTTTACGACGAAAACTGGACGATGAAAATCGACAATCAGGAATAATAAAAAAGAAAATAGATAAAAGTAAAAGCCCGTCGAACTGACAGGCTTTTACTTTTTGGGGTTGTCTTGTATCTAATATCTGGAGTCTTGAGTCTCTTACTTGATCTCGCCATTTTTGATCAGCCATTCTGCGATCTGGACGGCATTCAGGGCAGCGCCTTTTTTGATTTGGTCGCCCACGCACCAGAATGTCAGGCTTTTAGGATTCGAAACATCTTTCCGGATACGTCCCACATAAACATCATCCTTACCGGAAACAAACAATGGCATCGGGTATTTTTTCTCAGCCGGATTATCCAGAACGGTTAATCCATCCAGCTTTTCCATCGCTGCTCTTAGAACATCAATATCTAAAGCTTCTTCAGTCTCTACCCAGATCGCTTCGGAATGTGCACGTGCAACGGGAATGCGAATACAGGTCGCGCTCACTTCAGCATCGGTATGCATAATTTTCTTGGTTTCCCAGTTCATTTTCATTTCCTCTTTGGTGTAATCATTTTCGAGGAAAACGTCGATCTGAGGAATAATATTCATGGCCAGCTGATATGGAAATTTTTGAATTGTAGGTTCTTCACCATGTGCAACCTGATGAATCTGGTTCTCCAGTTCGGCAATTCCCTTTGCACCTGCACCGCTTGCAGCCTGATAGGTAGCCACATGAACGCGAACAATCTTTGACAAGTCGTTGATCGGTTTCAAAGCCACAACCATTTGAATGGTCGAGCAATTCGGATTGGCAATAATTCCACGTGGACGAACAAGGGCATCTTCCGGATTTACTTCAGGAACTACCAGCGGAATATCGTCATCGTAGCGAAAAGCGCTGGAATTGTCGATCATGATAGCACCGTATTTGGTGATTGTATCAGCAAATTCTTTCGAAATGGAAGCACCTGCAGAGGTTAAAGCAATATCAATATCTTTAAAATCATCGTTATGCTTCAATTCCTTTACAATCAGTTTCTTACCTTTGAATTCATACTCGTTTCCAGCCGAACGGCCAGATCCAAACAAAACCAGTTCACTGAGCGGAAAATTTCGTTCAGCCAATACCTTCAGGAATTCCTGACCTACCGCTCCACTTGCACCTACTACTGCAACTTTCATTTCAATTGAATTTATTTGTTTTATAATCTACTACTTACAAACTAATTTGGTGGTTTAATCAATTTTTGTTAAATTGATTCAGAATTTAGTGGGAATTCAAATTCAAAAATACAGCTTTACTTTTAATTTCTCCGAAAATGGCCAAATTAATATTTATTTTTCCATTTATTCTTGCCTATTTTTTAACAATTGTAAGTAAAAGTGCTTCCGGCGAGAATTTAACCCATCCGGTTGATCAGACAAAAGCTAAGATTGTCTCTGGAAACGATACCCTCCTGTTCAACGATGATTTCGAATCAGGGAATCTATCCGATTGGAAACAAACAGAAGACTGGGAAGTTTCAGCGGCAGATAAAATAACCGGCAACTTTTCGCTGAAGCATGTTTCCAGGGGTGCAAGTGGGACATCTTCCATCTTTCATGCCATTTCCATGGACTTAAATTCATCTGATATTGAATGGTCATTCCAGCTGAAAGCCGGGAAATGGGATCCCTCCTCATCCAACAAATTCTGGTTTTACCTGTGTGCCGACACCATTAAACCGGAATTAATCAATGGCTGGGCTGTAGGTGTAAATATCTCCGGAAGTTCAGATTTACTGTCTCTTTGGCGAATCAGGAATGGGAAAGCGGACAGCCTGATTATACAGACTGACTTCGACTGGAACGCATCGAACCAGGCAAACATCCATGTAAAGCGAACGAACCGGGGTGATTGGACCCTGAACTTTCAGAAAGCAGGAGAAACCGAAGAAAAGTCCTTTTCCGGATCAGATTCGTCGGTCGTGACCGTTAAAAATATTGGACTTTATTTCAAATATACTTCCACCCGGGCAGGCCTATTATGGGCCGACGATATCTCTGTAGTCCGCCATATACCGAAACTATTCGTCAGGGAAGTGGTCCTGGCCAATTCCCATTTGATAAAAATCACGTTTAGCGAACCTGTCAATCCGTCGTCCATTCACAATGCTGATTTTGGTATAACCGACGAAAATGGATTGCATGTCCCGGTTTTGCACGCTGCTGCAACCCTGAATAACGACCGCACTGTGGACCTCAGTATCGGAAAAGTGGAAGGCACCGAACTCAGGCTAAGCATTTCCGGAATTTCTGCGCTTTCCGGGAAATCAATGAATCATGAAATCAAAGCGATTGAATATTCATTTTCTCCTGAACCTGGATCTATCCTGATCAATGAAATCCTGTTTAATCCGTTTTCCGGAGGAGTCGATTTTGTAGAACTGGTCAATGTTTCGACGAATTTAATCCCTGTTCACCGCTTGTTGCTGGCTACCCGAAATGATACTTTGGCATTGAAACAAATCTATCCGGTCAGTACCGAAAAAAGATACCTGAAACCCGGAGAATACCTCTGTTGCACCAAAGATCCGGCAATTGTTGCAGCACAATATTTCTCGAATAATCCTGCAAGTTTTTGCCAGATGAAATCTTTTCCGAGCTTTCCGGATGATGCTGGAATCGTAGTTTTATTAAACGATTCATTGGCTGTTTTGGATGAATTCAGCTACTCCGCAAAAATGCATTCCTCGTTTTTGGCAGACGAAAATGGAGTTTCACTGGAGCGAATTTCATTGGAGAAACCTACTGCTGATCGAAGGAACTGGGCATCAGCAGCTGCCTCAGCTGGATTTGCCACTCCTGGATTGCCGAATTCACAATCCGGAAGTTCGGCTGAAATTCAGGATGAAATTACACCCGATCCAAAGACATTTTCACCAAATGGAGATGGCTTCAACGACCAATTGAACATCAATTTCAAACTTAGCAAAACCGGATATATCGCCAATGTGCGTATTTTTGATGCTGCCGGACGTCAGGTGAAATTCCTGGTTAAAAATCAATCGCTGGCACAGGAAGGAAGCTGGCTTTGGAATGGGGATAATGAGTCAGGACAAAAACTAAATATCGGCGTTTACATCATTCTGGTTGAAGTTTTTAATCAGGAAGGGCATTCCAAAGCATTCAAGAAAACCTGCACAATTACGGATCGATTGGAATGAACGATTTGAAAAAATCTTTGTAAATAGCAGGCAATTTTCTGTAACAAAACATAACAAAACCTTACCAATCCTAAAAGCCAATAATATAACTATGAATCAAAACCTTTTTTTCCTCGCATGGCGCGAGACCATCCGATCGGCCTACCGCGGTAAAAGTCTGGCCACCAACATCGGGTTGGGCTTTTTAGCTGTATATTTCTCTGTCAGTTTCCTGGTACTGGGTTTTGCCATTCCAACCATGCTGACCAAAGATTTTCCAAACGACGATCCGGTCAGCAAGTTCAACAGCCTGGTGCTGGCTTATTTTTGCATCGAACTGCTGGTTCGTCAGCTGATGCAAAAGTTACCGACAGTCAGTTTCAAACCGCTGCTTTTACTGGGCATTCGCCGCCCATCGATTGCCAATTACCTGATTATTCGCTCGGTGATCAACTTCTTTAATGTGTTGCCTTTCTTCCTGGTCATTCCCACTACTTTTTTACTGGTAGGACAATCTTATTCAGAACTTGCCACCACCAGCTGGTTTCTGGCTGTTTCGATTTTGATTTTCAGTAACCATTTTCTGGCGATTTACCTGAAATGGCGGTTCAACGAGGCCGAATACGGATTTTTCATTTTGCTCGGAATACTTGCAGGTCTGTTTGCCTTCAACCATTTCGGTATCGTTGATCTTTCAGGAGGAATGGGTAAACTGCTCGATCTGATTCTGAAGTTTCCAGCGCTAAGTATTGCGCTGCTTATACTTCCGGTGATTTTTTATTTCCTGAATATCCGATTCCTGCTGAGTAGAATGTTTGTGAACCTGGTTTCAGACAAACAGAAAGAAGAAAAAATTCGCGATTACTCATGGCTCGACCGACTTGGCGAAACCGGCCGCTTCGTTGCACTCGAACTGAAGCTGATCTGGCGCAACAAGCGTCCGCGTTCAGTAGCCATGATGACGCTGATTATGCTGTTCTACGGGCTGCTGGTGTACAAGAACGAGCATGGGCAGGATCCACCTGAATTTATTTTTATTCTCGGTGGAATTATCCTGGTGGGCATGTTTTCGATTTCCTACGGACAATTTTTCCCGGCCTGGCACAGCAACTATTTTTCGATGCTCATGTGCCAGCGGCTAACTATGAAGCAGTTCCTTCGTTCATTTTATATGCTGGTTGCGGTGGTTTCCGTCACCTGTTATATTGTTACTTTGCCGTATGCGCTGATGTATCCCAAAATTATTTACACACATCTGGCCATGTTGCTATACAATCTTGGGGTAAACATTCCCGTCATCTTTTTCATTGGTCTTTACAGCAAAAAACGATTGGATTTAAACCAGTCTTCGGTGATGAATTACCAGGGCGTTGGCGCTTCGCAATGGCTGGCCGGACTACCAATGCTTGTTGTGCCAATCGCATTGTATTATTTGTTCAAACTGGCATTCGGCACAGTCGGCGGTTACATCGGCCTTGGATTCATTGGACTTACCGGAATCTTATTTCATACGGTCATTATTGATTATTTCTCAAAACAATACAGGAAACAAAAACACCAACTTATTAGAAACTACAAAAACTCCTGATCATGATACAGATAAACGAGCTCATCAAAGCATACAACAAAGAAATCGTCCTGAATATTCCTGAACTTCGAATCGAAAAAGGTGAGATTTTCGGGTTGGTGGGTAACAATGGCGCCGGAAAAACAACCCTTTTCAACATTGTGCTCGACCTGATTACTGCGAGCAAAGGAACCGTGATCAGCCAGGGAATCAACGTCCGCGAATCGGAAGACTGGAAGGATTTTACCGGTGCATTTATCGACGAAACCTTCCTGATTGGCTACCTGACCGCCGAAGAATATTTCAATTTCATTGCCGGTTTGCGAAGAATGAACAAGATCGAAACCAGCGATTTTCTGGCAATTTACGCCGACTTTTTCAATGGTGAAATTCTGGGCAAGAAAAAATTCATCCGCGACTTTTCGAAGGGAAACCAGAAGAAAGCTGGGATTGTGGCTGCACTGATGGGCAAACCTGAAATCGTGGTACTCGACGAGCCTTTTGCCAATCTCGATCCGAGTTCGCAATACAAACTCCGGAAGCTGATCAAGGATTTCGCCGCGCAAAACGGAACCACTTTCCTGATTTCGGACCACACCCTCGAAAACATTGCCGATGTATCGACCCGGCTGATTATCCTCGAAAAAGGTAAAATCGTTCGTGACGTTCTTAAAACAGAAACCACACTCCAGGAAGTGGAAGCTTTCTTTAAACCGGTGGTGGAAGCGGATATTTTTTAATAATAGAAAATTATGAACAGGGCATTAAATATCAAAAATTGGGATGACGGAGGGAATAACTACGTTTTAAAGGGGAATCCTAAAAATAAGTGGGTAGGTTTCCAAGAAACTGTTCTTACAGAGCTTTCACACTTTTTTGGTGACAACTTTAATATTGTTATTTGGACAGATGAACTGAATGAAGATGATTATTACTGCATTCCATACAAAGCTGTTAGGCATCTTTTTATTGACGAACACAAAACAACAGGGAAGTATCCTAACCGATGGACAGCCATAATATTGGATCACCGATTCTTAATGCATAGTAATGGCCAGCTTTCAGTTGACATTTCTGCATATTACTCAAAACAGCTTATCTCTCAACCTTTAATTGAAGTTACTGACGATTATTTTATTGAAAATGCAAAAGCTGAAATCAATGTAAGATTAGGACAATCAAAATTCAGGAAGGGTGTGCTGAAAAACTTTGGAAACGCATGTGCTTTATGCGGTATATCAGAGCTTTCGTTGCTGACAGCAAGTCATATTATTCCTTGGTCTCATAAAAAGGACTTTCGTGGAGACGTCTCAAATGGGATTTGCTTGTATATTGAATATGATGCACTTTTTGACAAAGGTTTTATTTCATTTACTGATGATTTAGAGCTAATTGTCACTTCAGAAGTTTCAAAGCTATCACAACAACTTCAGAATAAGCTAAAGGAAGTGGAAGGTCAAAAATTAAGGCAACCTTTTAAAAAACCTTTAAACATTGAATATCTAGACTATCACCGAAAGAACATTTTCAAAGAGTAGATTGAGTACATTAGTTTAAAGAAAAGATCTATTTGCAAATGATTCCCAAAATATTGTAATTTTATCCAAAACTATTTGAAATGGCAGACAGGCTCACCATATTAAAAGAATTAAAAATCAGTTTGGAGAAGCAATATTCGAATTCTGTAAAGGATGTTATTTTGTTTGGTTCTCAGGCTCATGGTGATTCAACCAAAAACTCGGATTACGATATCCTGGTTGTTCTATCGAAAGATTACACCGCCAGGGATGAAAACCAAATTTATGATATCTGTTACGATATCAACCTGAAATACAACATCATCATTGATGTTCATCTGATTTCGGAAAAAGAACTTCA
>JANXYV010000204.1 GCA_025355875.1 Prolixibacteraceae bacterium | reverse complement strand
CAGACTCATGACAAACCTAAGGGAGTGTATTCTGGATGGAAAAATTGAATCTGCTTTTTCATTGTGTCGCATGAAAAACACAGCGACTTCCCGAATGATCGAAAAAGGTATTTCAAGAATCGGACGTTCATTAACTGATATTCATATTACCGTCGAAAATGTTGCCAACCTTGAAGTTTCAAGATTGGAAAAGAGACTTCCAGTCTTGGCAAGTGTCGTTGGAGGTGCGCCTATGCTGGGCATACTTGGTACCGTGATTGGCGTTATTCAGGCATTCTATGAAATGGTAATCTCGGGAAAAAAAATTGATCTCACGCTTATTTCGGCAAGTATTTATCAGACCTTAGGTACTACAGTCGCAGGACTGATAGTTGGCATAGCTGCATATTTTGCATATAACATTCTGGTAGCCAGCGTAGAAGGGGTAATTTTCAATTTAAAGTCGGCAACTTCAGAGTTTATGGACGTTCTCAATGAATTAGTTAGAAAATGATTGTAGAAGCCGCTGAATAATGAGCTACCTTTCAGAGCATAGAACTGGCCTGATTGCCACTACGGTCACTCACGGGCTGATATTGGCGATGCTGTTGTTTTTTGGAATTGTTTCGTCGATCCCAATCCCCCCTTTGGACGAAGGAATCCTTGTTAATTTCGGTGATTCAGAGACTGGTCTGGGACTTGAAGAACCTGCTCCCGGCGATCGTGAACCCTCGCTCAAAAAGGTTGAATCGCCATCAGTAAAACAAGTACTTCCACTTCCTTCAAAGAAGATTGCAGCTTCAGCTTCTTCCGAAGATGAAGATATTGCAACCCAGGATCTGGAAGAAACAGTTCGTATCAAATCCACCTTAAAAAAGAAGAATCCTGAAAAGGTGATCGATCCTGAAAAAAAACGACAGGATGAAGCTGAAAGACTTCAGAAAGCTGAATTTGCGAGACAAAAAAAAGAGCAGGATCAGCTTTTGGCTCAGGCTGCGGCCGAACAGCGAAAAATAGGGGAAATAAACAGCCGTGCTAAAAATGTTTTTGGAGGCGGTGGAAAAGGAAATCCGGATTCGAAAAGCACCAGCCAGGGTGTCACTTACGGAAGCGGCAACCAGGGTGTTCCGGAGGGCTCGGCCAATGTTGACAGGTATGGTCCGGGTGGCGGAATTGGCAATGGGGTTTCATTCAGTCTCGATGGCCGGACTGCACAGTTACTTCCAAAACCCGATTTTATAGGAAATGAAGATGGCAAAGTAGTTGTTAGTGTCACGGTTGACAAATCAGGCAGGGTGACCCAGGCGGATGCAGGCGTAAAAGGTTCGAATACGACTAATCCTGAACTTCTGGCTGCCGCTAAAAGGGCTGCCCTTCAGGCCCGGTTTAACGTTGACGGCAGAGCGCCATCCTTCCAAACCGGAACAATTACATACCGTTTTACGCTAAATTAAACATCCGTATCGGATCCATTCCAAGTTGTATCAAACCAGCATTTTATTGGCTTTTCACCACCTTGTTCCGGCCTTTTCGTTTCCGAATGGTTTGATGCTTATACTCATTTGAAATGATACTGATGTTGCCATCTGTTTCGAGTACTGCCAGATCAACTTCCCTGATTTCAGAAACGCCATGTTCTCTCACCGCTTCCAGAATTTCCTGTTGAGTAATTCGCGCTTTGTCCAGATTGCTTTGATTAAGCTGTCCTTTATAAATGAGCATCAAATCAGAACCTTGAATAATTTTGCTGAAGTTCGGGAAACGGTACAGAAGATATTTGAAAAAGAAATTCACTGCAAAAAGCGAAGTTGCAGCAACCAGCCCGCCGGCAAGAGACGAATCGGGACCAACCATAGCATTTTGCACAGAATTACTGATCAGCAAAATAAAGGTCAAATCGATAATAGAAAGTTGTGCCAGTTCCTTTTTGCCAAACAAGCGGATGGCCACAATGATAAACAAATATACAGCCACACTATTTAGTGCGATCTTTAGGTATCCTTCAAAAAGTTCCATATTCATCGTTTTTTATTGTTATAACTACAAACAGAATTACTTCAATCATTAAACTAAAATCTTGCACATAAAAGTAAACATTTTGGCTACTTTACCTCCAAATTCTGTAATATTGTATCTCCTGAATCCGGGAACAAATTCAGCCTCATTAATTCATGAACATCATCTATTTGCTCTTCTTGACTATGAAAAATTCGATTAAACATATTTTGGGGATCATCAGTGGTTTTCTTTTTGGGACTTTTGTGTTCCTTCCAATCAATGAGTTTACCTCCTATTATGAGTATAAATTAAATACAGGATTCTCAGCGGGTGAATTTGTAAGGAATCAATTATGGGATGCAATTACCATGCAAACACCACTAAAATTCTATTTCTACCTGTTGTTTGGTGGACTTATGGGTGGATTAGTAAGTTTGATCTGGTCACTTTTCGGACAGCGCAACAAATTAATTCATCATCTGAAAAATGAGCTTGAGAAAGATCTTTCAGCCCTAATTGTTCGTGGAGAAGACGATGGTCTAGAATTTAAATCTTCATATCGGTATGATTACAGGCAGCAAAAGGTGAACAAAGCATTGGAGAGTGTAATAATGAAGACGATAGCCGGATTCATGAATGCCCAGGGAGGTTCACTGCTGTTAGGGGTGGCTGATGATGGAAGTATCCTTGGACTCGAAGCCGATTACAATACACTGAACCGCAAAGATCAGGATGGTTACACCCAATTGCTGATGTCAGCAATAGCTGATAAACTGGGAACACCTGCCTGCCGGTTAGTTCGAATTCTTTTCCACAGTCATGACAGCAAAGAAGTATGCCGTATTATCATATTGCCCTCCCCTATTCCGATATACACCACAGAAGAGAACAATGCCCGCTTTTATATCCGTACAGGTTCGGGAACACGCGAAATGAATATTCAGGAAGCAATAACTTTTATCAAGGCCAAATGGGGATGAAAGTAACCAATCTATAAAACCAAAGCTCTATATGAAAAAAGAACCTATTCTATTCATTCTCATTGTTTTTCTTGGATATACAGGGTTTGGACAATCAAAAACCTATGTCGTATCGGGAGCCGAAATGATCTTTTCGTTCGCGAACATCAAAGATCAAGGTATTCATGAAAGTTCAACAATTCGCTGGGCTCCAGTACTTAATCTGGAATCGCTGCTGAACCGGGACATAAATCAGTATTTTGGCCTTTATTCTGGAATTGCAATCCGAAACGTTGGATATATTTATGACAACTACAAGGATCCAGAAAATCAGGAAGTGTTAAAAAAGAAATTCAGATCATATAACATTGGTGTTCCAGTTGGCATAAAAATCGGGAACCTCGATAACCTGTTTTTTTATGGAGGTTATGAAGTTGAACTTCCTATTCTATACAAGGAAAAGACTTTTAAAGAAAACGATAAGTATCCGACCCTTTCAGGATGGTTTAGCGACAGGGAAAAATTGTTCCAGCATGGATTGATGGCTGGAATACAGCTATCCAACGGACTGAATTTCAAATTCAAATATTATCTTAGTGAATTTCACAACCAGAATTTTACCGAAAGCAACGGAGTAATGCCGTATGCAGGTCTAAACTCACACATATATTATTTTTCCCTGAACTTCATTTTCTTCCAGTTCAAGAAATATTACCACCCCGTATTTGACAAGTAAATAATTTGTTTTTTAATTGTCTGAAGGAACTCACATATTGTCGAAAATTATTTTCATTGGTATTTGTGTTGACGCCAACATGTTCGTTTGATAATTAAAAAAATCTGCCTGATGGGTGCAGAAATTACGAACATTGTTGTGTCTTGTTGATACTGATATCTGAAGATAACCAAGAAAAAAGCCGTTTCAAATCAAGTTTGAAACGGCTTTACTAAATAATAAATGTCTTATATAATTTAAACTAAGCTAGTTTAACATTTACGGCATTTAATCCTTTTTTACCATCTTGCAGGTCAAAAGTTACTTCGTCATTTTCTCTGACTTGATCGTTTAATCCAGATACATGTACAAAGTATTCTTTATCCGATGCATCGTCTTTAATAAATCCAAATCCTTTGGATTCGTTAAAAAATTTCACTGTTCCTTTACTCATTTGTATAAAATTAATTTCGTGCAAGATAAGTATTAATATCGTTAGTTCACCACATAATGAAATATTTAATCTCAAAGCCCAAATAAATGCAACCTTATGCTTGAATCAAACTAAGAATTTCCTTTCTGAACGGTCCTTTCAGTCAAAAAAAGCACATGATATTCAGTTTCAGAAATTATATTTGGGATTGCTGATATATACTTTCTTTGTAAAATGAACACTTATGAACAAATTCGGGTATAAATGTTAACTTTTATTAAGGATGGCTGCTATTGACAGCGAGTTTTATCAGTTATCTTTGCTAATCAATAAATCGCGACAAGATGGGTTTCGATTAAGAAAATACACCAATTTAACACACTAATTAGGATTATGATTTTCAACTATAAAAATGCAGGTTTTTCAATTTTGCTCGGAGCGATGGTATGTTTTGGAAACGGCGAATTGAAAGCACAGGATGTTCAGAACAGTACCATGAAATATGGCCGTCTGCTTCGTTTAGTTGACAGCTATTACGTTGATACAACCAATGTTGATGTCTTAACTGAAAAAGCGATTGTCGAAGTTTTGCGTAGCCTTGATCCTCATTCGGTCTATATCTCAAAGGAGGAAGTTGAAAAAACGAACGAACCACTTCAGGGGAATTTCGAAGGTGTTGGCATTTCTTTCAATGTTTATCGTGACACATTAATGGTTGTAACCACTATTCCGGGAGGTCCTTCAGAAAAAGTCGGACTTCGTGCCGGTGATCGTATCGTTCAGGTGGATTCAAAAAATATTGCCGGCGTAGGATTAAAAAACAGTCAGGTATTTGATTATTTAAAGGGCAAAAAAGGCACCAAAGTAGAATTGAAAGTCAAACGAAAAGGAGAACCCGGTTTATTGGACTTTACCATTATCCGCGACAAAATTCCGATCAACAGTCTTGACGCATCCTATATGCTAAATGACAATACCGGCTATATTAAACTGAACAAATTTGCGACGACCACCGGTGCTGAGTTTCTTGAAGCGATCAAAGCATTAAAAGCAAGTTCGAAACTGAATAGTTTAGTGCTTGATTTAAGGGGAAATGGCGGTGGTTTTCTGAATGCTGCCATCGAATTGGCTGATCAGTTCCTCACCGCATACAAACTGGTGGTCTACACTCAAGGCATGCATTCTGAAAAGAAAGAATATGCTTCAACAGCCTTGGGCGAACTCGAACAAGGAAAGCTTGTGCTTTTAATCGACGAAGGTTCGGCTTCAGCCAGCGAAATTGTTGCAGGCGCTATTCAGGACTGGGATCGCGGTGTATTGATTGGCCGCCGTTCGTTTGGAAAGGGATTGGTCCAACAGCCATTCCCACTCACCGACGGCTCAATGATCCGGTTGACCACTGCGCATTATTATACTCCAAGTGGTCGCTGCATCCAGAAACCATACACCGAAGGAGTGGATGAATACCAGAAAGACTATATCAAACGGATTGAAAAAGGGGAGTTATTCTCCAAAGACAGTATCGTAGAAAATAAAAAGTTAAAGTTTGCCACCAAGGTGAGCAACCGTATTGTCTACGGCGGAGGTGGCATCATGCCGGATATTTTCATTCCGCTTGACACATCAAAATACTATCGCTACTACAATACTCTTTCCCGAAAAAATGTGATCTATACAGGTGTTCTTGACATCATGGATACTCACAGGGATGAATTCAAGCAGAAATATCCTAATTTCATGACCTATACGGCCAGGTTTGATGTCACCGATGAAATGATTGAAAAGATTCTTGCTACCGGAGAAAAGGAAGGCGTGAAACGGGAAGAAAAAAGTGTTGAATTTGCCCGTCCATTGTTAAAAAAGCAAATGAAAGCCTTAATTGCAAGGGATTTATTTTCAATCAGCAATTATTTCCAAATCATGAATCAGGATGATGAGGCGATTAAAAAAGCGATGGAAGTCCTGTCTAAAAAAGGAAATTACGAGAAGATTCTGAGCGGGAAATAGTGATCAGTGGTCAGTCGTAGGCAAAAGCCTGATGTCATTAGTGGTCATTTGCTTCACGTCAGTAAAATGTCATTTGCGTTGCGTCATAATTGGTCATTAGCTTCGCGTTATCAATTGTAAGAAGCGATTTGTACGAAGACTTTTGAGAAACTATAAATGACAACTAAATGAACATTGAATGACTTAATGACCATCAATTATACAATATCATATCCTCAATTCAGGAACTCACATGGAACAAGCAGCGAAATGGCTTTCAGAAAATTACATTGAGCTACTGGGAGTCATTTTGGGTATTGCCTACGTCTTGTTCTCAATCCGGCAAAATATACTGACCTGGCCGGTTGGACTTCTTACATCGGCCATATATGTTTGGGTTTTTTTTGAATCGAAGCTGTATGCCGATATGGGCTTGCAGCTTTACTATGTGCTAATCAGCATTTACGGATGGTACGAATGGTTGAAAGGAGATGAGGCTAACCATTCGGGACCTATTCAAATAAGCCGATTAACACTTAAACTTGGATTTATTCTGGCTGCCGTCAGTATTTTTCTTTTTGTCCTGATGTGGATCATTCTTAAAAATTTTACCGATTCGCCGGTTCCGGTAGCCGATTCGCTGGCAACTTCACTCAGTATCGTAGCAACCTGGATGCTCGCCCGTAAAATACTCGAACACTGGCTGGTTTGGATTTTTGTAGACACTTTTTCGATTGGTCTCTTCTGGTATAAAGATCTTCTTCCAACGGTTCTTTTATTCGCCGTATATACATTGATGGCATTTGTCGGATTCGTTGAATGGAAGAAAGAGTTCAAAAAGAATGTATCTTGAAGGTCGGTTTTCTCCTGAACAGAAGTACTTTTACACCGATGAACCAAATGAAAACACCCATTCGTATTGCAGTAACCGGGCCGGAATCGACCGGAAAAACGACTCTGGCAAAACAACTGGCCGAAATAGTTGGTGGCCGGTTTATTCCGGAATATGCCCGCGAATATATTGAACAACTGCCAGGGCATTATACCTTCGAAGATGTTGAAATCATCGCCCGCAAACAGGTCGAACAATATCAGGAAACACTGAAAAGTCAGGATAAATTCTTCATTTTCGATACCTGGCTCATCATCACCAAGGTTTGGTTTGAATGGGTTTTCGGTAAGGTGCCGGTTTGGCTGGAAGAACAGATTCGGAATTGTCCGGTCGATCTTTTTCTATTATGTCAGCCCGATTTGCCCTGGGAAGCCGATCCGGTGCGTGAAAACGGCGGCGAAAACCGGATCAGATTGTTTGAACAGTATCGGTTGGAACTGAACCATTATAACTTTAACTTTGTTGAAATTTACGGAACCGGTGAGGATCGACTCGTTAATGCCATCACGGCCATCAATGATTACTTAAATCAAGTTTAATAAAACATACTTCCGACAACATGCAATCTGAAAAAAACATCGAACACAAAATGAGAAATGCCGTCGAACAGTTGGCCGATCAGAAATCGTTGAACCTGGTTTGCCACGAACATCGTATCGGCGAACCTTTGCCTTCGATCGAAAAACTTGGAAAAATCGTTGGAATCATCCGCGAAATCCTGTTTCCGGGCTACTTCGGCAACACCAGCCTGAGGTCGCACACCATCAAACATTATGTCGGTGTGTATGTCGACGAGCTATTTGAATTGTTATCGGAACAAATTCTGGCTGGATTATGCTTTACCTGCCAGAATCCTGAAGAAGTTGATATGCAGGAACGATCGAAATTTGCCCAGGGACTGGCATCTGATTTCATATCCTTTTTACCTGAAATCAGGAGATTGCTGATAACCGATGTGGAAGCTGCCTATATCGGCGACCCGGCCGCAAATAGCCAAAGTGAAGTAATATACTGCTACCCCACTATCCGGGCCATTATCAACCATCGGGTTGGGCACCAGTTGCTAAAACTGGGAGTTCCGCTCATTCCGAGAATTATTTCTGAAATGGGTCATTCCGAAACCGGAATTGATATTCATCCCGGGGCGCAGATCGGCGAATCGTTTACTATTGATCACGGAACGGGTGTGGTAATTGGCTCAACCTGCATAATCGGGAACAATGTGAAACTCTACCAAGGGGTTACGCTGGGCGCAAAGAGCTTTCCGCTCGATAAAGATGGAAATCCGATAAAGGGCATTCCACGTCACCCAATCGTAGAAGATAATGTGATCATTTATGCACAGGCAACTATTTTAGGCAGAATCAGGATCGGAGCAAATTCAGTTATTGGTGGGAACGTTTGGGTGACCAACAGTTTACCACCCAATTCAAAGATAGTTCAGACGAAAGCCAAAGAGTCGGATTACACCGACGGTGCAGGCATTTAAACATAAAAAGTAAAAAGAAAATAGAAATAAGGGGAAATCGGATTCCTGATTTTTCCCCTTTCCATTTTCATATTGACCAATGAACTTTTTCCTAATGGTATGATGATGAAAGACCAAAAATATACTGCTACAACTATGGCCGGACTCGAAGAAGTGCTGGCCCAGGAATTAATCAAACTCGGAGCCGATGAAGTTCAGATTGGCCGAAGGTCGGTGTACTTCAGCGGCGACCTGAAAATGCTTTACAAAGCCAATTATTGTTTACGAACAGCGCTCCGGATACTGGTTCCTATTGATACCTACAAAATTCACTCAGCTGATGATCTGTATCAGCGAGGTAAAAATTTCAAGTGGGAAGATTTGTTTTGCATTGATCAGACTTTTGCCATCCAGAGTATTGTTTTTTCGGATCTGTTCAACAATTCGATGTTTGCCTCCCTCAAGCTGAAGGACGCGATTGTCGATCGGTTTCGGTATAAATTTGGAGAACGTCCTTCTGTGAATTCCAAAAATCCGGATATTCTAATTAATCTGCATATTGCAAACGAAGTTTGTACCATTTCGCTCGATAGCAGCGGCGAATCGCTGCACAAACGTGGTTACCGACTCGATCAGAACGAAGCGCCAATGAGCGAAGTGCTGGCTGCCGGGTTGATTCGGCTATCGGATTGGGACCGCAAAAGCGAATTGATCGACCCAATGTGCGGTTCAGGAACCATTGCCATCGAAGCAGCCATGCTGGCGAATGGAATTTTTCCGGGCTCGGTTCGAAAAAACTTTGCCTTTAAAAACTGGAGAAGTTTTAATGCCCAACTTTTTTCAGGAATGGAAATGGAAGTAAACTCCAATTTGCCAGAACCTGTCCGGATTTTTGCTTCCGATATTTCGCGCCGGAACATCGACATCGCCTATAAAAATGCTGAAGCTGCCGGAGTTTTGAAACTGATTGACTTCAAAAACTCAGACTTCCGGAATCTTGAACCGACTTCTGAAAATCCTTTTTTACTTTTTAATCCTCCTTATGGTGAACGCCTGACTCCTGATGACACCAACTTCTACGCCATGATCGGCGAACGTCTCAAACATCATTATACCAACGCAACGGTTTGGATCATCAGCACACATTCCTGCCTGAAATCAATCGGATTGCGCCCTTCACGCAAAATCTCCATCCTGAATGGTTCCCTGGAATGCAGTTTCAGGAAATATGAGCTATACTCGGGGACGAAAAAGATGGTTGCTGATGATCATGTTTCTAAAGAATAGTCATTCATGGTCATTTGTTTCACGTCATTAATTGTAAAAGGCGCTTTGAACGATGACTTTTATAACTATAAATGACCATTTTTTGATTTGAAATTTGGAACCTGAAACTTGTAATTCTTTACGAGTTCCAAATTTCCCATGCCCTGATGGCTTGCAAATGGAGCATTTCCAAACCGTTTTTGGTTTTGGCTTCCGCTGCTTTTCCTTTTTTCAAGAACAAAGTTTCTTCCGGATTGTAACCCAGGTCGAATAAAACATGATCCGAAGTAATTGACTGGTAAGGAATATCCGGACAATTATCCACATTCGGGAAGGTTCCGATTGGTGTGGCATGGATGATAATCAGGTATTCTTCCAGCAATTCATCGGTAATCTGATTGTACCTGATTTCATTTTCGAACAGCGGTTCTTCAATGGATGCCGAAATGAATTCAATCTGAAATTTATTCAGGATGTATTTGATCGCCTTTGAAGCACCGCCTGTGCCCAGAATCAGGGCTTTTTTGTGCTTGCTTTCCAGCATTGGGCGCAGTGAATTCCCGAAGCCGTACAAATCCCCCCTGCTGCCGCACGATTGTATCGTGTGGCGTTAATTTAATAACCGGCGTTACATTTTTAACGCATCATTATTCCAATTTGCAGGGTTGTTTGCAATGTATCCGGATATTTTTAAAAACGATTGTTCATACCTGATAATGTGTTCCCAATAATTACGTTGCCACAATTTTTGATCGAATGGGCGCCAATTGTAATTTTTTACGCCGCGTATATATTCAACGGTGGTAATTGATTCAAATGCACCAACCACGTCACCAACGGTTTTCCCCGTAGGGGCAATCCCTTGTGGTTGCCCATGTATCTGGATTTGTGGTTGCCCATGTATCTGGATTTGTGGTTGCCCATGTATTTGGATTTGTGGTTGCCCATGTATCACGTCGCCATTCCCGTTTTGGGCGACCATATCCATTTGACCGACCACATCATTTGGGGCGGTAATATCGTTTTGGGCGACCACGTCATTTTGGGCCACGTCGTTTTGGGCGACCACAAGGGTCGCCCCTACGATTTCCAAAATGGCGTGAAAATGATTGGGCATTACGATATATTCGTGTAATGCAATATTGGTGAACCTTTCGGACAATTTCAACCATTCGTTTTTAATCATTGTCCCGGCATTGTTCAATATCATTGCCCCGTTTTCAATTTTACCGAATAAACATGCCCTGTTTTGGCAACAGATGGTTATAAAATACAAACCTGCCTGCGAGTAATCATATCCTTTCAGGCGTATGCTGCGCCGATGGTGTTTGCCGGGGTCGTAGGTCATTTTAGCCTGTTCTAAATTATTTTAATAGTTTAATCTTCCCCTCTATAGCACAATCGAATGGTGCGGCTTCCTTACCATGCGATACAATCGCGCGATAGCGGGGGTATTTAGAAAGTCAAATGTTTTCTTTCATGCTAATTTTTAGGTAGTTTGTTCCTATTTTTCATTATCTTTTTTAGGAATATAACTTTCTTCAAATGCGATTCTTAGAGTATCTAGTTGTTTCTTAATAGCAATAAAATTGTAATGCCATAATTGACCACTTTTGGTTCTAACATTTGCAACATAGGAAACGGATATCAAATATTCATTAACATCATTGATTGATGCATACCAACTTGCATCTTGATTAAATACCTGTAGCCCTTCTAAATCTGCGACTTCGGTATTTGACAACGTTTTAATATGATCACCAAAGACATTATAAAGAATGTGATGGAACTCGTATGCAACAATTGGTTCCATTATATTAAAATTTCCACTAGGTTTAAAAAGAAATTTCGCGGCATAAATAATCTCGATTCCAACGTCATCTTTAAGTTGAATTGGGCAAAGAGCATCATTTAGGATTATTTTTTCCTTTTTTAAAGTTGAGCCTTCATTTATTTTATATCCGGTTCCAAGATCAATTATAATAGAACTGCCTTCAGTTTTAGTTACAGTAATCTGCGGGAAAGCTGATATTGCTGCAATTACACACAAGGAAAATAATAAAATTGATTTTTTCATAAATTTTGTTTTACTTGATTATTTAGGAATATTTAAATTGAAAAATTTTCTTAATCGAAAGTAAAGGCACTTTTTGTCCTTAAATTCCAATAAAATTAAGTCTTGCTGTAAAATTGTTTTGACGAGATTCAAATCTTCATTTCTAATATTTTATTCTTTTGTCATTTTTAGTGCCATATAATGCTTGTTTATTTGTTGTTTTAAATGTTCCAAGCGAATATTCTTTATCTAGTATTTCCAGAATTTTCTCATCTGAATAGTTAAGTCTAATTAGATCAATGATTCTCTGTCTCCTTGGAATAATTAATTTATCATGGCTTTAGTTTAATTTTGCGTTGCAATTAACATTTGATACCTGGTATTAATTTGGCGATACCTCGATAAGGTCAACATATCCTCAGTTGAACAGTCGATCATGTCTTGTTCGGCGCA
>JANXYV010000186.1 GCA_025355875.1 Prolixibacteraceae bacterium | reverse complement strand
GTTAAGCCCATTCAAATCAAAAAACATGGGAATAAGGCCAAAAGTATTTTTAAACATGGATTGACATATATCGCCACAGTACTGTTAAACCCTAACTTTCAATCGGATATAGATGTATTCAAATTTTTGTCATGTACTTAGATAAATACCTGAAAAAATAAATCCGGAAAAATATGTGGAGGCCAGAACCCACAATAAAAACGGGGCGTCTCCGAAAAGCCAGAAGAGTAGGGCAAAAAAACCGATTCACCATGACCTCATCCCTCAAACTTATCCATTGGTTGCCACGGGTTATTTGTATCCTGGCCATTCTCTTTGTAAGCATGTTCGCACTCGATGCCTTTGCCCCGGGGCTCACCATCTGGCAGCAGATCGGCGATTTCTTGATGCACCTTATTCCGTCGTTTGTCCTGATTGCCATTTTGATTGTTGGCTGGAAATGGGAATTCGTTGGTGGTGTCATCCTTACCGCAATTGGTCTGGGTCTGAGCCCATTCATCTATTTGCTCAACCATAACCGAAACGGGATGACCGTCGGGAATAGCCTGATGGTCGTTCTTCTGATTAATATCCCGTTTGTTCTGGTTGGAATTCTTTTTATCGTCAGCCATTTCATGAAAAAAAATCAACTGAAAACGAAGAGTAATAAAGTTCTGATCAGTTGAAACGGCTTCGATTTCCAATCCTGTCAGGTTTCGGAAACCTGACAGGGGTAAACACAACCGTTGCATTGTTTGGAAATGGGATTTAACGAAAGGAATGCTGATCGGCGAATTATTGTTGTAAAAGATTAACTTTGAATCTGAAAATCATTGGATTGATAGTTCTGAAAAGGATTTCAAAGCCATGATTGATTTGTATCAAACTCAAAATAACAATTGGGCTTTGTTCATGGGGCATCTGGTGATTGAGAAACTTCTGAAAGCTGTTTATGTGAAATCAAAGGATGAATTTCCTCCGATGATTCACGATTTGAGACGGATTTGTGAAAAAACTGATGTTGAATTGGATTTGACACACCAAATACTTTTAGACAGTATTTCGCGATTCAACATCAACGCCAGATACGACGATTACAAGCAAAGCTTTTACCAGCTTTGTACAGATAGTTTTACTTCAGAATGGATTGACAAAATTAAAGATTGCCGGTTATGGATAAAAGCGAAGCTTTAAGAATTAGCAAAGGATATTTGCAGCGTGTCCGGAATTCCGATTTGGGTTTTTCAGAAGCATGGTTGTTCGGGTCGTTTGCCAAAGGTAATCAGCATGATAACAGCGATATCGATTTGGCAATCGTACTGAACAGTAAAACCAGTCATACTTTTGAAACCGAAGTCAAATTAATGGTTATCCGAAAAGGCGAAGAGACAATTATTGAACCTCATGCTTTTACCAAAGAAGAGTTTGATTTCCGTGTTCCAATTGTCGATCAGATTATTAAATACGGGATTAAGATAGAAATCTAATTTAAACTTCCCCAACCCCAACCAGCACCTCTTTCGCCCTTTTTACACTTTTTACCTTCTCGAAAGTGAGCGACAAGCGATTGTTGCCTTCTTTCATCCGGCAGGTTTGAGGATTGTTTTGCACATATTTCAGAACTTTCCCAAACGCAGGCGACTGGTAAAATATCGATTGCGGATCGGAAATAAAATGGCAAACCATCTTGTGGTTTTTCAGGATAATTTTTTCCATTCCCAGATTGATCGCCGCCCAACGCAGGCGAACGACTTCGATTAATTCCAAACTTTCAGGAGGAAGCGCGCCAAAACGGTCGGCCAGCCCGGCTTCAAACTGCACCAAAGCTTCCTCGCTTTCAAGGTTGTCGAGTTCGCGGTAAAGCAGCATTCGTTCCGACGTGCTTGAAATATATTTATCCGGAAACAGGATTTGCAAATCGGTGTCGATCTGGCAGTCGCTTCCGAATTTCACGTTCAGGAATGCCTGCGACGAATCATCTGTTTCGTCCTTGAAGAGTTCTTTAAATTCGGTTTGTTTCAATTCCTGAATCGCTTCGTTCAGGATTCGGTGGTAGGTTTCGAAACCAATGTCGGCAATAAAACCGCTCTGTTCGGCGCCCAGCAGATTACCGGCGCCGCGGATGTCCAGATCCTGCATGGCAATGTTGAAACCGCTGCCTAGTTCCGAAAATTCTTCGATGGCACGCAAACGACGGCGGGCTTCGTTGGTAACCGTCGAAAGTGGCGGCGCAAGCAGGTAACAGAATGCTTTTTTATTCGATCGGCCTACTCTTCCGCGCAATTGGTGAAGGTCGCTCAGCCCGAAATTCTCAGCATGGTTAATAATAATGGTATTGGCATTCGGAATATCGAGACCCGATTCGATGATGGTGGTCGAAATTAGAACGTCGAACTCGCCGTTGATGAAATTCATCATCACATTCTCGAGCTTTTCGCCGTCCATCTGGCCATGCCCAACCACAGTGCGCACTCCCGGAACAATCTTTTTGATGACAGCCTCCACCTCGTAAATGTTCGACACCCGGTTATGCAGGAAAAACACCTGTCCATCGCGGGCCATCTCGTATTGAATCGCCTCACGGATAATATCTTCGCTAAAACCATGAAGTTCGGTGGTGATCGGGTAACGGTTGGGCGGCGCGGTTTGGATGATCGACAAATCGCGGGCGCCCATCATTGAAAATTGCAAGGTTCGAGGAATAGGCGTGGCAGTCAGTGTGAGCGTGTCGACATTCACCTTCATCTGTTTCAGTTTTTCTTTGACCGAAACGCCGAATTTCTGTTCCTCATCCACAATGAGAAGACCGAGATCCTTGAAAATGACTTGTTTGCCGATCAATTTGTGTGTTCCGATCAGGATATCCACTTTTCCTGCTTTGGTGTCGTCGAGAACCTGCTTCACATCGGCGGCTTTCCGCAACCGGCTGATGTATTCCACTTTTGCAGGAAAATCGGCCAGCCGGTCGGTGAAGGTTTTGAAATGCTGAAGCGCCAGAAGCGTTGTCGGAACCAACACAGCCACTTGTTTGCTGTCGGCCACCGCCTTGAACGCTGCGCGGATGGCAATCTCGGTCTTGCCGAAACCCACGTCGCCGCACACCAGCCGGTCCATCGGAATTTCCTTCTCCATGTCGGCTTTTACCGCAATAGTCGATTTTACCTGGTCGGGCGTGTCTTCGTAAATGAACGACGCCTCGAGTTCGGTCTGAAGGTACGAATCGGGAGAAAAGGCAAACCCGGTTTCTTGAAGCCGCTGCGCGTACAATTCGATCAATTCCTTGGCAATATCTTTGACTTTCAGTTTGGTGCGATCCTTCATTTTCTGCCAGGCACCACTGCCCAGCTTGCTGATGTTCGGATCGGTGCCGTCCTTCCCCTTGTATTTCGAAATGCGGTGCAGGTTTTGAATACTCACCAGCAACACGTCGTTATCTTTGTAATTCAGCCTGATAGCTTCCTGAAGTTTGCCATCGACCTCGGTTTTGACCAGTCCCATAAACTTCCCGATGCCGTGATCGATGTGCACTACCCAATCGCCCTGATGAAGTTTGTTCAATTCCTTGAAAGTGATGCTATCGCGCTCGGCCTTTCGCGATTTGATCTGGAACCGGTGATAACGTTCAAAAATCTGGTGGTCGGTGTAGCAGCAAATCTTCCGGTCGTGATCGATGAAACCTTCGTGCAAGGTGAAATTTACTGGCCGGAAACTTACTTTCAGGCCTTTATCTTCGAAAATCGCTTTCAGACGATCGGTTTGCGAAACGTTGGCCGATAAAATATAATTGGTGAAGCCGAGATCCTGATAGTCCACCAGGTTTTCGGCCAGCATATCAAAATTTTTATGGAAAACGGGTTGATGATTAGTATGGTAAGTAACTTTTTTGGAATGTCTGAAATAGATTTTTTGCCCAAATTCGACACAGCTGAAGCGCTTAATCTCTTTGCTGAAAACGTCACCTGAAAGTAGTTTGGTGAACCATATTTTTCGTTCCTCTTCGGGTTCAGCTTTTTCAACCGTCTGTTCAAAATTAAACTGAATCAGGTCAACAATCAACTGAATATCATTCAAAAAAAGCAACGAATCTGCCGGAATAAAATCCAGGAAGCTGATGCGTTCTTCGTCTTTCAAATCCTGCTGAATGTTCGGAATGATGCTGATCCGGCTCAGCGCTTCCTTCGAAATCTGGTTATCAAGATTAAAACTTCGGATGGTATCCACCTCGTCGCCAAAGAAATCGAGGCGGTATGGATCTTCGCTCGAATAGGAATACACATCGACGATGCTTCCGCGAATGGAATACTGGCCCGGTTCATACACAAAGTCAACCCGCTCGAAACCGTATTCGTACAGCACTTCGTTTACAAATTCAATGGACAATTTATCGCCGTTCGAGACCTGAAACGTGTGCGAAGCCAGACCTTCAATTGAAATCACCTTTTCGACCAGAGCTTCAGGGTAAGTAACAATGAGCAAAGGCTTTTCAGCTTTCAGACTGTTGAGAACCTCGGTCCGGAGAATGATGTTTTCCTGTTCGATGGTTTCGTAATGTACCGATCGTTTGTATGAAGAAGGGAAAAACAGAACCAGAACTTCCGGTTCGAGCACGTTCAGATCGTCGTAAAAATAGGCTGCTTCTTCCTTGTCGTTCAGGCAAATAACGAAGGTTTTTTGTATTTCTTCGGAAAGTAAACAGGCGAGAATGCTTCGCGATGAGCCGACAAGTCCCTGCAGGTGAACCTTTTCACCCGGGGTATTTAACAACTTGCATAATCCGCTGGTCAGATCATGCTTTCTGAACAGGCTCCTGAAATCCTTCCGCTCCAAAATCAAAATGTTTGGCGCAAATGTACGCATAAATCCATGGATACAATTCGATGTTAAAATGCGCTGTTGATAGATTGTTCAGAAAATCCATTCCAAATCCACTGATTGGCATTTGATATTTTCTAGCTTTATCGCCTGACCAAACACCAATTCAAAATGAAGAATATCCCGGTTATTTCAGTGACCCGAAAAACACTTGCGGAAGCTTATGAAGCTGCACTAACCGCTGTTTATGAACAGGGCACCCGTTTTAAGACCCAGTACGACAAACCTGAAGATCCTGAAAGTATGGATTGCACGATGAACATCACCATCGAAGAGCCAGAAACTGACCCGATGATCCACATGGCTTTCCCGGGTGGAATTGACGACCTGAAGGAATACGTTTTGGAACTGAAAGGGTATAAAGACCACTGGACCAAAAATATGAACCTTGAAGGCGATACCCGATGGGAATACACTTATCATGGACGAATGCAGAATTACGGCGTCTGGAAAGAACTGGTCGATGGGAAATCGCAGGAAATCGGACCGTTCAAAGTCGATCAGGTTCAGTCGGTTATCGATAAACTTGCCAAACAACCATTTACCCGTCAGGCACAAATGACTACCTGGATGCCGAACATTGATCTGGAATGTTACGATCCGCCATGCCTCCAATCGTTGTGGTACCGCATTCTGGAAGATGAGGAAGGAATCTATTGGCTGAACTGCAATATCCGTTTCCGGAGCAACGATGCCTGGGGCGCCAATTTTATGAATATGTTTGGATTTGTGCAGTTTAACAAGGAAGTGATTGCCGCCGGTGTCGCCAAAAAAACCGGAAGAACCGTTAAACTTGGCCGCCTGAACTGGCAGGCCGACTCATTCCATATTTATGGGAAAGATCTGAAAGTGGCCAAAGAAAGGTTGTTTGACCGAATCCCGGATATGCCTTTTGAAGAACGAACCCTCAATTTCAACGACGAATTTATTCGTGAAATGTATGATATGGCCGAACAACAGGTAATTTCCAAGATCAAAACCTTCGACGAAACCCGCTGATCTCTTGAAGTATCGTTTGGCTGAAGTTCGCCTGATATGAATGTATTCGCATATTAATCGATCTCTCTCACCAGGTCCTTCATTTTCATCAAGCCGGTTTTAGCTACCAGCAAAGGATCCTGTTTCCAATAGGTTTCGTTAAACAATTCGAGCGACAGGATTTTGGTTCCGCCCATGTTTTTCAGGTCAGTCAGGATTTGTTTCATAGGCGCTGCCCCATCACCAGGATACACACGATCACTGTCGTTTTGCTTTTCGCGAGAAATCGATGAAACAAAATCATTCATGTGGAATATCTCAATCACATGGCCATCAAGCATTTTCAGTGAATCAAAACCAGAGTTTCCTTTAAAAAGATGAAATACATCGGCTAAAATTCGGACATCCGGATCGTTGGCCACCGCGGCCACCATCATCGCATGGCCCAGATGATACAGCGCTTTCGATCCTCCCCAGAATTCAAGGATCGGCATCACACCAGTCTTTCGGCCAAGATCAAGCAATTCCTTGTATTTTCTGCCCATTTCCATCAGATCAAAGGGCTGGTCGTATGGAATTCCTGCAGCCGGCGCTGCAATTCGTCTGCAACCAATTTTAGCCATCATTTCCATTTCTGATTTCATCTGGTCGAAACCTGGTTTTCCCTGCAACCAGGGTGCAAATCCAATCGCATTTTCAACCTTCAAGTTCATCTCCGAAATATATTTCTGAAGTGACTGAGCTGAATTTCCGGATTCCAGATGCTGTTTCACATCACTCACCCAAAGTTCAATCCCATCGTATCCGGCTTCCGAAGCAATATCGATATACTTCAGCAATCCGGGTTTCTGTCCGCTGATGGTGCTGGTGTTCAGGCAAAACCGAAATGTTCCGGAGTTTCCGGAGCTTCTTGAAAATCCTTTGTGAGGCAAGATCGCTGCAGCCGAAGCCAGAGCAGCAGTTTTAAAAAGGTTTCTTCTGGATAGCATGGTTATCAATTATTTCAGTAACATTCTGGCTGTCCTGCGGCTTTTTTGTTCTACATATACTTTTCGTCCTGCTGAAATCTGGGTCACGGTTTCCGGCAAATAATACCGGATCGTTACCAGATCGAGCCCGGTATTGTATTTGACTTCAAACTTTTGCTGCAACTGACTGATGAGTGGTTCAATCCCCAGTTCCGGCTCGTCGAAGGCCAGTGAAAGATCGAGGGCCGATTGCTGCAAAAGCCCCACTTTCAACCGGTATTTGGCACACAAACTAAACACTTCCGAAACGCTGTTGATGCTGATAAACGAAAAATCGTAAGGCGTCAGCGTAATGAGCGCCATATTCTTTTTGACGATGATCACCGGAACCAGTTCGAGCGGATGTTCGACAGAATGAATGATTGTTCCCTGTTTTTCAGGCTCGAGAAACGACTTCACGAACAGCGGAATATTCTTGTTTTGAAGGGGTTTAATGGTTTTTGGATGAATTACTTTGGCCCCTGAATACGACAATTCAATGGCTTCCTTATATGACAACTCGTCGAGTTTCTGCGTGTTCGGGAAGAAGTCAGGATCGGCATTCAGTATTCCCGGAACATTTTTCCAGATGCTCACTTCTTCGGCGTCGAGCAGGTTGGCCAGGATAGCCGCTGTATAATCCGATCCTTCGCGACCCAGCGTGGTTGTCTGGTTGGTCAGCGTTCCGCCGATAAAACCCTGCGTGATGTACAGATCGTCGGATTCGAAAGTGAACAAACGTTTGGCAAGCCGGGCCGAAAGTTCCCAATTGATGTTCGATTCGCGATACAAATCGTCGGTTTTCAGGCAATTCCTGACATCAATCCACCGGTTATTTATCCCGATATAATTGAAATACAAACTGATGATTTGAGTAGAAATCAATTCGCCGAATGCCACAATCTGATCATATTCGTAATCAAAATTCATCGACCGTTCGCCTTTGATCCGGTTGTTCATCTGGTCAAACAACTTTTCAACTTCAGGAAGCAAAACAGCTTGGCCCCAGAGTTCGGTGATAATTCCGGAGTGATATGCTTTTACTTCCTGAAATATATTCCAGACTTCCGGGTCCTGGCTGAAATATTTCCGGGCCACAATTTCGAGTGCATTGGTCGTTTTGCCCATGGCCGAAATTACCAAAACCTTGTTCCCGGGATACATTTTCAGAATATTGACCGAATTGCGGACAGCAACGGCCGAGCTGACGGAAGCTCCACCAAATTTGAAAACTTTCATGATTGAATGAATATATTTAAGTTGGCAAAAATAAAAAAATCGGACTGCCAAGCGATGAATATGAAATTTATTCGGAAGCTTTCTTCGAAAAATTACCCGACTCCTAAATCGAATTGCAAATCCGAATGTCGGAACTCAAAACCTTGTCCTGGCTGTCCATAAATATCGTTCCCTCAAAGAAGCTTTCCCCGTCGAGCAAGCGGGGCATCAGTTCCTGAACCAGGGGTTCCATTTCGAGATTAAAAATATCCAGTATATCGATCCATTTCAGGCGGCCCGGAAGTTTGCTTTCCAATTCTCCGGAAAAACGGGACGATTCGAAAATAAAATAAATGATGGCCTTCTGGCTTTCGGGCTGAAAGGTTTTAATTACTCCTCGCAAAACGGCCTGCGAAACCTTAAGTCCGCTGGCTTCAACGATGCTCCTGACAGCCGCTTCATTCAGGTCTTCCTGCTGGCCAATACTTCCTTTGATGCCTGAATGCTTCCATTTAAGCATACCCACAGCAGAAATCTGATGAAGAAGCAAGTGGTCGGTTTTGTTATCGAAAATAAAGCTAAGGGTTTGAATACTATGGTTGTTCATGTCGGTAAAAAGAATAGGAATTGATGATCAGTATTGCACCTGCAAAATAGTACAAGCATTTCCAAAGGTATTCAACTGAATCGTAATTTTTGGATGATTAAAAAAGATTTTAACGGGTATGCTGCGAAACAGAATCACATGCACGAATTAAGATTCTTATCTTTGTGCAAAATTTATTCATGGTACATATAAGTAGATGGGCTATTTCAAGACGTAAGTTCCAGGTAATTGCCGGAATTATAGTTGTCGGATTACTGATTTCACCACTCGTATTTTCAAGCAAGAAGAACAAGAAACTGGTTAGGTTTGGAGTGATCACCGATGTGCATTATGCCGATCGCGAACCGGCAAAAGATCGGTTTTACAACCAATCGCTCGACAAACTGCATGAGTTTATTGACAAGATGAATGAGGAAAAGGTTGATTTCATTGTTGAACTTGGCGATTTTAAAGATCAGGATGTGGTACCGGATGAAGTCAAAACTTTAAAGTATTTAACCACGGTCGAATCGGTTTTTCATCAGTTTAACGGACCAACTTACCATGTTCTCGGCAACCACGATATGGATGGTATTACCAAGTCTCAGTTTCTGGAAAGAGTTGAAAACACCGGGATTGCCAAAGATAAAAATTACTATTCGTTCAACCAGAAAGGAGTTCATTTCGTTGTTATGGATGGAAATTATTCCATCGACGGGAAAGACTATAATAAAGATAATTACACAAATGTGGAATCATGGATTCCCGTAGAACAGATTCAATGGCTAAAACAAGACCTGAAAGCGAACCGGCTCCCAGCCATTGTTTTTATTCACCAGCTGCTGGGCGATTCGAAAGGCATGAAAAAAAGCGCCCAAAATGCTCCCGAAGTCAGAAAAATACTCGAACATGCCGGAAATGTTCTTTGTGTTTTTGAAGGACATGTGAATTCAGAAAGACATTCGAAAATCAAGCACATTCACTACTATTCGTTTATTGCGTCCGTTTTTGGAGACGGATTGGAGAACAACAGCTACGCAATTGTGGATGTTCATAGCAACGGTGACCTTAAAATTCATGGCTTCAGGAAGGCATCAGACCAGGAGCTTGTCAATAAGAAGTAGTGCATCAACTGCGCATTGGGGAGAAGGTAAAATTCATATCTTTGGGTAAGCAATATTACTTAAGATGGACAATCGATGGATCTTTTCGAGGCGAAGGTTTCTTGAAATAACCGGAACTGCAGCAGCGGCTTTATTCTTTCCCCCTGATTTACTGGCAGGGAATGGAGAAAAATCCCGGCTTCGGTTCGGGATGCTTTCAGACATTCATTACGCTGACCGCGAACCTTCCGGAATTCGCTTCTACCGTCAGTCGATTTCAAAAATGAATGATTGTATCGAGCGCCTGAACCGCGAAAAGCTCGACTTTGTGATTGAATTGGGCGATTTTAAAGATCAGGATGAAGTTCCTTCCGAACCAAATACACTAAAATACCTTTCCGAAATTGAAGCCGCTTTTCATAAATTCAACGGATCGACTTACCATGTTCTGGGCAACCATGATGTGGATGGAATCTCAAAAAGTCAGTTTTTGGAACGGGTTGAAAACAGCGGGATTCCCAAATCCGAAAGTTCATATTCGTTCACACGAAGAGGAATTCAGTTTTTAGTGCTGGATGCAAATTTCACCAAAGAAGGAAAAGAATATGATCATGGAAACTTTAGCTGGGACGATTCATTGATTCCTGAAAGTCAGCTCCGTTGGCTAAAATCGGAACTGAACTCCAACCAGTCCCCAGCTATTGTATTCATTCATCAGATGCTCGACGATTCGGTCAATGTAAAACAAGCTGTTCAGAATGCCACTGAAGTCAGGCAGGTTCTGGAACAATCCGGAAAAGTAATCTGTGTTTTTCAGGGTCATGTTCATGAAGAACGTTACAATCAAATCAACGGAATTCATTATTATTCGGTGAATGCCATGGTGGATGGCGACGGAGCTGAAAACAGCGCCTGGATGATTGTGGATGTGCACAAAAACGGAGATCTGTCAATCGAAGGATTCCGGAGAGCCACCAACCGCGAATTTATCAAATGATAGGAATATGAAAAAGAAACTGGTCATACTTTCAGGAGCCGGCATGAGCCAGGAAAGCGGAATCCGAACTTTCCGCGATATGGGCGGATTGTGGGAAGAATTCGATGTGATGGATGTGGCCACTCCGGAAGCATGGGCTCGAAATCCTGTGCTGGTCATGAAGTTTTACAACGACCGCCGTAAGCAATTGTACGAATCAGAACCTAATGCCGGACATCGGGGTTTGGTCGATCTGGAAAAGGATTTTGAGGTTCACATCATTACCCAGAATGTAGATGATCTGCACGAAAGGGCCGGCAGCTCGAAAGTTCTGCATTTGCATGGTGAACTTAAAAAAGCCCGTAGTTCGGTGGATGATTCGCTGATTTACGATATTGAAGGATGCGAACTGAAATTTGGCGACCTTTGTGCCAAAGGCAGCCAGCTCCGGCCGCACATTGTCTGGTTTGGCGAGGCAGTACCAGCTATGGATGATGCTATTCCGATTGTCGAAAACGCTGATATCCTGGTAGTCATCGGAACTTCACTGAACGTATATCCGGCAGCGGGATTGGTCAACTATTCGCCAAAGGGAATTCCCATCTATGTGATTGATCCTGAACGTCCTCAGGTGTCAATCCGAAATGTGGCCTATATTCAGGAAAAGGCTGGGAAAGGGGTTGAACTACTGAAAGAAAAACTTAAAGAAAGAACATGAGACAATTTTTACTGATCATTTTTTTGCTGGCAATTACTTGCATGAGCTCGTTTTCTCAGCGTTTCGAAGGCGGGCTGTTGGGCGGATTGAATGGTTCGCAGGTGGATGGCGATTCATACAAAGGATATCATAAGGCAGGACTTGTGCTGGGCGGATTTGCACAGACCGACATTTCCCGAAATGTATTTGTGTCAATGGAATTAAAATTCGCACAGAAAGGCAGCAGGAATATCGATTCTACAGCAGCTTATGGACAGATCAAATACGTCATGCGCCTCAACTACGCCGAAATGCCTGTTTATCTGGGAATTCGTACCGGAGAAAAAGTTTCTTTCCTGGTCGGAGTTTCACCCGGATATCTGATCAGTGGCGCTGAATATAATGACTACGGAAAATTTCCACCCGAAGACCAGCATCCGTTTAACGCTTTCGACCTGGAAGCTATGGTTGGATTCAGGTTTCAGGTGAGCAAGCGTTTGTTTATCGATATGCGTGGAGCTTATTCCATATTGCCTATCCGTCAAATAACCGACGGCATGCAGCTTTATTACTGGCGCGACAACCAGTTCAACAATGTTCTGAACACCACAGTACTTTACCGGCTCGATTTCTAACTGATAATTCCGGAAACCTAAAACAAAAAATATGAAAATCAAACTCATTTCGTTGTTGTCATTACTTTCTCTCACCATCTCATTCTGTTCGGTTAAGGAGAAAAAAACTGAAACTGATGATCAGAAAATGATCCTGAATCTGTCTACAGCACTGGATCACAACCTTCTCGACGTTTGGTACCCCCGAACGATTGACAGTATTTCCGGAGGTTTCCTGAGCGATTTTGACTATCAATGGAAAATGAAAAGACCACAAAACAAGATGATTGTCACGCAGGCGCGCCATGTCTGGACCTGTTCAACGGTTGCAGAATTTTATCCGGAGAAAAAATTACAATACCTGAAGATTGCCCGGCATGGGGTTCAATTCCTGAAAGATAAAATGTGGGATCCAAAATTGGGAGGATTTTTCACTTTGGTCGATCGGGAAGGAAATGTGCTGCATTCACCCAAATCTGACCGGATTATGAAAGATGCCTATGGAAATGCTTTCGCAATTTACGGATTGTCTGCCTTCTCGCGTGTTTCGGGCGATACAGCGGCACTCAGTCTGGCCAAAAAGGCATTTTTCTGGCTCGAGAAACACAGTTATGATCCACAGTTTGGCGGTTATTTTCAGTTTTTGGAAGCCGATGGAACACCGCTGAAGAATGGATTTCAGGGCACTCCACCAAAAGACCAAAACAGTTCCATTCATTTGCTCGAAGCATTGACCGAATTGTATCGTGTCTGGCCCGATCCGCTGGTCAAAGAACGATTACTTACGATGCTGGGGTTGGTCCGCGACCGGATCACCACTCCCAAAGGTTTCCTGCAATTGTTCGAAAATCAGGACTGGTCGCCGGTTTCGTACCGCGATTCGTCGGAAGAGGTCCGCAAAAAACATTGGCAACTCGATCATGTCTCGTTTGGTCATGATGTCGAAACGGCTTACCTGATGCTCGAAGCTTCAGAAATTGCCGGCTTGAAAAACGATACACTGACCTTGCGAAAAGCGAAGAAGATGGTCGATCATTCCGTCGAAAACGGTTGGGACAAAGAAGTTGGCGGGTTTTATGATGCCGGATATTACTTCAAAAACCAGGACAAAGTCAGCATCATCGAAGACACCAAAAACTGGTGGGCACAGGCCGAAGGTTTGAATTCGCTGCTGATCATGTCGGAGCTTTTTCCTAACGATCCGCACAACTATAAATCTCTGTTCAGGAAACAATGGGAATACATCGATACCTACCTGATCGATCATAAAAACGGCGATTGGTACGTGGAAGGAATTGACAAGGCTCCGGATGCAAAACTGGCCATGAAAGCTCAAATCTGGAAAGGAAATTACCACACTTCCCGTTCGTTGATGAATTGCTTGAAAAGACTCAAAATTCAATCGGGAAGCACAAAAGAATAAATCAGGCAGTTGCCAGTGTGGCAATACTCACTTTGGCGTCAGAGCCTGAAATAATAGCCTGAGCACAGGCTTCCAGGGTTGCTCCGGTAGTGACTACATCGTCGATCAGCAAGATATGTTTTCCGGAAAAGGCTTCAGGGTAAGTTAGACTGAAAATACCTTCCACATTTTTCCATCGTTCGAACCGGTTCTTCCGGGTTTGGGTTTCGGTGGCAGTGATCCGTTTCAGGTTGTCTGCCGCCAGCTCTTTCTTCATCTGAGCTGCCATTCCTGAAGCAATCCACCAGCTTTGGTTATATCCTCGTTTCTTCTCCTTTTGGGGATGTAGCGGAACCGGAACTATCAGATCAATTGAAGAAAAACCGGGGGATTGCAGCAATTCAATTCCAAAATGTTGACCTATTTCTGCACCAAGTTCCTTCATTCCCTTGTATTTCAGGTTATGGAGTAAGGTCTGATACTGGCTGCCTTTGTGAAAATAGAAAAACGAAGTGGCAAATTCGATCTGAACCCGTCCGTAGAACAGACGCGAAACCGGATTATCGGGATCCAGATGAAAGTTTGTTCGGGGAATGTGGTGAAGGCAATGCAGGCAAATCCAGTTTTCCTGTTCAATCAGCTTGTCGCCGCAAACTACACAAAGCCGTGGAAAAAGAAGTTCTGCAAGATAAATGAGGAGTGGCGCTTTCATCTCAAACGTTTAAAGATCCATTCAGATTCAGTTCATGTGATGAAAGTTACGAATTTTTTTTGAACTATTTTTTCTTGTATCCGATCCACCAGATCAGGAATCCGCTGAATAGAACAGTAAGAATGCAGATTCCGGCCAGCGGTACATAGAGGATGTAAAACATTCCCAGCAATGGCTCGAAGATGCGCCCGGTGTGTACTTCGAGAGCCAGATTCCAAAGAGAAATCGGGCTTTCCCTGATGATTTCGGGACTCATTTCTCCAAAATCAGAATTATTTCGGATGGGTAAAACACCATGGTTATAGTCGAAGTAAAATTCATCTCCCGAAGAGTCGGAAAACCATCCGTCAATCATGTCTTTCGAAACAGGTGATCCGGCCGTTTTGGCTGCATGGAAAGGACTTCCTGAGAGATAATCGAGCACTTGCCCGGTAAATGGATTCCAGAGAAACAGACCATTGAATGATCCAATGAGGTAAGTCCCTGCACCATGTTGCTCTAAAACATTGCAACCCATCACGCTGACCGGCGGTTCGTTCATCATGCGACGCATCGGCTCCTGAAATTTCCCATCCGAAAAGAAAATCCCATCATAGGTTGAGAATACAAAGATGTCCTGCTTTTCGTCGTACAAAACACGGCGAAGCTTGTCGTACCAGGGATTCGGCGAGCTGAGCGCCGTTCCGGGAATCGGCGAAACCACCGAATTGACTATGGCAATTAAAAAAGGCGGACGGAGGAACATCCCGGTAATGGTAACCAACATCAGAAATGGGATAAAAATCCAGCCCAGACGGTTGTGCCAGCGCAGGTTGAAGTTCCTGACAGATATGATTTTCACATTGTTTTTCAGTTTTTCTCTTCTGCCTTTCAGCCATTTTGGAAAAATGAAATGCATCAAACCTGAAAGTGAAATGATGAGAATCGCCAGGCCAAACAAATCAACAATCAATTTTCCAACCGGACCCCATATTTCGCCGCTATGCACCAGCCACAGGGTTTTGAAAAGGCTTGCTTTGCCATTGTAACCTTCAGGAGGATGCAGATTAATAACCTGGAACGATTTCCCATCCTGTGATTTTAACAAAAATGAGCGGGTCTGAACCAGCAATTCGTTTTGTTTCAGGATGAGATCGGTGATTCGTTCTTCGGAAACAGGAAGCGGCAGTTTCATCCATTTTCCTGCTGCCGGAACAAATTGAAACAAACCAAAGTAGGTACCTGCGAAAAGCTTTCCATCCGGCGTTTTCACAATTTTGGATACTTTCCGGTTATCAATTCCGGAAGGAAATCCGGCATTCCAATCCAGAAAGGTTTTAAGATGATCGGCGCTGAGCCAGACGCCTATATTGCCATAAACCAGCACAGAATCCGGACTGACCAGACAAACTGATTTTACAGCTCCTTTGTTCCAGGTCTGATAGCTGTAACCGGCTGGCAGCATCGAGCGCTTGAGGTCGACCGATGAGATTGCGGCCCGGTGGTTCATCAAAATTCCGGAAAGGGAAAACATCGCAACAAACAAGGTGATCGCGATTCCCGGCCATTTGTGGAACATTCGGAATTTTCCGAGGATTTTGCTTTTGGTCATTGAATTCGTTAATAGAGAGTGCGAATGTAGAAAGTTAGCGGGTTTCCGGATGTAACAAATGGTACAAAACAGGTTTTCTGTATTTTTAGCTTTTCAAAAGGACGTTCGCTGCAACCTACGACTTTCACCGTTTAAATTTTTACATTTGCAGCTATGATCGATTCGTCTACCATCGAGCGGATATTGGATGCAGCAAACATTTCGGATGTTGTTTCTGAGTTTGTCACTCTCAAAAAACGGGGTGTCAACCAGCTTGGACTGTGCCCTTTCCATAACGAAAAAACGCCTTCCTTCACCGTTTCTCCAGCCAAGGGAATTTTTAAATGTTTTGGCTGCGGGAAGGGTGGCAACTCGGTGAACTTTGTGATGGAACTGGAACAACTCAGTTATCCGGATGCGCTGCGCTGGCTGGCTAAGAAATTTCACATTGAAATTGAAGAAAAGGAAGAATCGCAGGAAGAAAAGGCGCTGAAAGACGAACGCGAAAGCATGATGATCGTTTCGGCCTTCGCGCAAAAATATTTCAGCCGGTATTTGCTGAAAGAAAACGAAGGCCGCACTATCGGGTTGAGTTACCTACGCGAACGGGGTATCCGCGACGATATCATTACCAAATTCGAACTCGGATTTTGTCCCGACGGGAAAGACATTTTCACGCAGGCTGCCACCAAAGAAGGTTTTAAAATGGACTTTCTTGAAAAAACAGGTCTGACCATCAAACGCGATGACTGGATCCGTGACCGCTTTGGCGGAAGGGTAATTTTCCCGGTTCACAACGTAGCCGGGCGGGTGATTGCTTTCGGTGGAAGAACTTTGACGAACGATAAAAAAGTTGCCAAATATCTGAATTCGCCTGAATCGGAGATTTACCACAAAGGAAAAACGTTATACGGAATTTTCCAGGCCAAACGCGACATTACCAAGCTCGACAAATGCTTTCTGGTAGAAGGCTATACCGATGTGTTGTCGTTTCATCAGGCCGGGATCGAAAATGTAGTTGCATCATCCGGAACCTCGCTCACCCTCGACCAAATCCGGCTGATCCGGAGGTTTTCTCCCAACATTACCATCGTCTACGACGGTGACGATGCCGGTATCAAAGCTTCGCTACGCGGAATTGATATGGTTCTGGAAGAAGGCATCAACGTCAAGGTTTTGCCTTTGCCCCGCGGCGAAGACCCCGATTCGTTTGCCCGCTCGATGAGCGCCGGTGAACTGACCGAATATATCAAAATCAACGAAACCGATTTTATCAAGTTCAAAACCCAGTTGCTGATGGGAACCGTCGAGAACGACCCGGTTTCGAAAGCAAGGTTGATTAACGAGATTGTGCGCTCCATTTCCGTTATTCCGGATACCATCACGCGAACCATCTACATCAAGGAATGCAGCCGTTTGATGGATGTTCAGGAAGCCGTTTTGTACTCCGAGATCCGGAAAATTCAGAACAAACAATCGGAAGACCATACGCGGAAAGAACTTCAGGAAATTCAGATCCAGGCTTCGAAACCTGCAGCACCAGTGTCTGAGAAGAAAATTACAAATCCATTTGAAACTGAAGAACGTGAAATCATGCGAATTCTTCTGAAGCATTTCCATGAAGAGTCATTTCGTTTTGAGGACGAAGAAACTCATCAGGTTCGCCCGTATTCCGTTGGCTATTATGTACTTTCAGATTTGCAAAACGACGGACTTATTTCAGTAAATCACTGCTTCAGAACAATGCTGGAGACCATGGAAGAGAATATTGACAATAAGGAATTCGATCCTGTCAGATATTTCACCCAACATCCGGATTCCGAAATCAGCCAATACGCCAGCAATCTTTTATCGGAGAAATACACAGAAAGCAAACGCTGGAGCCGGGCCGGAGCATTCATCGAGACGGAGACCGAACTGCTGCCCTTTCTGGTTCCGAAACTGGTTCAGGAATACAAACTGAAAAACGTGAAATCGTTGCTCAAAAAGCTTGAGCACCAAATCAATGAAGCCAATACCACCAATGACCCCGAAAAACTGATAGAATACATGAACCAGTATATGAACCTGAAACAGGTAGTAAAAGATCTTTCTGGCGAAGGATTGGGATTCCGGACTGTCAGTTGAAACTTTCAACGAATAAGTTGACAAAATTTGGAGATACGAAACAAAATATGGTTTTTTGAGGAATATTCGCAAACGCCGAATCCTGTTTTTATTAATTAAGTCGATGAAATTGCTTTCCAACTACTCTATAGCATCCATAAGGAACCAAAACTTTGGCAGGTTGCTTTTCATATTTTCTTTGATTCTGCTTGCAATTGGCCTGCCCTTGTCGCCATTTCTGGTGAGTGTTTCCCAATTCCTTTTGTTATTCAGCTGGCTGATTGAAGGTGATTTTAAAGCCAAATTCCGTCTGTTTAAAGAAAACAAGGCTATTTGGATATTTCTGATCCTGCCCATGCTTCATATCGTCTGGCTCCTGAACACAAGCGATTTGAGTTATGCCCTTCATGATATAAAAATCAAACTCCCTTTGCTGGTTTTTCCACTCCTACTGGGCACCTCTGCTCCTCTTTCCAAAAAAGAAATGAACCTGGTTTTAGCTTCCTTTATTTTGGGAGTATTCAGTGGCAGCGTGGTGACATTATCTATAATTACCGGTATCTATCCTTATCCGCATCAGAATGTGCGCGATACATCCATCTTTATTTCGCACATCCGCTTTGGCCTGATGGTTGTCTTTTCTTTGGTACTCCTGGGTTATTATATTGCTTCGGCTTTTCGCATGCGGGATAGAAAAAAAGCATTTTGTCTTGTTCTGGCATTCATTTGGTTTCTTTGTTTCCTACTGGTTCTTCAATCCATTACCAGTTGGGTGGTCCTGTTTTTTTTGGTTTACTTTCTTTTCATTTTTTACTATAAACTGATAATCAACAAGGATTTACGTCTGATTGGCTGGGGACTACTTTTGATTTTATTCGTGGGCGTAAGTGGGCTTATTGGGAAGGTAACCCACGATTTCTACTTCAAAAAGAACCCCCATTTTTCTGATTTACCAACACGCACTCCGCGTGGAAATGTCTATTTAAACGATACGATTTCAAGGGAAAAAGAAAATGGATATTACGTTGGAGTGCTCATTTGTGATCAGGAACTGAGCCAAACCTGGCCAAAATTAAGCCAAATTCCTTATGATGGAAGAGATGCCAATGGGTATCCGGTCACAACCACCATGATTCGCTACCTGGCTTCAAAAGGATTGCCAAAAGATGAAGATGGGTTACTCAAACTGGGTCCTGAGGATATCAAAATGATTGAAAATGGCTATGCCAGCTGCGTTTACCGAAGCAATTTTATTCCGTATATCCGGGTCTACGAATTGATCTGGGAACTCGACCGGTACTTCAAAAACGGCGACGCAAACAATAAATCAGTCGCTCAACGAATGGAATTTTCCAAAGCTGCGATTCATATTGTTTCTGAGAATCTCTGGTTTGGAGTGGGAACCGGTGATTTACGCGAGTCGTATGACGATGCCTATTCAGTTCTTCATTCACAGCTCATCAAAGAAAATCGGCTGAGAGCTCATAATCAATACCTGACTTTTTTTGCAGCCTTTGGAATATTTGGTTTCCTATTGGCATTATTCAGCTTGTTTGGTCCGGCATGGATGGCCGGAAATAGAACAAATTATTTATTGGCGTCATTTCTTTTTATTGTGTTTTTAAGTATGTTGAACGAAGACACGCTTGAGACACAGGCCGGAGTTTCGTTTTACATATTCTTTTATTCACTTTTAATATTCTCATCAAAAAACAAACAATGATCAAACTATCAGTAGTAATTGTCACTTTTAACGAGGAAATAAACATTGCCCGTTGCATCGAATCTGTGATTTCTATTGCTGATGAAATTCTTGTTGTTGACTCCTTTTCAACCGATAAAACGAACGAGATTTGCAAAGGTTTTCAAGTCCGGTTCGAAACACATGCCTTTGAAGGACACATTCAGCAAAAAAACTATGCAGCCACCATTGCAAGTTATGATCAGATTTTATCGTTGGATGCCGACGAAGCAGTCTCCAAAGAACTTTTGGAAGAATTGCAGAAAGTGAAAGAAAACTTTTCAGCCGACGGATATGCGTTTAATCGCCTGAACAACTATTGTGGACACTGGATCCATCATTCCGGCTGGTATCCTGACCGAAAACTCAGGTTATGGGACCGGAGAAAAGGAAAGTGGGGAGGAGAAAATCCTCATGACCGGTTGGAGCTTGAATCCGGTTCAAAAATCGAATTTTTAAAAGGCGATCTTCTGCATTATTCCTATTATTCCATTCAGGAACATCTGGCTCAGGCCAACAAATTCTCCAGTATCGGAGCATCAAGCGCCATTCTGAGAGGACGAAAATCAAACCTGTTGAAAGTGGTGTTTTTCCCTTTGTGGAGGTTTTTCAGGCATTATTTTCTCCAGCTGGGTTTTTTAGACGGCTATTATGGTTTTGTGGTTTGTGCAATTGTAAGCCATGAAAACTTTCTGAAATATGTGAAGATGATGGAATTACAGCAGTCTGAAACCCAATTCCGGAATGAAACTCATGCAAAAAAGAAGCGAATTTAAACCAGTTCCACTATGCTCAATCAAATAAGAAAAGTGCAAGGCGTCCAAACGGATGAATTAAAATATTCGCTCCTGATTCCCAGCTGGAACAATTTGGATTATTTGAAGCTTTGCATCAAAAGCATCCGGAAAAACTCGCATTTCAGGCATCAGATCATTGTGGTAATAAACGAAGGCGCCGATGGCACCGAATCCTGGGTAAAAACTCAGCCGGATCTGGATTATGTTTTTAGCTCTTCAAACCTGGGAATTTGTTATGGTTTAAACAGTTGCCGTTCGCTGGTAAAAACCACCTATATGGTCTATATCAACGACGATATGTATGTGTTGCCTGATTGGGACAAAGCGTTCGACGAAGTTATTTCAGAAATTGGGCACAAGCTTTTCATGCTTTCGGCAACCATGATCGAACCAACCGATTCGGGCAATCCATGTGTTTTGGTGAGCGATTTTGGCAAGGATATTCAATCCTTCAACGAAGAAAAATTACTTCAGGAATTCACGCATTTACAAAAAGATGACTGGTCGGGAAGCACCTGGCCACCCAACCTGATCCCGACCGAACTTTGGGATTTGGTCGGAGGAATGAGTATCGAGTTTTCACCGGGCATGTATTCCGATCCGGATCTGTCGATGAAACTCTGGCAGGCAGGTGTCCGGTATTTTAGAGGTATCGGAAAAAGTCGGGTGTACCATTTTGGATCAAAAACAACTCGCCGAACCAGGAAGAATAAAGGAAGCGACCTGTTTTTAATGAAATGGGGCATCACTTCCAATTCATTTACCACGCATTATTTGAATAGAGGGAAAAAGTTTGAAGGAATATTGGGCACACCCAAAATTGGATTCGTTACTCTATTGAAAAACAGACTGAAACGAATTATCAAAAGCTGGTAAAGTATTGTTCTAAAGTGTATTGTTCATTCCCCGGGAAGACATTGCAAAAGGAATAAAAGCACCAAAGACGGCGATTTTCGCATTGAGGAAATCAGTAAAAAAACCCACCGACAGAAAACCTACCGCATCTTCCAAAAAGACGAAAAGTGCAACTGAACTGATTTCCATTTTTTTCAGGTGCTGAAATCAGGATTGAGGTCTGTTTTCGTCAAACCATTCTACTTTGGAAACCTTTTCGTTAATTTTCCATATCGGGCAAATAAATTCTTGCAAATAAAAAAAAAAGAAATACTTTTGCAGTCCCGATTATTGCCCGTAAAATCAGTTGTTGTAAATAACTGAAAATGTTGAGTGTGCAGATCTTATTAACAATTCCGGGTTGATAAGCTCCAGAGCTCTAAGCAATTGAATTTTAATTTATTGCAAATTAGTGTTTAATTATTAAAAATAAACAAGTGGATACACTAAGTTACAAAACCGTTTCGGCCAACAGGGCGACGGTGACCAAAGAGTGGGTTCTTGTTGATGCCACCGATGTTGTTTTAGGACGTTTGGCCAGTAAAGTTGCCAAAATCCTGAGAGGAAAAAACAAACCGAGCTTCACCCCTCACGTTGATTGCGGTGATAATGTGGTGGTCATCAATGCCGAAAAAGTGCGTTTGACAGGAAATAAACTGAATGACAAGATTTATCTGAGTTATTCAGGCTATCCGGGAGGACAAAGAGTTCAGACTCCAGCCGAATTGTTGGCAAAATATCCGGAAAGACTGATTGAAAAGGCAGTTAAAGGGATGTTACCTAAAAACATTTTGGGTAGTAAAATCTATGGAAACCTGAAAGTGTATGTAGGTTCAGAGCACAAACAGGTTGCCCAGAATCCGAGATTAATTGATTTAAATACAATTAAATAATAACTAATGGAAGTAGTAAACGCGTTAGGTCGTAGGAAATCTGCGGTTGCCAGAGTTTATGTAAGCGAAGGCCAGGGGAAAATTACCATCAACAAGAGAGATCTGAATGATTATTTCCCAACAGGAATCCTGCAGTATGTTGTTTTGCAACCATTGAATCTATTAGGTGTTGCTGGTCAGTACGACATCAATGTGAACCTCGATGGTGGTGGTATCACCGGTCAGGCTGAAGCATTGCGTCTTGGAATTACACGTGCCTTGATGGAAATCAATCCTGAATCAAGAGCAGCCTTGAAAGCTGCCGGATTCGTGACCAGAGATCCCCGTGAAGTGGAACGTAAAAAACCAGGTCAGCCAAAGGCACGCAAGAGATTCCAGTTCTCAAAACGTTAGAATTTTTAGTACAAAAATATTCTGCTTTGGATCTAAACTGCCCAGACTCCCGTCAATTTCGATTGGGACTACTCAGCAGTTGCTTTTCAGGAGATATTTTTTTTAACAAAAAAAAGTAAAAAGATGCCAAGAACAAATTTTCAGGAATTATTGGATGCAGGTGTTCATTTTGGACACTTGAGAAGAAAGTGGAATCCAAACATGGCTCCGTATATCTTTATGGAGAAAAACGGAATCCACATTATCGATCTTCAAAAAACGGTCGTCAAAATTGACGTTGCCGCCGAAGCAATTAAACAAATTGCCAAATCGGGTCGCAAAGTTTTATTCGTAGCCACAAAAAAACAAGCCAAAGAAATTGTTGCTGAATTGGTTGGTGGCGTAAACATGCCTTATGTTACTGAACGCTGGCCAGGTGGTATGCTTACCAACTTCCCAACGATCCGGAAAGCGGTCAAGAAAATGATGTCGATCGACAAAATGACCAAGGAAAGCGCCTGGGACGTGCTTTCAAAGCGTGAAAAACTTCAGATCAGCCGCCAGCGTGCGAAACTGGAAAAGATGCTCGGAAGTATTGCCGACCTGACCCGTTTGCCTGCAGCCCTTTTCATCGTTGATGTTTTGAAGGAGAAAATCGCAGTGCGTGAAGCCAAACGTCTTGGAATTCCCGTTTTTGCCATGGTTGACACCAACTCTGAGCCAGAAGGAATTGACTTTGTAATTCCGGCCAACGACGACGCCTCACAGTCAATCAGCCTGATCATCGGAATTATGGCCGATGCCATCCGTGAAGGACTTTCGGAACGTAAAGTTGAACGTGATGATGAAGATCAAAAAGAATCAAAAGTAAAAAGTAAAAGGGCAAAAGTTGCAGCCGAAGACGATTCAGCTATTCTCGATGAGGATGATGATGAAGATATAGATGAAGAAGCTGAAGCATAATCGTTCAACAACCCATTAAAATAGTATACAATATGGAAATTAGTGCATCAGATGTAATGAAACTGCGCAAATCAACCGGCGCAGGAATGATGGATTGTAAAAATGCTCTGGCTGAAGCTGAGGGCGATTTTAACCGTGCCATTGACATCATCCGTGAAAGAGGTAAACTCGTGGCCAGCAAACGTGCCGACCGTGCAGCTACCGAAGGAGTTGTTTTGGCAAAGGTAAACGCTTCGAGAAAATCGGGTGCGATGATTGTTTTAAACTGCGAAACAGACTTTGTGGCAAAAAATGAAAATTTTGTTGCTTTTGCACAGCGTATTCTTGATGCCGCAATTGCAAACAATTCAGCCAATCTGGATGAAGTAAAAGCGTTGGTTTTGGACGGACGTACCGTGTCTGACCATGTGATTGAACAAACCGGCGTCATTGGTGAAAAACTGGATTTGCCTTATTTTGCTAAACTTGATGCAGAAACTGTGGTCGCCTATATTCACCCGGGAAACAAATTGTCGACTCTCGTCGGTTTTAACAAGGCTGATGTCGAAATTCAGGTTACCAAAGATGTTGCCATGCAGGTAGCCGCAATGAATCCTGTTTCTGTTTCAAAAGATGACGTCCCTGCTGAAGTGGTTGCAAAAGAATTGGAAATTGCCAAGGAAAAATTCCGTTTGGAAGGGAAACCGGAGGCCATGCTCGATAAAATTGCACAAGGCGCATTGGAAAAATTCTTCAAAGACAGCACTCTATTGAATCAGGCATTCATCAAAGAAAACAAACAAACTGTAAAGGAATTTTTGATGAGTCAGGATAAAGGTCTGACCGTTACCAAGTTTTTCCGTTACAACCTTGCTGATTAGTAATTAGACAACATGATAATAGATAAAAAGCCCTCCGGAGTCCGGAGGGCTTTTTTTTATGGATTGATGGATACCAGAACTTTTATAAAAAATTGAAAACAAATCTGTTAATTTATCCTAATTACTAGCACGATGTCCAATAATATTCAAAACCCAATTATCCTGATTTGAAAGAATGTGCTATCTTCGCAAACGTTAAAAAACGCATCGGATGAAAAACTTCAAACAACTGAACATTATTGTTGGCTGGCTCACTTTTTTGGTTGCTGCCATAACCTATCTCTTAACCATTGAGCCAACTGCAAGTTTCTGGGACTGTCCCGAGTTTATAACCACCTCCTTTAAACTGGAAGTCGGACATCCACCGGGTGCACCTTTCTTTATGATCATGGGCCGCTTTTTTAACTTGTTTGCCAGTAATACTGCGCATGTTGCTCTAATGGTGAACATTATGTCTGCACTGGCCAGCGCCTTTACCATTTTGTTTCTGTTCTGGTCGATTACCCATATCGCAAAAAAAATGGTCAAAACCACTGGCGAGCTTACTTCAGGCCAGACCATTGCCATACTTGGAAGTGGAGTCGTAGGAGCTTTGGCTTATACCTTTTCGGATACCTTCTGGTTTTCGGCAGTCGAAGGTGAGGTTTATGCATCATCGTCATTGTTCACTGCATTGGTATTTTGGGCAATCCTGAAATGGGAAAATGAGGCCGATGAGACTCGTTCCAACCGATGGATCATCCTGATAGCCTATCTGATGGGTCTTTCAATCGGGGTTCACTTGCTGAACCTGCTGGCTATTCCTGCCATCGTATTTGTTTATTACTTCCGGAAATATAAAGTGACCCGCAATGGAATTCTAATCAGCCTGGCAATTTCGCTGGTAATTCTTGGAGCGGCGATGTATGTGATTATACCTGGAGTGGTTACCGTTGCAACTTGGTTCGAATTGCTTTTCGTGAATGGAATGGGCCTACCATTCAATACCGGGGCTGTTATTTACGCACTGCTTCTTATTTCGGGTCTTATCTATGGAATAATTTATACCGTACAGAAAAAACTGATCCTTTGGAATACAGTAATTCTTAGCGTCCTGGTTATGATCATCGGATATTCTTCGTTTGCCATGATCGTGATCCGGTCTTCAGCCAATACCCCGATGGATCAGAACAATCCTGATAATGCCTTTGGCTTGTTGGGTTACCTGAACCGCGAACAATACGGCGACCGTCCTTTGGTTTACGGCCAGTATTACAATACTCCTTTGGATAAATATGTCGATGATAAACCATACTATATCCAAAAAGATGGTAAATACGTGGTTGCCGAAGTACGCCAGAAACCTACTTTTGACTCGAACACCAGCACTATTTTCCCTCGCATGTACAGTCGTGAACCTGAGCATATTGAGGCATACAAGCAATGGGCCAACATAAAAGGACGGAGTGTTCAGATCGCTGGCGAGGATGGCGAGAGCAAAACAATACAAATCCCGACTTTTGGCGAAAACCTGAAGTTCTTCTTCCGCTATCAGGTAAACTTCATGTACTTCAGGTATTTTATGTGGAATTTTGCCGGACGGCAGAGCGACATTCAAAGCCATGGCGAAATCTCGAACGGGAACTGGTTGTCGGGGATTAATTTCCTTGATTCGCAACGCCTGGGCGATCAAAGCAAGGTTCCACAGGAATTCAAAAACAACAAAGGCCGAAACACCTACTATTTCCTCCCTCTGATACTGGGATTACTTGGGATTGTATTCATGTATAACCAGGGCATAGAAGGCCGAAAAAATTTATGGGTGGTATTCCTGCTGTTCTTCATGACTGGCCTCGCCATCGTAATTTACCTGAACCAATCGCCGCTCCAGCCACGTGAACGTGACTATGCCTATGCCGGTTCGTTTTATGCCTTCACCATCTGGATCGGAATTGGGGTACTGGCGCTATACGAAGGATTGAAAAAATATCTTCCGGATGCGACCAGCGCGGGCGTTGCCGGTGGGTTATCACTTTTGCTGGTTCCGGTAATCATGGGAGCGCAAAACTGGGACGACCACGACCGCTCAAACCGTTATACCTGCCGCGATTTCGGAGCCAACTACCTGAATACCTGCGAACCAAATGCTGTTATTTTCACCAATGGCGATAACGATACGTTCCCTTTATGGTACAATCAGGAAGTAGAAGGAGTGCGCACCGATGTCCGCGTGTGTAACCTGAGTTATTTACAAACTGATTGGTATGTTGACCAAATGAGAAGCCAGGCCTATAATTCGGATGCTTTGCCTATCACCTTTGAACATGATCAGTACGTTCAGGGAAAACGCGACGTGATTTACCTGATGGAAGACCCACGTTTGAAAGGGTCGGTCGAACTTCAGAAAGCACTTGATTTTGTTAAGGATGATAACCCGAGAACAAAACTTGAACAGGCAGAAAATGCAGCCTATATCCCTTCCAAAAAGTTATTTATGGTGGTCGATAAAGCTGCTGTTATCCGGAATAAAGCTGTTGAGCCGCAAGACTATGATAAAATCGCAGATACGTTATTCATTGATTTGGGCACTAAACGGTACATCACCAAAGATGAACTCATGATCCTCGATATGATCGCAACCAATAACTGGAAACGTCCGATCTATTTTGCCATTACCGTTGGTCGCGATAAATACCTGAACCTTCAGGATTACTTCCAGCTCGAAGGATTTGCCTACAAACTCGTTCCGATCAAAACACCACCTTCAGGAATTAATTTTGGGAAAGTGGACTCGAAGGTGATGTATAAAAACATGATTGAAGATTTCAAGTGGGGAAACATGGAAAAACCGAATGTTTACATCGACGAAAATAATGCCCGAATGATGATGAATATCCGGAATACCTTCAACCGGCTGGCGGAGACCCTTGTTGCTGAAGGGGACAACCAAAAGGCTATCAAGGTACTCGACCGCTGCGTTGAGCTTATTCCGCACAAAACGGTGCCTTACAATTATTTCTCGATGATGATGGCCGAAACCTATTTCAAAGCCGGACAAGAGGCGAAAGGAAAGGATATTATCAATACCATCATGACGAACTATAAGGAACAGTTGGATTATTTCTTTAAAATGGACAAAGCCCAACGAAATTCGGTGGATGAAGAAATGCAGCGGAGCTTGTACTTCATGCGCGAAATTACCATGATTTGTACCCGCAACAATCAACCGGAATTACTGAAGGAAGTATCTGCTTCGTTCGAAAGTTATCTGAACAGATACAGTTCGTTGAAATAATGAGGCGTTTCGATCCCAGGGTGCATTTGCCCGGTTTCTTTACCTCCCTTTTTAAACATGCCGTCTGGAAATTTTCGGATACAGACCGCGTCGTTTATTTGACCTTTGACGACGGTCCGGTTCCTGAAATAACCCCATGGGTACTGCAACTTCTTCGGGATGAAGACATTCGCGCCACTTTCTTTTGTGTTGGCGAAAATGTAATGAAATATCCGGAAATTTACCGGCAGATTCTGGACGACGGTCATTCGGTTGGAAATCACACCTTCAGCCACTGGCAAGGTTTGAAGAAGACCGACCGGGATTTCTTCAGGAATATCGAAAAGGCGCGCGAATACATCGATTCAGACCTGTTCAGGCCGCCTCACGGATGGATGAAACGATCGCAATACTATTACCTGAAACGAAAATTCAGGATCATCATGTGGGACGTCATTTCGTGCGATTATGATATTCGCTTCAGTCCTGAAAACGTTCTAAAGAATGTCACTGGTTTTACGCGACCCGGATCAATTATAACGTTTCACGATTCAATCAAGGCAAAGCCAAACTTGATGAACGCTTTGCCTCCGGCGATCCGTTGGCTGAAAGAACAAGGTTACCGGTTTGAAGCAATTCCATTCAAAAAAGTTCGGAGTGCCTAAAGTGAGCTAGAGTGCCTGGAGTTTGAAAACAACTTTAGACACTCCAAACTCTAGACACTCCGAACTATTACAACATGTTTACTAAGAAAATGATGACAATGAACATTTTAATTGTTGGTTCGGGGGGAAGGGAACATGCCATGGCATGGAAGATCAAACAATCCCCAAAACTGAATCAGTTATATATCGCGCCCGGGAACCCCGGAACTGCGCTTCTGGGAACCAACCTTCCGGTTCCTGCTTCTGACTTTGAAGGATTAAAGAAAGCCACACTCGAAAATCAAATCGATCTGGTTTTAGTTGGGCCTGAAGTGCCTTTGTGCGAAGGGCTGCACGATTTTTTCGCAGCCGATGAACAACTGAAAAATATCCTTTTTGTCGGACCAAAGCGACTTGGCGCCCAACTCGAAGGCAGCAAGGATTTCGCCAAGGAATTCATGTTCCGGCATCAGATTCCAACAGCAAAGTATCTGGCTATAACCTCCGGGAACCTGGCTTCAGGAATTGCATTCCTGAAAACCATGAACTCTCCGTATGTTTTGAAGGCGGATGGTCTGGCTGCCGGTAAAGGGGTTCTGATTATGGATGATCTTCAGGAAGCCGAAAAGGCTCTGAAAGAAATGCTCGATGGCCAGTTTGGCGCGGCCAGCAGCAAAGTGGTAATCGAAGAATTTTTAAGCGGGATTGAATGCTCCGTTTTTGTCCTGACTGATGGCAAAGATTACCGGATTCTTCCGGTTGCCAAAGATTATAAACGGATCGGAGAAGGCGATACCGGCCTGAATACCGGCGGTATGGGAGCCATTTCACCAGTTTCGTTTGCCGACGAATTCTTCCTGAAAAAAGTGGAAGACCGGATAATCCGTCCAACGGTTCAGGGTTTGCAAAAGGATCAGATTCCATACAATGGATTTATTTTCTTCGGCCTGATTAATTGTGGCGGAGAACCAATGGTCATCGAATATAATGTGCGGATGGGCGATCCGGAAACGGAGGCCGTGATGTTGCGTATAAAAACTGATTTTGTTGAGCTTCTGATTGGCGCTGCGGAAGGAACGCTGGCTGAAAAATCCATCGAAATTGATCCACGGTACGCTGCTGCGGTGATGCTCGTTGCCGGTGGTTATCCCGGACCGTACGAAAAAGGAAAAATCATCAGCGGCTTGGAAAAAGTGGAGGATAGTTTTGTTTTTCATGCAGGAACAAAATCGAACCATGATAGTGCCTTTACCAATGGTGGCCGTGTTTTGGCTGTGAGTTCCTATGGCCAAAGCATGTATGAAGCCCTGGCCAATTCATACCGGAATGTTGAACTGATTCAGTTCGAAGGCATGTATTACCGAAAAGATATCGGATTTGATCTTTAACCGAATTGTTCTGTTGAACTAATTTCAAGGCATGTTACTCAAAACATTTAAATTAAACCAGCCCTATTTCATCCTGCTCTTTCCTCTCGTGGCGGTAGGTTTATGGATTAAATCGCTGATGTTCCCAGTTGGGTTCGAGTTTTTTCAGGCTGAAAATGCCATGCCATTGTACCAGCCAATTCAATTTCTGATCAGTTCAAGTCCGCTTGCCAGTAACCTGGCTGCTCTGTCATTAACCATTCTTCTTTCCTTTCTGATCCTGAAATTGAACGTCCAATATTCGTTTATCAAAGTCCGGACTTTTTTGCCTTCTTCACTTTTCATTCTGATAACCAGTGGAATGAACGATTTTCATGCAATGCATCCGGTATATCCGGCTGCCCTTTTCCTGATTCTGACCATCGACCGGATGTTTGATACTCACGATAAAGAGTCCATCCATTCCAATGCTTTTGATTCCGGGATTTTTCTGGCGATTGGATCGCTGTTTTACCTACATCTGGTCTTCTTCTTTCCTTTCCTTTGGATTGGGTTCATTATTCTGAAACCCAATGTAAACTGGCGGGAGTATATTTTGACCACTCTTGGATTTTTATTGCCATGGCTTGCTGTCATTGCTTTTTATGCGGGCACAAACCGAACCGATGAATTCATTCAAACTCTTCAATCAAATATTACCTTCCATCAGGATTTTCTCCGGCACAACCTTCCCAATCAGATTTACATTGGATATTTAATCCTGCTGACGGCTATCGGAAGCATATTCCTGATTGGTCAGTACGACGGGAAAAAAATCAGTTCGCGAAGGTATTTTAAAGCTTTCTTCTGGATATTCCTGATTTCGATTACCATGATTGTTGCCGATCAGTCGGTCTCCCAGGAAATTGTTATGATCCTGGCAATCCCATTAACTTATCTGATCTCGAATTACCTGATTTTTATGAAACGGCAAATCTGGGGCGAGGTATTTCTTTATATCCTTACCGCCGGCGTAATCTATCTCCAATTTGTATAGTTCGGCTGAGCATCATATTTCCAAATGCACCCGAACACCAAAAGCATGAACCGGTCCACGGTCTTTGTTGTATGCCGGATTGAGAATAAACTGGTAATCCGGACTGATCCACAGCGGATAGTTTCCAAGTCGGAATGAATAATACAACTCAGTAATCATTTCGGGTTGGTAATTCAGGTTCCCATCGCCGATAATAAAACCGTAACCGCCAGCTTTTAAGTAATTCCGGTGTTCTTCCGACAAGCCGTTTGCCATCAGTGCGAAACCAAGTTTATCTTCGGCACGTTTCCATATATCACCTTTGAATTGCAACCCGGCGCTGACGGCCCTGTCGATTTCAGTAAATACCCAGGTTTCGTTGTGCCCGTCGTTCCAGCTTGCCCGTAAAAAAGCACCCACATTTTCGCTAAAATGGTGTTCAATGTTCAATCCAAAACCGTATTTGGTCCGGCCTGGTGTTCTGGTGCTTTCAACATTTGGCGCAACCTGACCGGCTTCTCCCAGTTCAATGGCCTGAGCATAGTTGCCCATTTGAGCTTCGGTCAGGTACGTCATCAGACCAATATTTCCCGATTGACCTCCGATGGTATACTGATGAACAAACTCGATTGCTTCTGAACTTGCATGCAAAATATCGCGATCCATTTCAGCTCCATTAGCCGTTTTTGGAACCATAACTGCTGCAAGCCTCAGCGACCATTGCGGTTTGACCAGTTCAGCAACAAATCCAAAAGTATATCCACGGGTATTGGCCGGATAATCCCATGCTCCATTGCCCATCAATGCCCAGTTATAAAATTGATTCCGTGGATCATGGCTGTATTTATTGCAGTCAAAAAAGTCCATTATACTGAATTTTCCGGCCGTTATTGCAAAATAGGAATCAGGCAAACGCCCTGGCAATTGATTGATGCCATCTTTTACGGCGACATAGCGGTCAGAAAGAGCAAAAACCTGTTTCAGATACAACCTGGCTGAATAAATGGTAGGACTTAAATCACTCACCCGGTAAACTTCGCCATTCGGAAAGCCTGCGATTCCCAGCGTGGATGAGAATCCGCTTCCGCCTGAAATTTCCGGGTTGTAATAAACTGATGCGCCTTTCCACAATTTTGCTCCTAAATAAATAGTTCCTGAAATCGAGGTGGTCCTTTCTTCACCTGAATTTAGACTGTTCTTTCCAGAATAGGCCGAATGAAACGAGGGATGTACCTGGTAAATCACAGTATTCTGAAAATGAAAGTTCCAGCGTTTATCTGCAATGCTGTCCTTTGGTGTTTGGGCCTGAATGTTGATTATACCCGAAAACAGGCATAACTGAAGTATGAGGAACTTTCGCTTTTTTGATAGTGTAATCATTTGTTTTCCAGGTTTCAGAAGTGAAAACTTAATTATGAGGAGTGCCTGAAAGTAATCTTTCTTAGAACTAAAATAACATCCTGAACAGCTTTTTTTTTCTGTCTTTTTTAAGTAAAAATTGGCAGTAAAAGAAGTGTCAGTGATAAAAGAATAAGGATTACGATGGCACTCCAGCCAATAATGTTGTTGACTGGTTTGTTTACATATTCTCCCATGATTTTTTTGTTGTTGACCAACAAAATCATACAAATCAGAACCACCGGCAAAAGCATCCCGTTAATGACCTGCGACCACAAGGAAATTAATATCAGCGGGGCATTGGGAAGCAAAATGATGGCCGCTGACAATACCAGGATACCGGTATAAAGTACGTAAAACTCTCTGGCCTCATCCCATTTCTTGTCAATTCCGGCTTCGAAACCAAAAGCTTCACAAACATAAAATGCGGTGGCTAATGGCAAAATCGTAGCCGAAAAAATGGAGGCAATAAAAAGACCAAATGCAAAAACCTGTGAGGCAAGAGCACCGGCAAGAGGCCTCAGAGCCAGGGCAGCATCTTTGGCTTCGTTGATCACCATGCCGTTTTCGTGAAGCGTTGAGGCACAGGCAACAATTATAAAGAATGCCACAACAACGGTAGCTACACAGCCCACAACAATATCAATCAGTGAATATTTGTATTGCTTCATGTCCAGTCCTTTTTCAATCACCGATGATTGCATATAGAACTGCATCCACGGGGCAATAGTCGTTCCGATAATTCCGATGATCATGGCAAGGCTTTTGGTGTTTATCTCCAATTCAGGATGGATGATTGAATGACCAATCTCACCCCAGTGAGGTTTTCCCATCAAGGCCGAAACCACGTACATCAGCAAGGAAACGCTAAAAAGTAAAAAGATTCGTTCGGCAATTTTGTATGTTCCTTTCACGACCAGCAGCCAGATCAAAACCCCAATAATAGGTACCGAGATGTATTTGCTCACTCCAAATACTTCCATACTTCCGGCGACCCCGGCAAATTCGGTGGTTGTATTTCCGATATCGGCAACCAGCAATCCAATGAATATGAAGAAAGTGACCTTGACTCCTGCATTTTCTCGGATCAAATCCGCAAGTCCTTTCCCCGTAACGATACCCATGCGGGCATTCATTTCCTGAATTACCACAAGAACAATAAATGAGGGTATCAGAGTCCAAAGCAAATTATAACCGTAAACAGCGCCGGCAACCGAGTATGTGGTGATTCCTCCGGCGTCATTGTCAACGCTGCCGGTAATTATTCCCGGACCAAGAATAGCCAGAAAAATGGCTATCTTTTGGAAAAGTGATTTTCTATTCTTAAACATGACTCACTCCTCCTATTTATTTGTTCTGCGTTTGCGGATCAAATCTTCGATCACGTCATCAATAACCACCATTCCTTTCAGTACATTCTTGTTGTCAACAACTGGTATGGCCAAAAGGTTATATTTCGAAACGATCTCCGCCACTTCATTAATTTTCTGATAATCCCGAAGATGGACTGGTGATGGTTTCATGATCTGATTAATCTGCGTTTCAGGAGGCGTGATAACCACATCCCTGATTGAAAAGGTTGCCAGTAGCACTTCATTTTCATCAGTAACAAAAAGGTTGTATAAGGTTTCCGATTCCGGTTTTGTTCTTCTCAGCTCAGCCAAAACTTCCTCAATCGTCATGTTCAGGTTGAACGACATAAATTCAGAAGACATGATGCTACCCACCGTATGGTCCGGATAAACGAGCAATTCCCGGACATCCTGGGAAGTCTCTTTTTCCATCTCGTTCAGAAGAAGTTCGATCTTCTCATCTTCCAGTCCTTCGAATATATCAGCGACCTCATCGGCAGGCATTTTATCCAAAACGTCGGCTGCTTTCTCAATCGAAAGACCTTCGAGAATCTGAACCTGGGTTTCGGGCTCGAGTTCCTCCATTACATCGGCTGCCTTTTCGTCATCCAGCGAAGAGAATATCTCGGCGCTTGCCTTCTTCCCCAATTCTTCAATGATATCCGCCAAATCAGATGGGTGAAGGGTTTGAAGCTTTTTATAAGTCTTCGAAAGTTTAATGTTGAGATTGGAGAAATCAATGGCCTCAAAATCTTCCCAATTGATAAACTTTCCGGGCATGTTCGATCCTACCAACGATAATCCAAATTTTAGCGGCTTTGCGATTCCGATCCTTCTCAGCAGGCCTTCCATTCCAATATCAACCGCAACTGCAAAAGTTCCGTTGACCAGCGAAACCAGACGCACATCGTTTACCCGAACCAGTTTACGCCCATTCAGATCCACAATCTGTTTGTCGAGTACCGATTCGACCAACGACAAATCGTTGTTAATATTATCTTCAGGTAAATTGGTTAACTGAGTGGCAATAATTTTGATTTTGCCATTCACCTTTTCTACCTGAAATTGCTGGAAAGAATAGAATGATATCTGATTGTTCCGTTTGATCTTGATTCCCGTAACTGCCGGATGTCCCGAGGTAAGGTTCGAAGATTCGGATTCAACAAGCAAATCTTTAACAATGCCAACGTACTGTCCATTGGCATCATAAACTTTGATACCAACAATACGGCTTAAATAAAATGTGGTGATAGTGGTCATTATGCACCTCCTTGTTTTGGGACACAACAGGAGAAGCACAAACAAAGGAATGGCAATCCTGCTACATCAGGTTAATAAATAATATACTCGCAGGCCCTTCGTCCATTTTAATGTTAATATTGGTTTGCGGCAAAAGTAATTCTTTTGTTTAAAGAAAAAAATTATCCTCAATTGAAATGTTTAAAATTAATCTAATCTAAATATTTTATAGAAATCACGTGTTCCATTCAGGCAAGTGAACTCAAAAATCCAGGCGATTTGCGGTGTTTGGTAGCTTTTTCGAATGCAAAAGCCAGTTTGATTAATACCGGTTCGCTCCATGCACGGCCAAAAAATGAAAGACCAATCGGTAATCCATGCACAAAGCCGGCCGGAACAGTTACCGAAGGATAGCCTGAAATGGCTGCAGGTTCTGAACTTCCTCCTCCAAAATGATCGCCGTTCACCCAGTCAATCGTCCATGCCGGGCCGTTGGTCGGGGCAATCAACGCGTCGAGATGGTGTTGGTCCATCAGCTTTTCAATGCCTTTTTGGGTGAGTTCTTTCGCTTTGGCCAGCGCCTTCCGGTATTCCGGATCATCCAGCCCCTTGGTTTCTTCTGCTTCTTCAAAAATTTCCTGTCCAAACCATTTTAGTTCGGCGTCCTGATTTTGCTTGTTGAATTCAATCAAATCGGCGAGCGACTGCACTTTCAAACCTGAACGGGTTTTCAGGTAAGCATTCAAATCAGCCTTGAATTCCGAAATCAGAACCTGCCACTCCAGTTTTCCCCATTCTTCGCGGTTTTCAAACTTCAGATTTTCGACCAGGATTGCACCTGAATTCTTTAACGTTTGAATCGCTTCATCCATTAGCTTATTCACTCCGGAATGAAATCCAAAAAACTCGGAAGCGATGCCGATACGTGCATTTCTCAAACCGTCGACTTTCAGTTCCGGAGTATAATCTTGAGGCTTTTCGGCCAGCAAACCCAACAAAATGGCGGCATCCGTGACGGTTCGGGCCATCGGTCCTGCTGTATCCTGTGAGTGCGAAATCGGGATGATTCCATCGCCGCTCCAAAGTCCTACGGTTGGTTTGATACCCACAATTCCATTTATTCCTGAAGGACAAACGATCGAGCCATCGGTTTCGGTGCCAATTCCTATTGCACACAAATTAGCCGAAACAGCCGAGCCGGTTCCGGAGCTTGAACCGCAGGGACTTCGGTCGGTACAAAACGGATTGCGAACCTGTCCGCCTCTCCCACTCCAGCCGCTCGACGATTTGGTGGAACGAAAATTCGCCAATTCGCTCAGGTTGGTTTTGCCCAGCAAAACAGCGCCTGATTCACGCAATTTGCGAACGATAACTGCATCATCAAGAGCCGGATTTCCAACCAGGGCCAGCGAACCAGCCGAGGTTTGCATCTGGTCTCCGGTATCAATATTGTCTTTGATCAGGACAGGGACTCCATGCATCGGACCGCGAACTTTACCCGATTTGCGTTCATCATCCATCGCTTTGGCAATAGCGCGCGCATCAGGATTCAGCTCAATCACTGCCCGAAGCTCAGGTCCGTTTGTATTGAGTTGTTCAATACGATCAAGGTATTTTTGGGTGATTTCCGCCGAAGACATTTTACCTGATTTCATTTTCTCCTGAAGTTCAGCAATGGTTACTTCATTCAACTCGAAATCGATGTAATTAGGTTCAGTTTTTTCGGTCGGAGTAGATTGAACACATGAACTCAATGGAGCAAGAGCGAGTGTTCCTCCACCCAAAGCTGCGGCTTTAAAGAAGTTACGGCGTTTCATAAAAACAGGTTTAATTGAAAGGTCAAGTTAGGAAAAGTTATTTGGGTTTGGAGAATATCACCAATAGAAAAGTATTCGCTATTCAAAATCAACCAAATCAGTGATTTTAATTTCGAGCGCCTGGCTAATTTTGTGGAGTGTCATAAGTGTTGGGTTGGTTTTGCCAGCTTCTATTCTTGACATATTCCCTTTCTCAAAGTTACACATAGCAGCCAATACTTGTTGGGAAATCCCTTTGGATTCCCGAAGAGATCTTATTCGATTACCAACAATTTGTTGAATCTGCTCTTTTTTCATTAGTTATCATTAGTGACAACTAATATTTTATTTTATATTTGTGAATCGGTTATCATATATGACAACTAAGCAGAATCTAAACTAAATCTTTGAACGAATTGCGATTAATTCTGAATTATTGCTGAAACTAAAACCACCCGTCCATGAAAAAATTCTTCTTATGCACTTTGCTTTTAATCTTTAGTAGCGGGCTATATGCACAGTTTAGCGGAAGCGGTTCCGGAACCAGTAACGATCCCTATCTAATTTCAAATGGAGATGAACTAAATCAAATCCGTAATCTAACTAGTGCAAACTTTAAGATCATTAATGATATTGATCTGGCAGCATGGATAGAGGATAATAATCCAAATATGGGTTGGAATCCAATTGGAAGTTTTAGTGGTGTTTTAGATGGAGATAATTTTAAAATTTTAAATTTTAAAATCAATAGACCTACAACTGATAATATTGGTTTTTTTAATTCAACTAATGGAGCTATAATTAAAAATTTGAAATTTGAAGTTGGTATAGTAAAAGGGCAAAGATACGTAGGTTCATTAATTGGCTATGCAACTAATAGTACTATAGATAATTGTTTTTCAAATCTTTCCGTAAGTGGCTCTGGCACAGATGTTGGTGGCATTATCGGTTGTGTTAATAATTCACCTACTATTACAAATAACTACTTCACCGGAATCGTAACTGGAACAAATAATTGTGGAGGACTGATCGGTTCCTTAATTGTAGAATCTAGCGGGAAAAGCAATTCTTCTAATATAACTGATAATTCTATTTCGTCTTATATAAATGGAGTTGATAATATTGGAGGCTTAATTGGTTATATTTATGCGCATAGCATAGGTGTTGTTTCCGGCTCGTGGCCGTCACCAGTGGTAGGACTTTCGGCATATACCACAATTAATATTACAAAGAATTACACTTTGTGTACTATAAATGGAGGATCAAATTTAGGTGGCTTAACCGGTTATTGTCATAATCTATCAGAACGTCAGCAATACTTAAAGAATTTGTACTCTTCAAGTAATATCATTATTTCGAAAAACAATTCTGAAGGTTATATTATTGGTAATGCTAGTGTTGGTGGGATTGTTGGATTCTCTAATAATAGTAATTCAATTGATAACTATTATGGAGAATCGGGCTTTAGACTTGAAAATAATTATTTTACTGGAAATTTAAAGGGAACTGGGCAAACTGGAGGTATATTAGGATATATTTATTCAAACTTGAGTACTAAGTATTGGGGTGGATATTTTTCAAATATCAATATGAATTATTCGAATTCAACCATTGAAAATGCTGGTTCAAACAGTGGAGGCATTATTGCCAAAGCAGCAAATATTAGTATAACAAATAATATTTCAATAACATCTTTACAATCAGGCATAAGCAATGTTAATAAAGTTCTTGGACAAAATGAATCCGGATGCGGATTTTCAAATAATCTTGCGTGGGTCAAAACAGTACTACTTGAAAATAGTGAAATTAAACAAGTAGTTGACGATGATTTGAATGGCATTGGGTATGGACTTTCAAGTTTGGAACTTAAAGCGACTTATCAAGGATTAGGCTTTGACTTTACCAATACATGGAATATTTCAAATACAGAAAGTCTTCCTTTTTTTCTATGGCAAACACCTCCTGCTGAGTTTACGAATAATCCTTTTAAACCTGGTTCAACCACCATAAATGGAAAATGCGTAAGTGGAGCTAAGGTTATAATTAAAGTAAATGACATTTCTTTTAATACTGTCGCTACAGGTAATATCTGGTCGATAGAAGTTCCGGCTCTAAAAGCTGGTGATGTATTATCAGTAACAGCCCAAACTAGTGGATTGAAGCCAAGTTATACTGTCATACAGTCTGTTCTACTAAATGGTGATGGTACAATTGCTAATCCTTATAAGATTTACACTGAATCTGATTTAAGAACGATAACTGATTTAGGATCTCATTATATACTAATGAATGATATATCGTTAAGCAATGCATGGGTTCCAATTGGCACACAAGCAAATTCGTTACGCGGTTCCTTCGATGGGAATAATCATATTATCTCAAATCTTTATATTACAGCAGATGTTGCTTCACTTTTTTACCAGACAGCAAGTACTGCTACTATCAAAAATTTGCATGTGAAGGCATCGGCTACAAAAACTTTTGCGGGACAAACTTATACTGCTGGTATTGTTGCTGTAAATAAGGGCATTATTGATTCATGCAGTTTTTCGGGTAATTTGAGCAACACAACTAACAGTGGTTATATCGGAGGAATAGCAGCAGCAAACTACGGTAAAATCAATAGAACATTTTGCATCGGAAACAGAACAAGTGCAACTGCAAGTTCATTCATTGGTGGTTTGGCTGGTTATAATTATGGAACTATTAATCAGGCATACAGTGCAGGTGATATAAGTACAAGTGGAGCTACAAGTTATGGAGGTGGATTAATCGGATTCAATGAAGGAATTGTATCAAACACTAATGCATCAGGGAAAGTTTCTGCAACCGGAGCTACAAGTTATTCGGGAGGCTTAATTGCTTATAACAAGAAAAAGGTAGAAAATTCTTATTCAAATTCCAATGTGAGCAGCATTTACAGAGCTTCCGCTTTAGTTGGCTATAATGATGGGACAAGTGCATTTAGTAAAAATTGTGTTGCACTAGGAAAGTCAGTTTCAGGAAACAACAGTATAAATAGAATTGTGGGAGGTTTTGCTAATAGTGCACCCATTCCAGTGCTAACTGACAATTATGCCAATAAAGACATGATTGTTACAGTGAATGGTAATATTGTAAACGTAACTGATAATGGAATGCAAGGTACAGGCAAATCGCTCGATCAGCTTAGATTACAATCAAATTACAGTGCCTTATCATTTAATTTTGATACTATTTGGCATATAAAAGAATCAGTAACCTTTCCATATCTATTTAACATACAATCGAATTCACCTGAAATTGTAACACCTGTTTATTCAGGAACCAGTGTTGCATTAGCTGGAAGTCACATTGAAAATGGTTCAACAGTAAAAGTCTGGACTAATAAAAATTCATCAGCTAAATACAATACAGTTGTTAATGGTAAATGGAATGTAATATTGGATATCTTGTATCCAAATGACTCAATTTTTGTCACAGCATCAACTGGCTTAAAAGGTGAAAGTTTTGTAATTAACGCAATTGTTATTGCTAACACATATACAATTAGTGCAAGTGCTAATCCAAGTTTTGGTGGTTCATTTTCAGGTGCCAAAACTTACAATAGTGGAGAAGTGGCAACTTTAAGTGCAAGTCCAAATGCAGGTTATAGCTTTGTAAACTGGACAGAAAACGGAACCGCAGTGAGTGATAATCCAAACTATAGCTTTACAGTAAATATTAACAGGACTTTAGTCGCCAACTTTGGCATCAACATACACACTATTTCATTATCGGCATTACCTGTTCTTGGTGGGTCAGTTAGTGGAGGCGGAACATTTAATTACGGCACAACAGTTTCATTAACGGCAGTTGCAAATACTGGGTATAGTTTTTCAAATTGGTCAGAAAATGGGCTATCGGTAAGTACTAATCCTTCGTATAATTTCTCTGTAAATGCTAACCGGTCTTTAGTTGCCAATTTTACTCTCAATACGCATACTGTTTCAATTTCGGGATTACCTATTCTCGGTGGGTCAGTTATTGGAGGCGGAACATTTGATTACAGTTCAACAGTTACTGTAACGGCAACTCCAAATCCAGGTTATAAATTTGTCAGTTGGACTGAGAATGAAGTGCAGTTAAGTATTGTCAATGAATATTCATTTTCTGTTGGGAGCAATAGGGTTTTGGTTGCAAAATTCACCTTAAACACTGAAATTGTAGATCAATTGCAAACTGACATTCGTATTTATCCAAATCCGGTACAGGATGTGTTAATTATTGATGCACCCCAAATTGATATGATATCTGTTTTAGTATTTGATTATCTGGGAAGGGAGCTAATTACTTCAATAGGGAAAAAAGTAAATATTTCACATCTAAAACCTGGTTTCTATTTTGTAAAAGTGAATGAGACAATATTTAAAATAGTAAAAGAATGAATTGAATATTAAGATAAATAACAATCTAAAATTTGACAAATTATGGAAGCATTGATTACAGTTACAATCCCGGGTGGTACTTATTATGGACCAGATGAAGATTCCCAAATGAAGATTAACCCAAAAAATATCATATCTGTTATTGATGAAATTGACGAAGACAATCTAAGTAAATCAATAATAACGATGAGTGATGGCTCAAAAATTTTTGCAAAAGAAACGTCAAAAGAAATTGAAGGAATGATAATGAAGTAATTGAGACCAAGCTAATATGCGCAATTCAAATGATGTTGAAGTTAATGGAAGCAATTACAGAATGAAAATCAATAAGTCAAGGCCTCACTTCGAAGTGAAACCCTGACTGCTGAAATCATTTTTTGCCTTTTTACTTTATCCTTTTGCCTTGAATTACCGGTTCTGGTATTGCTTTTCGTAATAGCTTTGGTAATCGCCGCTGGTCACATTTTCCATCATTCGGGTTGGCCAGTTAGTTTCCAGAAGAAATATTACGCCACTTCATAGACAATCCCGTCTGGCTGTCCTATCTTTTTTGAAGCTTCAAGAACCTCGATGCCTACAATATTTCCTTCATCATCATAATCTAAAATGATTCCGGGTTTGTCCTCATCACTCTCAGCAACTTTTCCTTCAGAAAATTTGATGTAAACTACATCAACTTCTTTGTCATATTTTATTAACATACTTGTCGGTTTTAGATGTTTTGTAAACCGTAACTATTAAAGTCGGGTTCTTTAGCTCATTCATAAATACACGGTAAAGATAAGCTTTTGACTTCTCTAAAAACACTTTTGAGTAAACTTTAATGCCAGCATCCTGAATCTCAATGAAATCTGGCTGCTCAAGAACCAACAGAATATGCTCCTTAGAAATATCCCTCTGAATAAGCTGATCTAATGCATGTTTTGAGAATTCAAAGTTCATATTCTTCTTGAATCATTGATATCATATAATTACCTGTTAAGGTATTGTTTTTCGTAATAGCTTTGGTAATCGCCGCTGGTCACATTTTCCATCCATTCGGTGTTGGCGAGGTACCAGTCGATGGTTTTCTCCAATCCTTCTTCAAACTGAAGACTCGGCACCCAGTTCAATTCTTTTTGCAGTTTGGTAGAATCGATGGCATAGCGCAAATCGTGTCCGGCACGGTCTTTCACATAGGTTATGAGCTTTTCTGAAGTTCCCGCTACGCGGCCCAGTTTGCGGTCCATGATGCCGCACATGACTTTGATCAAGGCGATGTTTGTCCATTCGTTATGGCCGCCAATGTTATAGGTGTCGCCATTTTTACCCCGATGGTAAATTACATCAATGGCACGGGCATGATCTTCAACCCACAACCAGTCACGAACGTTGAGGCCTTCACCATAAACCGGTAAAGCCTTGTTGTGCTTGATGTTGTTGATGAACAGCGGAATCAGTTTTTCAGGAAACTGGAACGAACCGTAATTATTCGAGCAGTTGGAGACAACAGCCGGGATACCAAAAGTGTCGTGGTAAGCCCGTACAAAGTGGTCGGAACTGGCTTTTGAAGCCGAATAAGGACTGTGTGGATCGTAACCGGTTTCTTCGGTAAACATCCCTTCATCGCCCAGGCTGCCATAAACTTCGTCAGTCGAAATATGGTAAAACCGTTTGCCTTCGGTATTGTCTTTCCATATGTGCCGGGCAGCATTCAGCAGATTGACTGTACCGATCACGTTGGTAAATACAAACTCGGTTGGATTGCTGATCGAACGGTCGACATGTGATTCGGCAGCAAGGTGGATTACCCCGTCGAATTGCCTTTCGACAAACAACTTCAGGATAAAATCGGCATCAACAATATCGCCTTTCACGAATTCGTAGTTTGGCCTGTTTTCGATATCGGTCAGATTGGCAAGGTTTCCGGCATAAGTCAGTTTGTCGAGATTGACAATATGATATTCAGGATATTTGTTTACAAATAGCCGCACCAGGTGTGAACCAATAAACCCAGCGCCGCCGGTAATCAGGATAGTCTTCATATTTCGTTTTGTTTTGGAAATTCCAAAAGTAAAACATTTGTTTGGAAAACTTGCCTTCGCGGCAGGAAGATGGATAGATAATCTTTTTATCTCGGCACTTTTTTGCTATTCTTGCAGGATTAATTAATTATTACAAAACCCAGACTTTAAAAATGCTGAACTTTAAAAAACTGATCCTAATTTTCCTTTCCACCATAGTATGGTCGATTGGTTCCCTTCGCGCCGATGAAGGAATGTGGATGCTTCCACTGATTCAGAAACTGAACATCAAAACCATGTCGGACATGGGGTTCAAACTTTCTGCCAAAGAAATTTATGATATCAACAACTCGAGTCTAAAAGATGCCATTTTGCAATTTGGCGGAGGATGTACTGCCGAGATCATCTCGAAAGATGCGCTTGTACTAACCAACCACCACTGTGGTTACGGAACCATTCAGAAGTTAAGTTCGGTGGAACACAATTACCTGATGGATGGTTTTTGGGCAAAAAGCCGCGAAGAAGAACTTCCGGCCAAAGGGCTTACCGTCACTTTTCTCGACCGTTTCGAAGATGTGACCAGGGAGGCAACGGACGCTTTAGCTGGGATCACTGATCAAAAAGCAAAGGCCGATGCGTTGAAAACCCTTTCGGACCAACTTACGGCCAAGGCGATTGGGAACAATAAGTTCCTCAAGGGAAGAATTGCATCATTTTACGGTGAAAACCAATATTATCTGGTCATTACCAAAACATTCACCGATATCCGTTTTGTAGGCGCACCGCCCTCCTCGATCGGCAAATTTGGCGCCGATACCGACAACTGGATGTGGCCGCGGCATACCGGCGATTTCAGCATGTTCCGGATTTATGCCGACAAGGACAACAACCCGGCAGAATATTCAAAAGACAATATTCCTTACCAACCGAAGAAATTCCTGACCATTTCGCTGAAAGGAGTGCAACAGAATGACCCTGCGTTCATCCTGGGATACCCCGGAAGGACCAACCGTTTTATGACTTCGTTCGAGGTAAAGGAAACCAGCGAAATCAACAATACCATCCGAATTCTTGTCCGGGGAATCCGTCAGGACATTTTGATGAAAGACATGGTCGCCGATCCCAAAATCAGGCTGCAATATTCGAACAAATATGCCGGTTCATCAAATGCCTGGAAAAAATCAATGGCCATGAATGAGTCCTTTAAAAAATTGAAGGTGATGGAACGGATGGTTTCGGAGGAAAAAACATTTACTGATTGGGTTGCTGCTGACGCTTCGCGGGTTGAAAAATATGGTCATGCCCTGGCTGATGTCAAAGTGGGCATTGAAGGACGCGCCAAACTTCAGTATACTCTTCAATATTTTCGGGAAGCTCTCAGTTCGATCGAGCTGACCTCTGCTGCAGTGCGTTATGGTCCCAAATCTGAAGAGAGCCAAAAAGATGCCCGACCAGGTCCGCCTTCTGTCAGCCCGGCAGATTTCTACAAAGATTACAACCTGACTACCGACATCAAAGTTGCCAAAGCTATGATCAAACTTTTCAAGGAAAAAGTACCGGCAAGCGACCTTCCTGAATTTTATAAAACCATCGACAGCCAATACCAGGGAAATATTGACACCTATGTGGATGACATTTTCAGCCAATCCGTGTTTGTTTCAGAAGAAAAACTGAAGGCAGCTCAGGCAGGTGATCAGCATCTCATGGAAAAGGACCCGGCCTTTGTGGCTGGTAAAAATATTTCGGATGCCATTTCTAAACTCAACCGCGATATTGAGCAGTACAACACCTTGTATGCAAAAGGACAAAAACAATACATTGCCGGAATGCTTGAAATGAAAAAAGGTCAGGCGATGTATCCCGATGCCAATTCAACCATGCGGCTCACCTACGGAAAAGTGCTGAATTATTCCCCCAAAGATGGAGTGATTTATGATTACCAAACTACACTCGATGGTGTGATGCAAAAGGAAGACCCGAATAACTGGGAATTTGTTGTTCCCGATAAGCTGAAAGAATTGTACGCCAAAAAAGATTTCGGACAATATGCCCTGAAGGACGGCCGGATGCCGGTTGCTTTTCTTACCAATAACGACATCACCGGCGGTAATTCAGGCAGCCCGGTGATGAACCGAAAAGGTGAACTGATCGGGACCGCATTTGACGGAAACTGGGAATCGATGAGCGGAGACATTATTTTCGAGCCCATGCTGCAACGCTGTATCAATGTCGATATCCGTTACACCCTATTCATCATGGATAAATTCGGTGGCGCCGGCTATCTGCTCAACGAAATGAAATTCGCCAAATAACCGAACTCACTGGTTTCATTAAATAAAATGGTCGGCCCTCATCAGGTCGACCATTTTATTCTTTCCAGGAAATTCAATTTATCTTATGCCCCTGATTTTCTTTTCCCAGTTCCAGGCTGAAAGCAGCGTTTCTTCCAATCCTTTTTCAGCTTTCCAACCTAATTCCTCATTGGCATAAGTTGTATCTGCCCATATTTTCTCGATGTCACCGGCACGCCGGTCAACAATTTTATAATTCAGTTTTACTCCGGTTGAATTCTCAAAAGCTTGAATAATCTCAAGGACAGAAATTCCGGTTCCGGTTCCCAGGTTGAAGATTTCGTATCCTGATTTGTTCTTATTCTCCACCAAGCGGTTGACTGCAATTACATGCGCTTTGGCAAGGTCGACTACATTAATGTAATCGCGTACGGCTGAGCCGTCAACGGTGTTGTAATCGTTCCCGAATACCATCAGTTCGGTTCGCAATCCGGCAGCTGTCTGGGTTACAAATGGAACCAGATTGGCTGGTATTCCCAATGGAAGCTCGCCAATTTCTGCAGAAGGATGCGCCCCAACCGGATTAAAATACCGGAGTGCAATCCCTTTGATCTGCGGGTTTGCTGCAATGGTGTCTTTTAAAATATCCTCGTTTACGCGCTTTGTATTTCCATAGGGCGATTCAGCATCCTTCCGCGGAGTGTTTTCGGTAACCGGTAAAACATCAGGTTGTCCATAGACCGTACAGGAGGAGGAAAAGACAATATTTGAAATGCCGTATTTGATCTGACATTCCAGCAGATTGATCATCGAAACCAGGTTGTTCCGGTAGTACAACAATGGCTTTTCAACTGATTCGCCCACCGCTTTCGAAGCCGCAAAATGAATGATAGCTTCAATATTCCGATAGCTGGAGAAAAACGCATCCATTTTATCTTTTTCAATCAAATCAAACTGTTCGAATGCAGGACGAATACCGGTAATTCTCTCAATTCCACCAAGTACTTCCACGCTCGAGTTCGATAAGTTATCCACAATAATCACTTCATAACCCGCATTTTGGAGTTCAACTACCGTGTGAGAACCAATGTATCCGGTGCCGCCGGTCACTAAAATTTGCTTCGTTTCCATATCGAAATTTGAATGAGGCACAAATTTAGGAATTATCTGGTTTTCTTCAGACTATCTGTACATAAAGTTTCATTTACCATAAATCATGGGCACCTGTTGAAAACTTTGCCTTGAAGCTTTGGGATTTTTTCCTATTTTTGATTGTTCAAATACAAAAAGCGTGGAGATAAATCAATACATAAAGGAGTTGCTATTGCTGAGCGATTGTGTGATCATTCCTGAATTTGGAGGATTTGTAGCCAATTACAAACCGGCGACGATCGAAAACAATCAGTTTTTTCCGCCTGCAAAAGAAATCGCTTTCAACAACAAATTGGTTTCCAACGATGGTTTGCTGATCAACTACATCTCGGATAACGAAGGAATTAACTATTTCGAAGCCAAGCAAAAGCTCGACAATTTTGTGGATGAAATCCTCTTGAACCTGGAACGAAACCGGAATGTGTATTTCGAAGGAGTAGGCTATTTGCATTACGATTCGAGAGAAAACCTGCAGTTCGAACCACAGGTTAAACAAAATCTATTGGTCGAATCTTACGGACTGAAGAATTTCACCTACGAAAAGCTTTACCAGCGGCAAATGCCAAAACCAGCTTTCAAGATTGAAAACCGTGAACCTGTTCCCGTTATCTTCGAAAAACGCCAGTTCAAAAAACTGATTGTAGCTGTTCCCATCTTGTTGGCACTGGCTCTCATTCCGGTGAAAAACAATAAAGAATATCTGGCCAAATCTGATCTTGGAATGTGGGAAGCATTGACTCAATCGGCTCCGGTACCGGCACCAACCGTCGAAGTTCAACGTGTAGCTGAATTTACCGCAAGCACTGCAACACCTGCGGTGGAAGAACTACGGTATTTCATTATCGGCGGAAGTTTTAAAAGCGATGAAAATGCCAGCAAATTTATTCAGCAATTGAATCAGCAAGGATACTCAGGAAGGGATCTCGGGATTTTCAATGGTTTACACCGGATTGCCATGAAAGGCTTCCCTACCCTGGAAGAAGCTCAGAAGGAACTGAATGTAATGAGAGCTGAACATCCTCAGTCGGGTGTTTGGATTCACATTAACCAATAAAATATGGAGCTCCGAAAGGAGCTTTTTTATTGGCACTATCCGATAAAAAAGCCACTCCGGAAATTCCGAAATGGCCTTTTCATTGATCGATGCGACCGGTTCAACCCTAAAACTCTTTCATCCATTTCTCACCGGTCCACCGAATTGTTCTTGGCTTTGAGACAGCATATCGTCTGATTTTTACAAAAGCTATGCCAGAACAATCCAAAATTTTCAAGTGCAATTCTAAAAAAAGTTAAAACTGATTTCCATTCTTCAGCCTATATCTTCCCAATTGTACAAATCAACAATTCAAGAACACGGTGGACATTTTCATTAAATACTTTTAAGACATCGCCCCAGGTTACCGGAGCTTCGTCGGTTTTCCAGCAATCGTAATCGGTGCTCATGGCTATGGCCGCGTATGGAATTCCCAATTCATTGGCCAGAATGGCTTCCGGAGCGGTAGACATATTGATGACATCGGCGCCCCATAACCGGAACATATTCGATTCGGCCCGGGTTGAAAACCGTGGTCCTTCAATGGTCACCACAGTTCCGGTTTCGAAAAACTTTATATTTATTTCCCGGGCAGTTTCGATGAGCTTTGAGCGCAAAAAACCATCAAACGGATCTGCCATCGGGGTATGCTTCATTTCCCCCGGGTCGAAAGCTTCAAAAAAAGTGACCGGCCTATGCCGGGTGAAATCGATAAACTGATCAAGCACCACAAAATCGCCTCGACCGATTTCCTGTCGCAAACTTCCGCAGGCCGTGGTGGCCAGAATATGGGTGCAACCAATTTCGCGGATGGCCCAGAGGTTTGCCCGGTTATTAACCTGCGATGGCGGAATGGTATGCTGGCGGCCATGACGCGAAAGAATTGCCACTTCACGTCCGTTGATTTCTCCGCACTTGAAATCGGAAGTAGTTGGTCCAAAAGGAGTATCTATTTTCAATTCGGCAGCATTTTTCAAAATAGCCGGGTTCTCGAGCCCCGAACCACCGATGATGGCAATTTTAGTCATGTTTTAATCGGTTAAAAAGGTTCATAATATGATCGGTCGCTTCATTCAGGTTTTTGCCAAAGGCAAGAATTCCTTCCCGGTGCCCGCCCATTACCAGGATTTTTGATTCCTTAGATTCAGTTGCCAACTGCCTCACTGCTAGAGCCATTTCAGGAGTTCCGTATTCAATTTCTCCGGAAGTAATTGGATATTTGTTCAGCAGCTTATCCCAGAGCCAAAGGCAATGAACATGGACCACTGCGCCAACTTCAGAAAGCGCTTCGTAAACAGCTGCATGGGTCAGACTTTCGGCGGAAGCTTTGGTTTGTCCGGTGCAGGAAATCGAATTCGTCACAAAATCATATCCTGAAACGATGGCATAATGCGAGGGCTTCAGATGCGTAAATTGACCGGTGGCGCTGCCTGTGATCAGAAACGTACCAGATTCCATCCGCATCGAAATGTTTCCAAACCCAATGCCGTCGGGATACATTCCAATCAGACCCAATTCGTACAGATGAGACCGGGATCGATCAAGCGACAACAAAATTTCTTCAGAAATCAGGATTGGTTCCTGCTTCCAAGTACAGTTAAATTTGATATATCCTTCAGTCATCGATCGTTTTCTTTTCCGGAAATAATTTCAAAATACCTTCCCTGCTTGACTTGCAGATTCCCCTTTCGGTAATCAAACCGGTAACCAGCCGCGCAGGTGTAACATCGAATCCGTAATTGGCCACCCGGGTTTTCTCCGGAATCATCCGGAATTCATGAATTTGATTGTCATGCAGGCCTTCCATCACCGAAACCTCGCGTCCATCCCGTTGTTCGATCGGAATTTCTGTAACTCCGTCATTCAAATCCCAATCAATGCTGGTGGACGGAAGCGCCACATAAAACGGAATTCGGTTATCAGCAGCTGCCAGGGCTTTCAGGTAAGTTCCTATTTTGTTGGCCACATCGCCATTCAGCGTGGTACGGTCGCTACCCACAATCACCAAATCCACCATTCCATGCTGCATCAGATGTCCGCCGGTATTATCGGGAATTACGGTGTGCGGAATTCCGGCTTCTCCCAGTTCCCATGCAGTGAGCCGTGCTCCCTGGTTTCGGGGGCGAGTTTCGTCGACCCAAACGTGAATTGGGATTTTCGCCTCATGAGCCAGATACATTGGCGCAGTTGCCGTTCCGAGTTCGACGGTTGCCAGCCGACCGGCATTGCAGTGGGTAAGGATTTGAACCGGTTCGCCATTTTTTTTTATGCTGATCTCTTTGATCAATTCAAGGCCAAAATGGCCAATGTTTTTACTGAAGTCAATTTCGCGATCCTTCAGCATTTCGGCATATTCAAACAGACGCCCGGCATTTTCGGCAACCGAATGTTCTTCCGAAATCACAGAAAAAGCTTCATCAACCGCGAAGGCAAGGTTGACGGCTGTTGGCCGCGAAGATTTCAGCCGATCGGCGGCTTCCTTCATTTCCACCGAAAAATTTGTTCCGTAGAAATCCCGCGCTGCCAGGTACATTCCATAAGCCGCTGTGACACCGATAAGCGGCGCACCGCGCACAATCATATCAGTGATAGCCGTTCTGGCCTCATCCAGGGTGGCAATTCCGACTATCCGGTTTTGAAACGGAAGATACCTTTGATCCATAGTTTCGACCAACTTCTTTTCTGCATTGTACCAGATTGTTTGCGGATTTCCCATGCTTGATGAATTAATTTCAAGCTCAAAGATAAGGATCAGAAGAATTGATCGGATCAGAACCATTCAATTCCTTTGATTTTCCGCTTTTTTTCTGATTTTTGTGAACTCAAAATCAGAAACCATGGAAATCCTGAAGGGAATAAAAAATATCATTTTTGATCTGGGCGGCGTTTTACTGAACATCGATCCACAACGAACCATCGACGCTTTTGGAAAATTGGGAATGGAAAAACTGGTTGGAGACCGCGGCCTGTCCTACGATCATGACATTTTTTATAAGATGGAACAGGGTCAGGTTTCGCCGTCGGAATTTCGGGAAGGAGTGCGCGAATTGCTTTCTTCAAAGGCAACAGACAGTCAGATTGATGAAGCATGGACCGCCATGTTGCTCGACTTTCCAGCAATCCGGGTAGAACTGGTAAAAAATTTACGGAAAGAATTCAAAGTCTATCTTTTCAGCAATACCAATGCCATCCATGTTGCAAAGTTCCACTCCAATTTCAGGAAACAGCATGGATTCGAAGTTTCAACACTCTTCAAAAAAGATTTCTATTCCAACGAAATTGGATGCCGGAAACCCACTCCCGAATCATATCAGGAAATTATCCGGCTTTCAGGAATTCATCCTAAAGATTCATTGTTTATTGACGATTCGCTACCGAACGTGGAAGCCGCCTTCACCTCCGGATTAAAAGGATTCTGGCTCGAACCCGGACGAAGAGTAGAAGAGATTTTCAGCGAATTTTTATAGTGGAAGAAATCATTTATTACTAGTCATTCTAAAAGCAAAAAAGAGATTTTCATCAGTAAATAATTTGTTTTTTAATTGTCTGATGGAACTCACATGTTGTTGAAAATTATTATCATTGGTGTTTGTGTTGACGCCAACATGTTCGTTTCATAATACACTATTGAACATAGATGACTAACTTGCCTTGACTTTTTGTGAAACTTAGATCAAACTTGCCTTGACTTTTTGGTGTTTTGTGCGTATATTTGCCTTGTTTTTTTGAGGAATCATCTTTAATCAATTAAATATCAGAATAGTGAAGCGAAATATATTCAATCATTTGCTTGAATGGAAAGAATCTTCCAGCAGAAAGGTACTTTTATTGCGTGGAGCCCGGCAAGTTGGAAAGACTTTCGTGGTTCGTGAGCTTGGAAAAACCTTCCAGAATTTTGTTGAAGTAAATTTTGAAACGGATACCGACGTTGCCGGTTTCTTCAATCAAAATCTGGATCCAAACCGCATTTGTCAGGAATTATCAGCTTTTTACGGGAAGCCAATCCGAGAAAATGAAACCCTGCTGTTTTTCGACGAAATTCAGGCATGTCCGAAAGCCATCTCGTCGCTTCGGTTTTTTTATGAGAACAAGCCTGAGCTGCATGTGGTTGCAGCCGGATCGCTTCTTGAATTTGCATTGACTAAACTTCCTTCATTTGGAGTTGGCCGGATTCGATCGATGTTTATGTACCCGATGTCGTTTCAGGAATTTCTGTTGGCTCACCAGAGGGATCAACTGATAGAACTGATCAATCAGGCATCACCGGATAATCCGATGAATCCTGTCTTCCATGAGATGCTGACCAATTATTACCGGAATTTCCAATTGACTGGTGGAATGCCTGAAGTCGTTAACCGTATCGTTGAAAACAAGAGTGTCCTTGATGGACTAAATGTTTTGGCTGATTTGTCGCTGTCTATTCGTGATGATTTCTCAAAGTACCACCGACGTGTGCCAGAAAGCAGAATCCGTGAGGTTTTTGCCAGCATTGTTGAACAAGCCGGAGCCAAGTTTGTCTATGCCAACGTGGTTGCCAAAGCAAGTCATCCACAAATTAAGGAAGCTCTTGACCTCCTCATCATGGCTGGATTAGCCTTTCCGGTTTATCATACTTCGGCCAATGGATTTCCGCTTGCAGCCCAAATTGATTCAAAGAAATTTAAGGTCTTATTATACGATACAGGGATTTTCCAACATATTATGGGTCTGAATGTCCGAGAATATCTGGTTGTCGAAGAAATGGATGTTGTTAATAAAGGCGCTTTGGCTGAAATTTATGCTGGTCTTGAATTTATTAAGGCAGCATCAATTACCGATAAGCCGCAGTTGTTCTATTGGCACCGTATGGAAAGGAGCAGCAATGCTGAGGTTGATTATGTGATCAGGCAGGGTTCTGAAATTGTGCCGGTTGAAATCAAATCGGGTTACAGCGGAAAGATGCAAAGTATGCGATTGTTTATGAAGGAAAAGAACCTGAAGCGTGGAATCCGATCGTCACTCGAAAATTTTGGAAGAGAAGGAAACATCGAAATAGTTCCACTTTATGCAATTTCAACCTTGATCAAAGAAAACTGAGACTGAAACCTGAGACTGCCAACTTTTTCTAGGCTTCGCGGTCTTTCCAGTCTCCGTTTTCGCGGATAATGGCTTCCAGTTCTTCAACCGCCTGCTCGAATGGAATGTGTTTTTTTACCAGTTTCTGCTGTTTATACAGGTTCACATTTCCGGGGCCGGCACCTACGAAGCCGTAATCCACGTCACCCATTTCACCCGGTCCGTTTACCACGCAGCCCATCACGCCAATTTTCAGATGATCGAGATGATTAAAATGTGCCTTAATCCTGATCGTCGTTTCGTGAAGATCAAATAAAGTGCGGCCACAACCCGGACACGAAATGAATTCAGTTTTGGTCACCCTCATCCGGCTGGCCTGAAGGATAGAAAAACTAAGGTCCTTCAGGTCGGTGAAGGTAGTTTGATCAAGTTCGTTGGTGATGCAAATACCATCGCCATAACCATCTATGAGCAAACCACCTAAATCAGCAGCTGCTTTTATCTGAAGGTTTTCCAGGTAGCGTTCGTTATATTTCCGGAAAATAATGACCGGAACTTTCCAGATGTGAGATTCGAGTGTAATGAAAAAGGCACGAAGTTCTGCAAACGGGTTTTTATTAAAGCTCTCCAGAATCAGAACGGTCTTGCGCGTTTGCTTGAGCTTGGTGATGATTTCAGGATTATCGCTCATGAAATGATCAAACTCTTCTTTATTGGTCCTGATAAACTTGGTTTGGCCCCAATGCGAACCTCCAAATAAATATTCTTCCAGTGTCAGTACCGGATAGGAATTTCCATCCAGATCGAGCACTTCGGTATTGTTGAAAAAGTATTCAGGAATTTGTTTGCCGCGCAAGGGAAGAATTTCGGCCAGCGTCCGTCCGCGAAGGTCGGCCATCACCACAGGCAAAAACTGATCACCCATCCGCAATACCGGTCTGACTGAACGTCTTTCGTATTCGAAAGGATTGATTTGCGCAAATAGTGGAGCTTTTATCGGCTTGTGACCTTTATATGTTTCGATATGGTTAATCAGTTTTCGGGCTACCGATATTTCATTTTCAGGAGCTTCAGTCAACGAAACTCGGATGGTATCGCCAATACCATCGGCTAAAAGAGCACCAATGCCCACCGCAGATTTGATGCGTCCGGCTTCGCCTTCACCGGCTTCGGTCACTCCAAGGTGAAGCGGATAATTCATTTCTTCGAGCCTCATCTTAAAATTCAGCAGGCGAACCGTATAAACCATGGTCCGGGTATTGCTCGATTTGATGGAAATGACCACATTATGAAATTCCTGCTTTTGACATATCCGCAAAAATTCCATCACTGACTCAACAATTCCGGCTGGTGTATCTCCGTATCTGCTCATGATCCGGTCTGACAATGATCCCTGATTGGCTCCAATCCGGAGTGCGGTGTTGGTGTCTTTCAGGAATTGAAGAAATGGGACAAACTGCTCTTCAATTTTATGAAGTTCAGCTTTATATTCTTCGTCAGTGTAGAGATGATGCTCAAATTTGGCTCTTTTATCATAGAAATTCCCCGGATTGATCCGGATTTTTGAAACGTATTGTGCAGCAATTTCGCCCAGATGGGGATTAAAATGGATGTCGGCAACCAATGGATTTTCATATCCCCGGGCTACCAGTTCTCTCTTGATATTCTTCAGGTTTTCGGCATCTGAAACCCCCCGGACTGTGACGCGAACCAGATCGGCACCGCACTTGATGATCCGGATGATCTGCTCAACGGTAGCCTCAGTATCACTCGTGTCGGTGTCGGTCATCGATTGAATCCGGATTGGATTACCATCACCCAGGGATAATCCCAATATCTTGACAAGCGATGTTCTCTGCCGCTGATATTTCGTTAAATCTTCTATGTAGTTAAAATTCTGGTCCTTCATTTCTCAAAATTCGTGGCGGGCAAAGTTAATTTAAAGTTAATAAAAACAAAAGCAGATTTCCTTACTTTTGAGAAACTTTAATTCAGGAAGAATGGCCATCAGCGTAACGCAAGTAAGCAAACTTTACGGAACCCAAAAAGCACTGGATCAGGTATCGTTCGAAATCGGGACCGGTGAATTGGTAGGCTTTTTGGGACCAAACGGAGCAGGAAAAACAACACTGATGAAAATCATTACCGGTTATTTGGCTTCTGACGCTGGATCGGTTTCAATCAATGGCGAGCTGGTTGAAACAAAAAATGTCGCCATTCGGGCCCAAATCGGGTATTTGCCTGAAAACAATCCGCTGTATACGGATCTCTATGTAAGAGAATATCTTGAAATGGTAGCCGGATTTTACCGGCTTCAAAATAAAAAGGAACAGGTTCTGAAGATGGTTGAACTTACCGGACTAAAAGATGAGCAGCATAAAAAGATCAAGGCACTTTCGAAAGGATTCCGGCAGCGGGTTGGATTGGCCCAGGCATTGATCCATGACCCGGCAGTACTGATCCTGGATGAGCCAACCACCGGATTGGATCCCAATCAGCTGGAGGAAATCAGGCAATTGATCCGTACCATCAGCACAAACAAAACAGTCATGCTTTCCACCCACATCATGCAGGAAGTTGAGGCCATTTGTAGCCGGGTGATCATTGTAAATAAGGGTATTCTTGTAGCAGACGGATCAATTAATCAAATTAAAGGCGGACAATTTGTACAGAAACAGGCTGTACTGGTCGAGTTCGATAAATCACCCAATTTAGAGGAACTCCGGAAAATTCATGGCCTCCGGAAAGTTCAACCCATTAACGCAACAACATTCATCGCCGAGTCGGATGGCAGGAGCGATATACGGCCAGCTCTCTTCCACTTTGCCGTTGATAATCAGTTGGTATTGCTTTCATTAAAAGAACAGCAACAAAGCCTTGAAAATGTATTTCAGAATTTAACCAGGTAGTTCTTAAATTTTACCAACTTATCCTTTTCTAATTTTTTGGTAATTAACCAATTAATGAACATAGCTATCGGCTTTCGTGTTGTGGTATTTAAAAGGGATTTGCGATATGATTTATCCTTCCGAAGCCGATATCGTTCCATTAATCAAAAGCCTGAGCCTTGGCTTGCAGCCTTATGCACAGGCCAATCAGGTTCAAATTTCGTACCTATCGGGCATTAAGAAGCAGCGGGTAAGCTACCAACCGTTTTTGCTTAGCCAATCGATCGTGCAACTGATTTGCGGCATCATTAGTTTTATCCCTCCAAAAAGCAAGATTCAGATCCGATTACTGTATTGTCCGGAAAATAAAAACCTGCTTATTGAAGTGGAGAATACCGGCATCAACTTAATAAGGGTAACCGAATTTAATGGTCAAAATGGTTATTCTTTTGAAGTTTTCCCGAAGACCAATGGCACCTTGTACAGTCTTGCACTTCCTTTGCAGCCGGAAGCTCCACTGTCTGTTCAACCTGATAAACCAAATACATCCGGCAATATCCCCCAGTTTTATGCCGAAATTCAAAAACGCCTGCGCTCGCATTTTACAGAGGCAGATAAGCGCCTTGCCACACTTGGGCAGAACCGTCCAAAGGAGGCAGCTTTTATGCAACGGGTTAATGCGTTGATCAAAGTAAACCTGGAGAATGAAAATTTTGACACGGATGCTCTCTGTGAAGCCATGTCGATGAGTCGGACACAATTGTTCAGGCGGCTGAAATCGCTTATCCGGCAGGCACCAGCCCATTATATCAAAATCATCCGGCTGCAAAAGGCCAAGGAGCTGTTGGAAACTGAATATCTGACAGTCAGCGAAGTAGCCTTCAAAACGGGATTTCAGAACCTAAGCCACTTCACAAATATATTTCAGAAACAATACGGAATACAGCCATCAGTTTTTCGCCGGAGCAATAAAACTGCAACAAATGAATAAAAGATTGCAATAAAAGAGCTAACAGTCCTTTATTGCAAGTCGTACTTTTGGTAATACATTAAATCTTAAAATCTTAACAACATGGAACAGCAAAAGAAAAACAAGGAATTCGTTATCCGCTACATTAATGCCCTTAGCGGAGTCACAAAAACAAGAGAAATCATGGAAGAATATCTTTCTGATGAAGAGCTGATCAACCACATTATCTTCTTTGATGCGGTATTTCCAAAATACGAAATGTTTGCCGATGAAATAACAGCCGAAGGTAACCGGGTAGTTGTTCGTGCCCGACTAAAAGGATGCCATCAGGGTGAACTGAACGGCATCAAACCGACGAACCGGAATGTTGAATTTCCATTCGTTATCAGTTATGATATCGAAAACGGCAAAATCGTTCACCACTGGTTGATTGCCGACCAGATGATGCTGATGCAACAACTTGGGGTAATGAATGCATCTGAATAATCAATATTTTTAACCTTAATACTTTCAAAAAAATGAAAACAAAAATTCTTTGCTTCGTACTGATCGCGTTCAGCCTTAACGGCTTCAGCCAACAAAAGCCTATTGCTCTTGAAGGCGCCTGGAAAGTTGTTCAACGCCAATCCATTACTGACGGTAAGGTGTTTACCTATTTCCCTGGAAAAGATGAAGTAGATGTTGTAAAAATTTGGTCAGGCAATCGCTTCATGGATGTTGGCCGATCCAAGTCGGGCACAACTTTCACAAATGAGTTTTCTTCCGGAACATTCAAACTTGATGGCTCCAAATATGAGGAAGATATAGCTTACCTTTTTTACAAACCATGGGAAGGCACAACAGTCAATATGTCCATGATTTTCAGGAATGACACGCTGATCCAGACTTACCCTGTTAATGCTAAAGGGCAGCCGGATAAAAATGGTGCCTGGGTTGAGAAATATATAAAACTGGATAAGTTATCAGAAGTAAAAACTGGTTATCTCAATCAAAATCCGTATGGGATTTTAATGCCAATTTATGCTGAAAAAGGAATAGCAGCAACCGTTGAAAAATACCAAAGTATAGTAAATGGCCCTGAAAAGGATAATTACAATTGGGATCGTTCACAACTCGACCATTTGGGAGGTGAGATCCTAAATCGCGGCAATGCCCAGGATGCCATCACCATCTATAAACTGAATGCTTCATTGCATCCTGATGATGCCGAAGCATATTGTACAATTGGCTGGGCCTATCAAAACCTTGGCGATAAACAAACGTCGTTGGATTATTTTGAAAAAGCTTTAAAACTGAACCCTAAAAACACGTATGCATTGGAACGCTTGCAAAGGGAAAATAAAGCGGTTGCCTATTGGGGACTGGTTGGCAGCGCAACAACGAATGGCTGGGACGGACCCGATATTCAATTCAGCGAAGATAAAAATAAGAAGGGGGTTTGGGTGTTGAAAAATGTCAGGCTATCCGATGGCGAAATTAAATACCGTTTTAATAAAGATTGGCGAATTAACTATGGCAATGACAAAAGCGGGAAATTGGTAAGCAATGGTGAAAATATCAAAGTTAAAGCCGGCAACTATGACATTACATTGGACCTAACCGATGACCAAAATTCAAAATATATGATTTCAAGGAAATAAATTCATAAAATATTTGACCGAAATCGAGATTGAGACTTCCTTGTCTTATAAAAATGGCTACATTTGCCCTTGTTATGTGGATAAATTTGTGCTGATTGCAACCACGGAAAAAAATGCTAAAACGAACCGTTTTCATCTTGCTTTTCGATCAATTATTCCACAATTTTTAATGTTTAACCCATTGTCTATGAATTTATTCAGCTTTTATCTGAATTTTTTCGGGCATTAAAATTGTAAAATTATGAGTTACTTATTTACAAGCGAATCTGTTTCAGAAGGTCATCCTGATAAGGTATCCGATCAGATTTCTGACGCTCTTTTGGACGAATTCCTCGCCCATGATGCCAACTCAAAAGTTGCCATCGAAACCCTGGTCACTACCGGTCAGGTGGTTGTTGCCGGAGAAGTAAAATCGAAAGCCTACGTGGATGTGCAGGAAACTGTACGCCGGGTAATCAACCAGATTGGATACACCAAAGCCGAATATCGCTTTGATGGGGATTCCTGCGGAGTTTTGAGCGCCATTCACGAGCAGAGCCCGGATATCAATCGCGGGGTTGACAAAGCCGACAAAATGGATCAGGGCGCCGGCGACCAGGGAATGATGTTTGGTTATGCCAATTCGGAAACCGACAATTACATGCCACTTCCACTCGATTTGTCTCATCTGATCCTTGTTGAACTCGCGGCTGTTCGTCGTGAGCAGAAAGTGATGACCTATTTGCGACCTGATTCAAAATCGCAGGTGACCATCGAATACAACGAAGATCATTCGCCCAAACGGATTCATACCATTGTAGTTTCGACACAGCATGACGATTTTGATGCTGATGAACCGATGCTGGCCAAAATCAAAAAAGATGTGATCGAAATCCTGATCCCACGTGTGAAAGCGCAATTGCCCGAACGTGTTCAGGAATTATTTAACGACGGAATCATCTACCATGTCAATCCAACCGGGAAATTCGTAATTGGCGGACCACACGGCGATACCGGCCTTACCGGACGGAAAATTATTGTAGACACCTACGGTGGCCGCGGCGCGCATGGCGGTGGAGCTTTCTCCGGAAAAGATCCTTCGAAAGTGGATCGTTCAGCAGCTTATGCCGCCCGTCACATTGCCAAAAATATGGTGGCTGCGGGGGCCTCGAAAGAAATGCTGGTGCAGCTTTCGTATGCAATTGGGGTTGCAAAACCGGTTGGTGTTTTTGTGGAGACCAGAGGAACTGCCGCTCCGGGATTGTCGGATTCACTGATTGCCGAAAAAATTCAGGAGATTTTCGACCTCCGCCCGGCAGCGATTGAGCAAAGACTTAAACTTCGTAACCCGATCTATCGCGAAACCGCAGCATACGGACATATGGGCCGTCAGCCAAAAACGGTGACCAAAGTATTCGAGTCGCCATACAACGGAAGGATCGAGCTTGAAGTTGAACTGTTTACCTGGGAAAAGCTCGACTATGTTGAGCAGATAAAAAAAGCCTTCGGAATTTAATATGAAATAGGAACTGAAAAGTCCGGGTCAGTTTCGATCCGGACTTTTTTTATTCTTGAGAAAAGAGGAAAAATTCAATTGTCATTTGGGAAAGGGGAAAAAAGAAAACAATTTCCAGCAATGAATGACAACTATTGACAACTAAATGACTATCAATGACAACACGATGACTAATTTCATCAATAAGCTAACAACAGCCGAACTGGTTGAAGCCATCAGGAATGATCTGGAACAATATGCTGATCCTGAAAGAGAGAAGATGATTGCTGCCAATCATCCCACTTCGGTGAAGGTACTCGGGTTAAGGGCTGCGGAATTGCGAAAAGTAATCAATGATTGGAGGCAAAAACTTAACATTTTCACAGAAGAACAATGGATCGCGCTTTCTCTTGAACTGGTTGATTGCGGCATACATGAATGTCAGATAACGGCATTCGAGTTTCTCTGGAAAAACAAAAAAGCACTTCAGGCTTTATCAGTTGATCAGATCATCGCTCTGGGCAAAAATCTCGACAATTGGGCTTCTGTTGATACCTATTGCCTCTACATAACTGGTTATTGCTGGAGAACAGGCAAACTTCAGGATAAGATCATTGAAGAGTGGGCAATGAGCGACAACCGATGGATTCGCCGGACCGCGTTGGTCAGTACAGTACCGCTCAACCTTCGAGCCCGTGGTGGTACAGGCGATGTGAAACGAACCTTGCAAATTTGCAGCTTGCTGGTGGAAGATAAGGACGATATGGTTGTAAAAGCCATGTCATGGGCCTTGCGCGAATTGTCAAAATCAGATCAGCCAGCCGTTGTTCAGTTTATGGAAGAAAAAGGGAAACAGCTCCACCCAAGGGTGAAACGGGAAGTGGGCACCAAGATCAGGACAGGTAAAAAAAATGGCTGAGCTGCCGAAAATCAATTAATTTTGCACCGGCTAAACAAAACTTCGACTGCAATGAAAACTTACTCTGCCAAACGTCTGGCCTTATACATCACAGCGCTGTTGCTGATTTCGAATTTCTTCTTTTTCCTGATCCGTTCGAAAGAGCATTTTCAGCTGGCATATTCTATCCTGTTTGTCGTCCTGTTTTGTACTATGTCCTATTTTCTGGTGCTGTTTATCCTGAACCGGTATATCAACGATAAAATTAAACCCATCTATAAAACGATTCGTGAAGTTCCGATCAGCGGAAAAAAAAATAAGCTTCTGGAACAAATCAGTACCACCAACATTGCCGATGTGCAAAAACAAGTGGAGGAATGGGCCAAAAATCAAACCGATGAAATCACCCGTTTAAAAGATCTGGAACGCTACCGGAAAGAATTTGTCGGGAATGTTTCGCACGAATTGAAAACCCCGATTTTCAACATTCAGGGATATGTCCTAACCCTGCTCGATGGAGGGATTGACGATCCGAAAATCAACAAATTGTATCTTCAACGAACTGAGAAGAGTATCGATCGGATGATCTCAATTGTTGAAGATCTTGAGTCTATTACCAAACTTGAATCAGGTGAACTAAAAATCAACCTGGTCAACTTTGATTTGGTGCGTTTGACCGAAGAAGTATTTGAACTGGCTCAAATGCTGGCGAATCAACGAAGCATTTCCCTGCAATTCACAACTAAAACCGACAAACCTATCCTGGTGAATGCCGACAAGAAGCGGATTATGGAAGTGATGAACAATCTGGTTGGCAATGGTATTAAATATGGAAAAAAACGGGGACATGTAACGGTGGGTTTCTATGATCTACACGAAACGGTCATGGTTGAAATCAGTGACAACGGAATTGGGATGGAGAAAAACGATCTGCCCCGCATATTCGAGCGTTTTTACCGGGTCGACAAATCCCGTTCGCGCGAACAGGGAGGCACAGGCCTGGGATTGTCGATTGTAAAACATATCATCGAAGCCCACGATCAGACCATCAATGTGAAAAGTGCGGTCGACAAGGGAACCACCTTCACGTTTACCCTGGCGAAAGGAAAATAATTCTTTGAACTTCAGAAAAATGCAAAAAGGAAAGCGGAAAGCGGCAAATGTCGTATGAAATTGTTAATTTTCAGCGTTTTTACGCAATGCCTTCATCAATTTGAAAAGTAAACCATACTTTTATATTTTAATTCAAAATTACTATGAGCGAAAGTCAGTCAAAAATTCTGCTGGTAGACGACGAAGTTGATATTCTGGAATTTATCAGTTATAATCTGGAAAAAGAAGGATATAAAGTATATACAGCCCAAAATGGCGCGGAGGCAATTAAAGTGGCAGAAAAGACCTTGCCCGACCTGATTATTCTGGACGTGATGATGCCCGAAATGGACGGAATTGCGGCTTGCGAAGAAATCAGAAGAATCCCGGCCCTTCAAAATACGATCATCGCATTTCTGACCGCCCGCGGCGAGGATTATTCACAAATAGCCGGATTTGAAGCCGGCGCCGACGATTACATCACCAAACCCATTCGCCCGAAAGTTCTGGTTAGCCGGGTTAAAGCGCTGTTAAAACGTACTTCGGCACCCGGAGTTCCTTCAACTACCGTCGTTGAAAGTCTGCACACTGTAACTGTAGGAAGCCTCGTGATCGATAAGGAACGATACCTGATTGTACAGGACGGTAACGAAATGGTACTTCCTCGGAAAGAATTTGAGCTGTTGTCGTTGCTGGTTTCCAAGCCAGGAAAGGTTTTTACCCGCGAAGAGATATATTATTCTGTTTGGGGCGACAATGTGGTGGTTGGCGATCGGACCATCGACGTACATATCCGGAAGTTACGCGAAAAGATCGGGAACGATCATATCAAAACCCTGAAAGGGATCGGCTATAAATTTGTTGAATAGTTCAGCGGGTTCCGCTTGAAAATAGAACAGGTTCACTTCGCCTGACCTGACGAAAAACCCAAGCTATTCTTTCCTGAAACGGAAGAATAGCTTGGGTTTCTTATTTCTTAGGCTCCAGTGAGTTCGTGCGAATTCTTCCTGAATATTAATTTACCTGCGCAAACCATTAATTTAATGTTTGCTGAAAGGCTTTTTAATTTCAAATACCAATTTTTTCTATATTTGTACCTTTCAAAAAATAAGGTAATAATTTCTGTTTCGATGAGCAATAAATTTCAGGTTTACAAGCAATTAGACCTCTCACAAATCAACAAGGATGTACTGAAAAGATGGGAAGATGATGATACTTTTCACAAGAGCATTTCCACCCGTGAAGGTCATCCGTCTTTTGTATTTTATGAAGGTCCGCCATCAGCAAACGGGATGCCCGGAATTCACCATGTGATGGCCCGGGCCATTAAAGACACTTTCTGCCGCTACAAAACCATGAAAGGATTCCTAGTTCACCGCAAGGCCGGCTGGGATACGCATGGACTCCCGGTTGAACTGGGTGTCGAAAAGAAACTGGGAATTACCAAAGATGATATCGGCAAAAAAATCAGTGTTGCGGAGTACAATGCTGCTTGTCGGACGGAAGTCATGAAATATACCCGCGAGTGGGAAGAATTGACACGACGAATGGGCTATTGGGTGAACATGGATGATCCGTACATCACCTACGACAGCCGCTATATGGAAACAGTCTGGTGGCTGCTGAAACAGATTTACGAAAAAGATCTCCTTTATAAAGGCTATTCTATTCAGCCATTTTCACCGGCCGCCGGAACCGGACTCAGCTCACACGAACTGAACCAGCCCGGCTGTTACCGCGATGTGAAAGATGCAACCGCTGTTGCTCAGTTTAAAGCCATCTGCGACGAAAAATCGGAATTTCTTTTTGAAAACCTCGATACCGATCTTTATTTCCTGGCCTGGACGACCACACCCTGGACCTTGCCATCGAATACGGCATTGTGTGTGGGTCCAAAAATTACCTATCTGAAAGTCAGGACTTTTAACCCATATACCGGCGAACCTGTCACTCTGATTTTGGCAAAAAATCTACTGGCAGCCCATTTTGATCCAAAGAATGAAAGCCTTGAATTGAAAGATTATAGCCCCGGCGACAAAAAAATCCCCTATCGCATTTTGGGCGAATATTCAGGAGTCGAACTTCAGGGAATCAATTACGAACAGCTTATCAACTGGGTCAAACCAAAAGGAGATGCATTCCGGGTCATTACCGGTGATTTTGTAACTACGGAAGATGGAACCGGGATTGTACATATTGCGCCAACTTTTGGCGCCGACGATGACCGGGTTGCCAAGCTTCACGGAATTGTCCCGCTTATTGTTGACGATCTGGAAGGAAAACGTCAGCCTTTGGTGGATCGGAACGGACGTTTTTTCCTGATCGAAAACATGGATCCGGACTTTGTTACCGAAAATGTAAATCAACTTTTATATTCGGAATTTGCCGGACGTTTTGTCAAGAATGCTTATGACGAAACCCTGACAGAAGACGATGCCACGGTCGATATCGACATCTGCGTGATGTTAAAAAAGGAAAACAAAGCCTTCAAGGTAGAAAAACATATCCACACCTATCCTCATTGCTGGAGGACCGACAAACCAATTCTCTATTATCCACTCGATTCGTGGTTCATCCGGACAACTGCGGTAAAAGATAAAATGATCGCTCTAAATAACACCATCAACTGGAAACCGGCATCAACCGGAACCGGACGATTCGGCAATTGGCTCGAAAACCTGGTGGACTGGAACCTGAGCCGTTCCCGGTTTTGGGGAACTCCGTTACCGATTTGGAGGACGGAAGACGGAACAGAAACCAAATGTATCGGTTCGACGGAAGAACTGATGTCTGAAATTGATGCAGCGGTTGCAGAAGGTTTTATGGAAAAGAACATTTTCGAAGGATTTGAAGTTGGTAATAATTCAAAAGAGAATTACGAAAAGATTGACCTTCACCGTCCGTTTGTCGACGACATTTTTCTTGTATCGGCAAATGGGAAAAAGATGTTCCGCGAAACTGATCTGATTGATGTTTGGTTCGATTCGGGTTCGATGCCTTATGCTCAGGTACATTTCCCGAAAAACCAGGAAAACTTCAGCGAGGTGTTTCCCGCAGACTTCATTGCTGAAGGAGTTGACCAAACCCGTGGCTGGTTTTTCACCCTGCATGCCATTGCCGCGATGATTGACGATTCGGTGGCTTTTAAAAACATCATTTCAAACGGATTGGTGCTTGATAAAAACGGCAACAAGATGTCGAAACGGCTTGGTAATGCCGTCGATCCTTTTGCAGCCATCGAAGAAAACGGCTCCGATCCGCTACGTTGGTATATGCTCACCAATTCTCAGCCCTGGGACAACCTGAAATTCGATATATCAGGAGTGGATGAAGTGAAACGCAAATTCTTTGGAACGCTTTACAATACTTACAATTTCTTCGCGATGTATGCGAACATTGATGGATTTACCTACGCCGAAGAGGATATCCCGGTCAAACAGCTGCCGGAATTGGATCAATGGATTATTTCGTTGCTCAATACGCTCGTAAAAGAAGTAGGAGAAAGTTATGAAACCTATGAGCCCACACGGGCCGGTCGGGCTATCTCCGAATTCGTTTCTGAAAACCTGAGCAACTGGTTTGTGCGTCTGAGCCGGAAACGATATTGGGGAGGCGAATATGATCAGGACAAGATTTCAGCCTATCAGACACTTTACACTTGCCTGAATACGGTTGCAAAGCTTTCGGCACCAATTGCCCCATTCTTTGCCGATTTATTGTACACTGATCTGAATAAGATCACCGGCAAAGAGATTGATCAAAGCGTTCATCTTTCTGATTTCCCGGATTGCGACGAATCGATGATCAACAACGATCTGGAACAAAAAATGGCTTTGGCCCAAAAGGCATCATCGATGATTTTAAGCCTTCGCCGGAAAGAAAAACTGAAAGTCCGTCAACCATTGGCCAAGATCATGGTTCCGGTTTTAAACCCGGATTTTCAGGAACAGTTTGATTCGGTTAAAAACATCATCCTTTCGGAAGTCAATGTCAAGGAAGTAGAATTTCTGACCGACGCAACCGGAATTATCAGCAAAAAAATAAAGGCCAATTTCAAAACATTGGGCCCGAAATACGGAAAACTGATGAAACAGATTTCTGCTGAAATTGCGGGTTTTGGGCAGGAAGATATCGTCCGTTTTGAAAAATCCGGAGTTTTTGATCTGAAAATTGGCGAAGAGTTGGTTTCGCTTGGCCTTGACGATGTTGAGATTCAAACCGAGGACATTCCAGGATGGCTTGTGGCCAGCGAAGGAGGACTGACTATCGCGCTCGACATCCACCTGACCGAAGAACTGAAGCAGGAAGGTATCGCACGCGAATTCATCAACAAAATACAAAATATCCGGAAAGAAAGTGATTTTGAAGTCACCGACCGGATTATACTTAAAATTCAGAAACATGAATTTTACAATGACGCGGTTCTGATCTTTAAAGATTACATCAGCAACCAAACTCTTGCTTCAGAATTAGTTATGGTAGACCATATCGAACCGGCAAATTCTCATTTGGTCGAGATTGATACTGATGTTGAAGCACGCATTCTGGTAGACCGGAATGAATAAATGAGAAAGATTCCTGAATGAAGAAAAGACTATAAGGAATCGAATAATTTTTATACTTTTAGACGCCGTGTGAAGTTTTGGCAATTTGAGACGGCACAACCATTTTAAGCTTTAAAGTCATGAGTGAAAAGAACAGATATTCGGATGGAGAACTTCAGGAATTCAAAGCATTGATTCTTGATAAGCTCGAAAAGGCGCAGAAAGACTATGTAATGTACAAAAGTTCCATCACCCAGAGCGATGGTAACGACACTCAGGATACGTCTCCAACTTTTAAAGTTTTGGAAGAAGGCGCTGCAACTCTTTCAAAGGAAGAAGCGGGAAAGTTGGCACAACGTCAGCAAAAGTTTATCCAGTATCTGCAGGCTGCGTTGGTGCGTATTGAGAATAAAACGTACGGGATCTGCCGCGAAACGGGGAAACTGATTTCGAAAGAACGCCTTCGTGCCGTGCCACACGCCACTCTGAGCATCGATGCAAAAAACAATCAAAAGTAAAAACGGGTAGAACATAGTTTGAAATGATTGAAAGAGCTATTCTTTCAATCATTTTTTTATACTAAACGATCATGTCAAAATTAAAAAAGTCAATTCTCATCGTTGTGTTGATCTTGCTGGCCGATCAAATCCTGAAAATATGGATCAAGACCAACATGACACTCGGTCAGGAATTCAATATAATAGGGCATTGGTTCCTCATCCATTTTGTTGAAAACAACGGAATGGCATTTGGATTTGAGTTCGGAGGCGAATATGGAAAAATATTTCTCAGCTTATTCAGGGTAGTTGCGGTATTTGGCATTGGCTGGTACATTCTGAAACTGGTCAAAAAAGATCTTCCAATGGGATTCATTGCCTGCGTTTCGCTCATTTTTGCAGGGGCAATCGGGAACATCATCGACAGTGCATTTTACGGACTGATATTCAACGACAGTTACGGGCGTGTTGCGTCCCTATTCCCTGAAGGTGGCGGATATGCTACCTTTCTTCACGGGCGGGTTGTCGACATGTTTTATTTTCCACTTATTTCCGGAACCTATCCCAGTTGGGTACCTCTGGCCGGTGGAAGTGATTTTCAATTCTTTCGCCCGGTTTTCAATATTGCTGATTCATCCATTTCGATAGGAATTTTCTCCATCATTTTCTTTTACCGGAAACAGTTCAATAAACTTGACCTGAAGGATGACCAACCGTATGCAGGAGAAATGGAACCCGGAGAAGAACTGACCGTGAAAACAGAAAATGAATCCCCGACAATTTAATTCGATTGCTTGTGAAATCTCAATGAATTCAGTAAACTTGCACTCCGAAAAAATAAATGCAATCCTTTATTCCAAAATAATCTGAAATAAAGAAAACATTGGAATATTTCGGGCCTATAGCTCAGTCGGTTAGAGCACCTGACTCATAATCAGGGAGTCACTGGTTCAAGCCCAGTTGGGCCCACTTGAAAATCAAAGAGTTACGATGAATATTCGTAGCTCTTTTTTATTTTACGCAAGGTTTACGCAAGGTTTTGAGGATTTACTTGGAAAAAACGGTGAAATTGACCATCTGATTCCAGTATAAATTGACCACCTGTTTTGGAGGAAAGTGACCACCTGTTGCCGACACAAATTGACCACCCTTTGCCGGAGCAAATTGACCACCGAAAAGCAGGATCTAAAAACTACTTTATTCCAATTTAGTAATTGATATCCAAAATTGTAAAGAAGATTCTTTATTGAACCTCTTTTACTTTCTCATTGATTTACCATGTGATTCGATTCGGTGGGCCTGATGGAAAAGTCGGTCTAAATGAATTGCCTAATAAAAGAGTCTCACCCATTTGAAATAGAATATCTTGTCAATCCTGAAAACCAGGAATTCAATAAAAAACCCGCCGATTTGCACCGACGGGTAAAACCACTGTATTTACTTATTTAATCGAAAAATGAACAGATTTGACTATAGTTCAATCGGTATTCCGTTATAGAAATCCAATATTTTTGTCCTGAAAATGTATTCGTATTTGGCCTGTAGCAAGTCGCTCTGGGCTTTGGACAGATTATTCTTGCTCTGGTTGTATTCCACCGAGTTGATCATCCCAACATTGAATTTTTCTTCCGTATAACGAAATGCTTCTTTCGATGAAACTACTGCTTTCTGGTTGGCTACATATCTTTTAAAGGCAGCCAATGCGTTTGTATAAGATTGTTCTATGTCTTTCCGAAGCAGGTTTTTAGTGTTTTGCAACTGGAGCTCAGAATTCTCAAGCTGGATTTGTGCATTGCTGATGCCTGTCTTTGCCTGAAAATGGTTGAATATCGGGATATTCAGATTCACGCCAAATCCGTACCGTTGGTTGTTGCTGAGTTGTTCACCAAATGCGATCTTTTCTCCATTCAGGTCGCTGTATTGGTTGTTGTACAGGTTGTAGTAATTTGCGCCAAGGGATAAGGTAGGCCAGAGTCCTCCCTTGGCCACCTGCAACTGGTTGCGGGCACTTTCCAGCTTAAACTCGGCGCCTTTCACTGCTGGCCTGATTTGCACTGCATTTTTGAACACATCCATCGAATTCAGCAGACTGATATTTGCGCCGATTTCAGGAAGTGTAGGTTTTTCAATCTTAAAGCTTTCGGTCGAAGGCAGTTCAAGCAATTGATAAATTCCCAAATAAGCCAGCTGAAGCCTGTTCTGGGCATTCACCACATCCAATTCTTCGCGGGCATACTGCGCTTCAATCTCGAGAAGGCTTCCTTTGGCCAGACTTCCGGCTTCAACAAGTTTGGTCGTCCGGTCAATCTGAAGTTGGGTAATTTTCAGGAGATCTTCAGATACGCCCTGCAGTTCATCGGCAAAGAGTATTTCGAGGTATGCTGCCGCGATATTGAGCATCATATCGTCCTTTGTTTTTTGAGTTTCTTCGAGACTGGCACGCAAATCCATATCGGCCATTTTTATCGAATTGTTCAAGGTCGCACCGCTCCAAATGGTCACATTGGTACTCAAACTTCCACTTGTGGTGTTCGAGTTCCGGTTCACATATAGATTCGTGTATGAAAGTGACCGGCCAAAGTCCTGACTGTTTGCTACGTTGGCATTCAGGTTAGGCAAACGTTTGTTCTTTGCAAGGTTCAATTGATTGTTGTAATAATCGGAATTCAAAGTCTGTTGCTTGATCTGGATATTGTTTTGAATCGCATAATCAATGCATTTTTGTAACGACCATGTTTCCTGTGCCCGGGCACTTGTGAAAGCAAGCAGCAAGATTACTGCGGCAAGGAGTCTGTTCATTCGTATCATTCGTATATTTTTAAGAATTTATTTTATTGAAAAAGTATCAAGTATCAAGATGTAAGTATCAAGATTTCCAGAAACTTATAATTCATAACTGGTTACGCTTTTTTCTTTTCTTCAACCTTTGGTTTCTTCGGATCGATTTTTTCGCCTTTCACTTTATCTGTTTTGGCCAATCCCTTGGTCACCTCAATGTTGATTCCGTCCGAAATTCCGGTCTTCACCATCCTCTTTTCAAAAACCTGCGGAGTAACCGTTTCCACTTCCACAAACGATGAATCTTTTTCAAACTTCAGCAAACCTTCCGGAATAACCAAAACGCTGTCTTTCTTTTCGAGAACAATATTGGCATTGGCGCTGTATCCGGCGCGGATGAACTGATTTTCCTTCAGCACCACATTGGCTTTGATTTCAAACTGGATGGCTCCGTTTTCTTCTTTTCCTTTTGGGGCAATGTATTCAAGAATGGCCCCAAATTTATCTTTTTCAATCGCCCCGATTTCGAGTTCGATGTTCATACCTTCCTTAATCTTGCCAACTTCAGTTTCGTCAACCTTGCCCTTGAAAATCATATCTTTCATGTCGGCAACGGTGCAAATCGCTGTTCCGTTGTTGAAAGTGTTCGACTGAATGACCGAATTGCCTTCCTTGATTGGCACGTCCAGAACCATTCCGTTTACAGTTGAACGAACCAGGGTATTAGTAGCGGTCTGTGCCTTTTTTGTTACACCGTTTTTAATTAAATCCATATTATTTTCTGCAGCCGATAATTCTTCTTTTGAAGCATCATAGGTTACTTTCGCACGTTTGTATTCTTCATACGAAATTACCTTCTGATCAAAGAGCTTTTGCTGACGATCGAAATCAATTTTGGCATCGTCGGAGCTAAGTTTAGCCCGGTTCAAACGATTCTCTGCATTGTTCAGATTCACCATATCAGGAATGATCTTGATTTTGGCAATCACCTGGTCTTTCTTTACAAAGTCGCCGGCAACAATATACAATTCGTCAATAATTCCTGAAACCTGGGGAACAATTTCGATTTCCTTTCGGGGAACCACCGAGCCAGTTGCAACCGTTTTACGAATGACATTCGATACAAACGGGTTCTTCGTTTCGTAAACATCAGGTACTTTTTTTGATTTGGTATAGAGGAAGTAGATGGTTCCTCCGAAAATCCCAACAAGGATTACAATTCCAACGATTCTAAAAATTTTCTTCATGATTCTGGTTTTTGATATGTTTCTGTTTCTGATTTCTAAATCTCAGCCTAAAAGCTTCCCCACAATTCGGGGAACGGCCCGCCTGCCGGCAAGGCAGGGAAGGGGGCTTCCATTAATTTTCATCCCGGATCGCATCAATAGGTTTGATACTGATGGCTCTTCTGGCGGGAATCAATCCGGCTATGATGCCCGATATTACGAGCACTCCCAGTGCCGAAAGTGCCATGGACAGGTTCACTTCCGGATTGCGGAAGAACAATGAATCTCCTCCTGCCTGCAAAATGCGGTTAAGTATTTCAAGTACTCCAACCCCGAGCGACAAACCCACATAACCAGCCATTACGGTCAGGAAAACACTCTCCGCAACAATATGCTTGACAATAACGGCCGGAGTTGCCCCAATGGCCCGCTGTATGCCGATTTCCTGCGTCCTTTCTTTGATGATCACCAGCATGATGTTGCTTACCCCGATCACGCCGGCCAGCAAAGTGCCGATTCCAACGATCCAGGTGAGCACCTGAATCCCTAAAAACAAGGCGGAGAACTTGACAAACTCCTTTTCGATATTGAACGATCCGATGGCTTGCAGGTCTTCCGGAGCAATTTTATGACGTTCTTTTAATATCTTTTTCAACTTTTCTTCCAGATCGCTGACCTTGTGTCCTTGCTGCGATGTAACTGAGAAGAAATGGACTACATTTCCGTAGTTGTAAGCCGTTTGCATGGTCGAAAAAGGAATGATAATGGTTTCTTCCTTCTTTCCTCCTCCTATATTGATGCGCGTTTCAGGATGAATTACACCAACAACCTGAAAATAAACCCCGCTCACCTTCAGATACTGTCCGATTGGATTCTCATCTTTGGCAAACATGAGTTCCACCACGCGTTCACCAATGTTACAAACTTTTCGCTCCTGAAGGATGTCTATTTCATTGATCAATCTTCCTTTGATTGGAGTCCATCGGTCAATTTTGAAATAGTCGGGATAATCGCCGTACACATTAAACGCTCCGTTGCGTTCACCCCGGATGGTATTGTTTCCGCCTTGCTGCCAACCGAACAGTCGTGGCGATAGATATTCGATCTCTTTTACATTTTCACGAAGGTACTGAATGTCGGTATTTTCGTAATTCCAGCGGCGTCCGCGTTGAAAACCTGCATAAGGAACACTGGTTCGTTCGGTCCAGAAAAAAGCGGAATTGGTTGCGAAAGCCCTGACTCCGTCCAGGATTCCGTTTTCCAGCGCTTTCCCGGCACCTGACATAATGATGAGCATAAAAATTCCCCAAAACACTCCGAATGCGGTCATGAAGCTTCTCATCCGGTTCTTCTTCAGGGCGCTGACTATTTCACTCCAAAGGTCGATATCAAACATAAGAGCCTCCCCCCTGCCCCTCCAATTGAGAGGTGATAAAACCTGGTACGTAGGTAACAGTTTTGGATAATAAGAATTGATTATTCATTTTGGTTTATTTTCAAATTCATCATTAATGCCTTCATTTCTATCAGCCCTCCACTATGGGGAGGGTTTGTGAGGGGTTACTATTCGTCTCTTAGTGCAACTATTGGTTTGATACTGGCAGCCCGCTTTGCTGGAATATATCCGGCAATTGCACCGGCCACGATGAGCAACAATGTTGAATAGAATGCAATATTGATGTCAACGGTTGGATTTAAAAACATGGCATTATTGCCGCCCTGATCACTGACAGCTGCACCCGCTGCCGCAGCCGCAGCTGCAGACTGTACCATAAAATAGTTGATCAATTCCATCAATCCGGTACCCAATACCAAGCCGATGTAACCGGCAATGGTAGTAATCATGATCGATTCAAGCAAGATTAACCCAATGACCGATGACGGGCTGGCACCAATTGCTTTACGGATTCCAATTTCTTTGGTGCGTTCTTTTACCACAATCAGCATGATGTTGCTCACCCCAACGATTCCGGCAATCAAGGTCCCGATCCCAATAATCCAGATAAATATTTTGATGGCCTGAAAGATCTTCATGGTTTGAATGTATGCTTCAAGTTTGTTGAACAGGCCAATTGCACCCTCATCTTTGGGATCAAATTTGTGTTTCCGGCCAAGTACATTTCTGATCTGCTCTTCGATGGCCTTGCTTTCTTCAAGAGTTTGGGCGTTGATGGTCAATGCCAGGTTGTGTAAGCGGTTCGATCCGTTAAAAATCATCTGCGAGGTGGAAAGAGGCATGTAGGCATTCCTGTTCCTGGTTGATCCTGGTTCTGAACATATTCCTACCACTTTAAAAGGAACCTTATTGATATTCACATACTCTCCGATCGCTGCGGAGTCTTTAAAAAGTGCGGTTTTGATATCGGTTCCCAACACCACCACTTTCCGGTTCTGAAGCAGATCAATCTGATTGATAAACCGGCCTTCGTGAATAATTAAATTTTCAACATCAATTAACTCAGGCTGGCAGGTTATGGTTGTATATTCGCCGGATTCCTTTTTGTACGAATACCGGGTATTTCCCATAAAATATCTGCCGGATGATACCCCGACTCCGGATACTTTCCTGACCAAATCCTGATCCTCGTTATGGAACTGGATTTGTCTTCCGGATTTCATGCCCTGATAGGGGATCGTGGTTTCACCCGTCCATATCCACATGCCATTGATTGCGTCGTTCATGAAATTGCTCGCAACCCCGTTGCTCAAGCCATTTCCGGAGCCCAGTAAAATCATCAGCATGAAGATCCCCCAGGCTACAGAGAACCCGGTAAGAAAAGTCCGCATCTTATTTTTTTTGATCGTGGCAAGAATTTCCTGCCATTTATCAACATCAAACATAACTTGGGATTTTAGCAGCTTCCAGTCCGTGGATGAATTCTTTCTTGAACTGTTTTAGTTCGCCATTACGGATGATTTCATGGATCAGTCCGTCCTTGAGTCTGATAATCTGGTTGGTCATTGCAGCAATGTCATGTTCGTGGGTAACAATGATTACCGAGATCCCTGATTCATTCACGTCTTTCATTATATCCATCACTTCGTACGAGGTTGCAGAATCGAGTGCCCCGGTAGGTTCGTCGGCCAAAATAATTTTTGGTTTTGAAATCAAGGCACGTGCAATTGCGACCCGTTGCTTTTGTCCGCCTGACATTTCGTTTGGCATGTGGTTCGCCCATTCCTTCAAACCTAATTTTTCGAGGTATTCCATGGCAATGAGGTTTCGCTTTTTCCTTGGAACTCCCTTGTAGTAAAGTGGAAGGGCCACATTTTCCATAGCATTTTTAAATGAGATCAGGTTGAACGACTGAAATATAAAACCAACCATATCGTTACGCAATTGGGCTGCCTTTTTCTCGCTCATGTTAGAAATGAGGTTCCCTGCCAAATGGTAAGTTCCTTTGTCATAATTGTCGAGCATTCCCAGGATATTCAAAAGAGTTGATTTTCCGGAACCGGAAGAACCCATGATGGAAACAAAGTCTCCCTGTTCAATGTGCAGGTCGATGCCCTTCAGAACATGAAGACTGTTGTTTCCCATCTCATAGGACTTGTGAATGTTGTTTAATCTAATCATGGCCTTGTTTTCTGCTTGTTTTCAATTCAAAAATCGTTATTCAAATACTTGTCTGGGATACTTTTTTCGATGAATGGCTGATTTTATCCTGTAAAACGGTTAAAACATCAGTTTTATTCCTTTCAAACGGTATTTTGTTCCCACAATGATCTAGTGGCTATTGTTCTGTTGCTGTTGCTGAATCTTGTTTATATCAGAATATGACGACCGTTGGGGCAAATCGTTACAGAAGTTAACAAAATTTAGTAATTCTTTGGAAATTGAATTTCCGCAATACAGTATGATTGACAGCTAAACTCCTAAATACCATTAATGTTTAGGTTGCTGATTCGGGAAGTTCATTTGATGGAAACTAATTTTCTAAATGCGTTCTGTTCCGGTCCTGACAGGATGGAATATTTTTAAACCTATTTTAGGTAAGAAATCACAATTTGTTTATCAGTGAAGCCTGGCAGGCGGCACCAAAACCATTGTCGATATTTACGACTGAAACACCTGCTGCACAACTGTTCAGCATGGATAATAATGCCGACAAACCCTGAAAGTTGGCTCCATATCCGATGCTGGTCGGTACACCGATCACCGGTTTATCGACCAATCCGCCCACCACACTGGCCAAAGCGCCTTCCATTCCAGCCACCACAATAATGACCCTGGCATTCCGGATCAATTCCCATTTATTGAAAAGCCTGTGGATTCCGGCAACACCAACATCATAAATAGCTTCCACCCGGTTGTTCAGAAATCGGGCTGTTTCTACTGCTTCTTCGGCAACCGGAAGATCGGATGTTCCTGCTGAAACCACCGCGATGTAACCTTTCCCTTCTTCAGTTTGTTTATGTTTGTAAACGATCGTTTTGGCCAGTGGATTGTAAACCGCCTCAGGGACAACCGTTTTTACGGCCTCGTAAATTTCTTCACTGGCGCGTGTGGCGAGGATATCGATTCCTTTCTGATACATTCGTTCGGCAATTAATCGGACCTGCTCAGTGGTTTTTCCGGCGGAATAAATGACTTCCGGAAGCCCGGTCCGGTGAAGGCGATCGGTATCAATATTGACAAAACCCATGTCTTCGATGCCCCGTTTGGTGAAATGCGACAAGGCATCGGCCATTTCCATCTCACCGTTTTTGTATTTTTCCAGGATGTCTCGAATATCCATGTCAGCGATTTTTAGCGATGATTTTTTCTACTTCATTCATGCTCAGTCCATGCTCGTTTGCCAGCCGGATAATTTCATCTGACTCCGGTTTGAACCGAATCTCCTTGCACTTAAAATAGCTGGTTTTCACTTTTACTATTCCCAGTTCAGTCACTACTTCTTCCTCCCGACGTTCCAAAACTGTTTTGGTTACGGCATATTCCCGAAGTCCAATGGTGGTGCTGTTGTTGAAAATGATCGATTTAATTTCCGGAAGAACCTTGCTGCTGCAAAGAACTGACAAAGTATTGGCGGGCCGCGATTTTTTCATAATAATCGGAATCAAAAACACGTCGCTGGCCCCGGCTTCAAAGAGTTTCTTGAAAAGATGATCGTACCATTCCGGATTCATGTCATCGATGTTGCATTCCACCATCATGGCTTCTTCTCGGTTGGTATTGTCGGCCACAGCATTGTCTTCAGCAAGGTAAACCCTCAGCACATTGGCGACTTCTGAAACATCGCGATGACCAATTCCATAGGCCGTTTTTTGGATTTTGAAATTGGTTTGTCCGGTGAATTCATCCACTGTGGCAACGAGGATGGCCGCGCCGGTTGGCGTGGTGGCTTCATGTTGCACCAATCCGGTTCTGACCGGCACATTTTCGACGATCAACGCGGTAGCTGGTGCCGGAACGGGCATGATTCCATGGGCACATTTCACCATTCCGCCGCCAAGCTGGATGGGCGACGACATCACTCTGTCCACCTTCAGAGCTTCGAGGCAAATGGCCGCACCAACAATGTCGGCAATCGAATCAAGTGCGCCGACTTCATGAAAATGAACGCGTTCTTTGCTGATGTTATGAACTTTGCCTTCTGCCACAGCAATCAGGTCGAATATTTTAAGCGATAGGGTTTTGACTTCCGGAGAAAGACTGCTTTGGTTGACCAATTCCTCCACATGCCGTAAATGGCGGTGTTTCTCGTTCTCCGGATTTTCGATGACAACGGTTGCCTTAGTTCCCGAAATTCCACGACGCATATCTTTCTGAACCTCCAGATGGAATCCTTCAATTTTCAGTTTCTCAAGTTCTGTTTTCAGATAGTCCGGGTCAACACCGAGATCAATCATTGCTCCGAGGTTCATGTCGCCGCTGATCCCGGCAAAACAATCGTAATACAATATCTTCATATTTAGTTTGTTAGTTTTTCTTGTGTGTCCTAATAAATTCCAACGCAATTCCGTCCGAATAAAATGAAAAGCCTTGTTCATCATCAATCTGCGGACGGTTTTCTTAACGTTTTTCTGACCTGGGGTGGCGTTCGTTCCTCACTTGCCCCGGGTTATTAATATTTTCCCCTTTCAGGGAAAAACAATTGCAAATCATTGACCAAAGCTTTCCCCCGTATGGGGGAACGGGAAAGGGGCAACCTTTCGGACATATTATTGCTATCCAATTTTAATGTTTGATCGCACGGTTCAATTTACCTGAAACCAGTCCTTCTTCATCAATCTCCACCCGGGCAAAGCCTAGCTTTTTGATTTCAATATATACTTGGTCTTTGATTGCCAAAAGCTTATCCAGATCTTTCTCCTGAACTTCAATTCTGGCAAAAGTTCCAAAATGACGAACCCGAACATCTTCAAATCCATAGCTGTTCAGAATTTCCTCAGCGGCCTCAATTTGCTTGAGTTTTTCAGTAGTAACATTCTGATTATAAGGAATTCGGGAGCTCAGGCAGGGACTGGCTGGTTTGTTCCAGTTCGGCAGATTGAAATGTTGAGCAATCTCACGAACCTGTGCCTTGGTAATTTTGCATTCCACCAATGGAGAAAGCACCTCGTTTTTTTGAGCCGCATCGATACCTGGACGGTAGTCGCCCAGATCGTCGAAATTGGTGCCGCTCAGCACATCAAAACCGGGATATTCTTTCTTCAATTCCTGAAGATCGTGAAACAGATGATCTTTGCAAAAGAAACAGCGATTGATCGGGTTTTGGTTGTATCGCTCATCGGCCAGTTCCTCGGTTTTTATGACACGAAGCTGGATGTCAAATTCAGCGCAAAACGATTGTGCCAGTATAAAATCTTTATTTTTCAGGCTTTCTGAATTAGAGATCACACCAATAGCGCTATCCTTTCCCTGGAATTTCCTTGCCAGAAAGAGAACCAATGTCGAATCGATTCCACCTGAAAACGCAACGATCGAGCCTTTTCGCTGGACGAACCACTTTTCAAGGATTCCGAGTTTTTCCTGAAGGACTGTATTGATTTCGTTCATATTGATTTGCAACTCGTTATTGTGTGTAAAAACATGTATATAAATCGAGTAGTTTAATTACTCAGTCTTGCTCATGATCAGCTTTCCGTGCTGGATTCCCTTGATGCCAATCAACTTGTCCGACAATTCAGTCAAACGCCGTGAAGCACCTTTCACAGCAATGATTTCCATGCTGTTTTGTTCGTTCAGGAGATATTGCTGAACGCCTATTATTACATCACGGTACTGAAGCTGAAGTTCCGATGAACGGGTGCGGATTTCGGGTTTCAGGTTGCTGTAAACCATGACCACCGCACCTGCAACAAGGTTATCGCATTTCCATTTTTCTTCCACCAGGTTTTTCTCGATCAGGTGCCGAATAGCTTGCGATCGGTTCGAGAAATTGTTCCCGGTCACATACTGATCAAGGGCCGTCAGCAACTCTTCTTCCAGCGAAACTCCAAAACGGGAAACTGACATGTGTTACGATTTCATGAATTCGTGTTATCAAGTGCGAAGGTAAAGTTTTATACCTACTTTGCAAACGAAAGTTGAATCTTAGAAAAATCAACAACAAAACATCGAAACTTAATAGCCAATTGACATTCCGGATCTTTCGTCAGAGACCCTTGAACCTTTTTCAAGCCGATCAGTTTAAGATAGAAAGGAAAAGGAATATGGAAATCGGGATCGATAGTTTTGCTGCAGCAAGTGTAAATCAATCAGCAAGTACTGTTGCAAATAGCGCTCAGTCGCTGAGTGAATTGCTCTACCGGATGGTTTTTGCAGATGAAGCCGGCCTTGATTTTTTCGGGATTGGCGAACATTACCGGAAGGAGTTTCTGGATTCAGCGCCGGTGGTAATCCTGGCAGCCGCTGCAGCCCGCACCAAACGCATCCGTTTAGGAAGTGCGGTTACAGTTTTGAGTGCAGCCGATCCGGTGAGGGTTTTCCAGAACTTCGCCACGCTCGATTTGATTTCCGGAGGACGTGCCGAACTGGTGGTTGGCCGTGGCTCCTTCATCGAATCCTTTCCGCTTTTCGGTCTCAAATTGGAAGATTACGATGAACTTTTCGTCGAGAAGCTGAACCTGCTATTGAAAATTCGCGAAAATGAAGTGGTCAATTGGTCGGGCAGATTTCGTCCGTCACTGGTCAACCAGGCGATTTATCCGCGTCCTTTGCAGACCGAGCTACCCGTCTGGCTGGGCGTTGGCGGCACACCGGCTTCGTTTGCGCGTGCCGGAGAACTCGGACTTCCGCTGATGGTGGCGGTTATTGGTGGTGAAACACACCGGTTTCGTCCGCTGATCGATCTTTACCGAAATGCAGGAGCAAAAGCTGGCCATTCTCCTGAAAAGCTCAAAGTTGGGTTGCATTCGCTCGGTTATGTGGCTGGCAGCAGCCAGGAAGCGGTTGATTCCTATTATCCGGGATATGCCGAGACTTTTTCACGAATTGGCAAGGAGCGGGGATGGTCGCCGGTGACCCGATCGCAGTTTAACTTTCAGGTGGGACTCACCGGCGCGCTGGTTATTGGAAATCCGGAAGAAGTAGCAGAGAAAATTCTCAGGCACAGCAAGTCGCTTGGGGGAATTTCGAGGTTTACTTTCCAGATGGATAATGCCGGTTTGTCGCACGCACAACTCCTGAAAGCCATTGAACTGATCGGGAAAGAAGTGCTGCCGATGGTGAACGGATAAAAGAGATTCGGGCTGGAAATAATTTGCCACAAATAAAGCAAATTCTATTTCTTAGCCCGAGCTGCTGTACACATAAATTTTACAGTGAATTGAAATTGATTGTTATACCGAAAAGAGAACCAAGTTTCAACGCCAAACGATCATGGACTATCTCTATAGGATTTAAAATGCAAAAAATACTGATTTTGTCAAAATGAAGTCCGACAGGCTCCTAGACAATACCGTACAAATGTTCCCTGAATTGTTTCTTGCCAAATTCGAAGACTTCTTCATCTATTCCATTTAGAAAAGTATGATCGGTTGAAACCAGAATCAGAGTTCTGTTGAGATCTTTCCACTTGATTTAAGAAAATTTACCACATATTCATTTCATTGTTAAATAAAAATATATTTCATGTTTCAGTATTGGCCGGGTTTTTCTATCTTTCCTGAAAATTAAAAACCAAGACCGTGATCAACATCGCATTATTCGGCCCTCCGGGAGCTGGAAAAGGAACCCAATCCGCTTTTTTGATTGAAAAATACGACCTGTTTTACATCTCGACAGGCGATTTGTTGCGTAAAGAACTCGCTGAAGAAACCAAGCTGGGGCTGGAAGCGAAAAGCATTATCGCCGCCGGAAACCTGGTTTCCGACGAAATTATCGTTCAAATTCTCGAAAAAACGATCAAAGAAAACGCTCAGGCCGGTGGGTTTCTTTTCGATGGATTCCCCCGAACCACCATTCAGGCCTATATTCTGGAGGGATTGATGATTAAATTAAACACTTCGCTCAATTGTTTAATCAGTATTGAAGTTCCTGAAGATGAATCGGTCGCCAGGCTCATCAATCGGGGTTTAACCTCAGGCCGATTGGATGACAATGAAATGATCATTCGGAACCGCCTGAAAGAATATGAGGAGAAAACTTTGCCTGTATTGAATTACTACAAGGAAAAGGGAAATTATATTGCCATCGACGGGCACAAACCGGTAGAGGAAGTTACAGCCCAAATTGAGGATATTATCAATCAGGAGATGAGCAAAAAACTGATGAACGTAGTCATTTTTGGTTATCCGGGTTGTGGCAGAGGTTCACAGGGCATGGAACTGGCCAAAAAATATGGTCTTGAATATATCTCGACGGGCAGAATGCTCGAAGAAGAAATAGAATCCGGAACCGACTTAGGTCAACGGATTACCGAGCTTTATGAGAATGGTGAATTAGTTCCCGATGAAATTGTCGTCCCACTGATTCTGGAGAAAATAAAGAATTCCAGATCAGTTAAAGGATTCATTTTTAAAGGCTTCCCTAGAACATTGGTTCAATCGTATATTCTGGATGGAATCCTGAAAAAGCACAATACTACCATTCGCAAAATTATTGACATTCAGGTTGGTACACTCGAATTAATTTCCCGGCTCGACCAGCGAAGCAAAACCAGCCATTGTAAACCCTATGATTCAAGTACGGAGAAAATTGTACGAAGGCTGAAAGACCATGAAGAAAAAACCATTCCTGTTCTCGACAAATACAAAGAAATCCACGACGTCGTCATTGTCAATGGCGAAGCGCCTTTTGATGTGGTTTTTGAACGGCTTTCAGTCGAGATTGAAAAGGGATTCAAAAATTTGCGGTAAGATTTCTATTTCACATTCTTCCGCTCAATCTCTTTGAGGTTATCGAGTTTTTTCTTCTGAAGGAAGCCTTTGATATCGTAAAGATGTTCCTTGATCTGTTTATTCCCGAACTCGAAGACTTTTTCAGCCAGACCATCCAGGAAATCACGGTCGTGCGAGACCAGGATGAGTGTTCCGTCGAAATCTTTCAATGCGCTTTTCAGGATATCCTTGGTGCGCATATCCAGGTGATTGGTGGGCTCATCGAGAATAAGCAGGTTCACCGGTTCAAGCAGCAATTTGATCATCGCCAGACGGGTACGCTCGCCTCCTGAAAGCACTTTTACTTTTTTCTGAATGTTGTCTCCACCGAACATAAATGCTCCGAGCATATCCTTGATTTTAGTCCGGATATCACCCACGGCTACATCATCGATGGTCTGAAAAACGGTCAGATCTTCATTCAGAAGCGAAGCCTGGTTCTGGGCAAAATAGCCAATCATGGTATTGTGACCGAGCGTCAGTTTGCCATCATAATCAATCTCATTCATCATTGCCTTGACGAGTGTTGATTTTCCCTCGCCGTTTTTACCGACAAAAGCAACTTTTTCACCCCGTGAAATGGTGAGCGAGGCATTTTTAAAAACCAGATAATCGCCGTAACTTTTGCTTACATCTTCGAGAATAACCGGGTAGTTTCCGGAGCGTGGCGAAGGTGGGAATTTCAACCGCAAGGCTGAGGTATCTTCTTCGTCAATCTCAACTATTTCAAGCTTTTCAAGCATTTTTACACGCGATCCGACCTGAAGCGTTTTGGAATAGGTTCCTTTGAAACGCTCAATAAATTCGGTTGTTTCGGCAATCATTTTTTGCTGCTCGTCGAAAGCCTTTTGCTGCTGCTCACGGCGCTCACGGCGCAGTTCGAGGTAATGTGAGTAATTGACTTTATAATCGTAAATCCGGCCCATGGTCACTTCGATGGTCCGGGTGGTGATGTTGTCGATGAATGCCCGGTCGTGCGAAATCACAATCACCGCTTTGGCGCTGTTGATCAGGAAATCTTCGAGCCACTGAATTGATTCGATGTCCATGTGATTGGTCGGCTCATCGAGTAAAATCAGGTCAGGTTTCTGCAACAGGATTTTGGCCAGTTCGATGCGCATCCGCCAACCTCCGCTGAATTCACTGGTAGGACGCGTAAAGTCTTCACGGACAAAACCCAGTCCGAAGAGAATTTTCTCCACTTCAGCATCAAAATTGATTTCTTCAATCGAATAGTATTTTTCGCTGATGGTTGAAACCCGGTCAATCAGATTGGCATAGTAATCCGATTCGTAATCAGTCCGGGTGGCCAGCTCTTCATTCAGCGAAGCAATTTCGCGTTCCATTTCAAAAATGCGTGCAAAAGCCTGCGAGGCTTCTTCAAAAACAGTCCGGTTGTCTTCAGTCAGTAAATGTTGCGGAAGATAGGCAATGACTGCATCTTTCGGAGCCGAAATTCTACCTTTGTTTGCTGCTCGCTCACCGGCAATCACCTTCAGAAGCGTTGATTTTCCTGCTCCGTTTTTCCCCATCAAGGCGATGCGGTCTTTCTCATTAATCACAAAAGAAATGTCGGAGAAAAGTGCCGATCCGCCAAATTCAACCGTAAGTCCGTCCACTGAAATCATTCGATCCTGTTTTTTTGAAGGCGCAAAGATAAGCGATTTGGCTTACCATATTCAGTTTGAGAAATGGTTTGAATAATTCAAATCAAGCTCTATCTTAGTGCTGAAATAGCTCACACTTTGAAACTAATGGAAAGTAATCCTCAAAATACAGGAAACGACGAAGTTCGGGAACAGGTTGTGCAGGCAGCCCGGCAGGTTTTTGCCCGGTTTGGATTTAAAAAAACGGCCCTCGACGATATTGCCCGCGAAGCCCGGAAAGGGAAAAGTACGATTTACTATTACTTCAAGAGCAAGGATGAGATTTTTAAGGCCGTGATTGATGCTGAAGCTGAAATCCGAACCAAAGCAATTGAAACCGAGATCAGCCAGATTGAAGATCCCAAGCAAAAACTCAAAACATATATTTATTCGCGGATGCGCAATCTGAAGATGGTGGTCAATTATTACGAAGCCATCAAAAACGATTTGCTCGATCAATTGTATTTTGTCGATAATCTGAGAACCGAACATTTTGAAACTGAGATTGAACTAATCCGGAAAATGTTACAGGAAGGTATTGATTTGGGTATATATACCATTCCAAATCCGGAACTGACCGCAAAGACAATCGTTACGATTCTACATGGTTTTGAATTTCCCCTGATCCAAAAGAACCTTTCCGACCAGGACCTTCAGAGATCAATCGACGAAATGCTAAACATTCTGTTTCATGGTATTGTCACTAAAAGGATCTCCTGATCATTCAAACAAAGGCCAATACTAGACAAACTCCAATCCGCCAAAGAATTCTGGCTCGTGAAAACTGGGTTTTTCAGTCTTGATTTTGGTCCATGAAACGAAATGCGGAACTGAGAGTCCATCACCGCATTTGTAGAAATTTCCGCGCATTTTCTTTCCTGAAGTCGGGTTCAACTCATATCTGAAAAATGTTTTCCACCGGATGGCAGCCGTAATTTTCCAAGTCGATTTCTCTTTTCTCTCCGGAAATGGGCCATTCCCCAGTGAAGAAACCCTCCGAATGGCTGAAATCTGGTCATTGGTGGCATGAACGGCCAGTTCACCTTTTATTCGGAATCCGAGCAGAATAGTCCCGATACAGTTCATTTCCAGGTTGTAATATTCATCATTTCCATCCGGTGAAAGGAAAAATTCGACACAACTATCGGTCCAGACCTGGCCGTTGCTTTCCGTAATTTCGGCTTTGACTGTTTGTTCTTTCACTTCATACTGGAGAAAGAGTTCGTTTTCATTATAGGCAATCTGTACTGAAACTTCCGGATGATAAGGAAATTCAGGCCAATTTACCATTTCCAGCCGCAGCGGGGCAATTTCCTGATCAAGCGTTTCGGCCACCAATTCCAATGGCGGATTGGTAAAACCTTCGAGTATCTGATTGACCTTCATAATGTGTTTTTCTTTTACCTCTTTCCAATGACTATTGACTTTTTCCTAAACCTGCAGCAATCGTCTTCACAATCCTGCACATCTCCGGGAATTGTTCCTCCATGCTGGTCAATAATTTGTACTGAGCCAGTGTCCGCTGATAATTGTGCTCCGGATTTTTGATTTTATAATAATTGTCGCCGTCGATGTAATCCATCAGAAAACGCAACACCTGTTCGTAGGTAATGTATTTGGCTGAAAATGCCAGGTATTCAAGTTCCTTATCGTTTAAAAAACTGATGGCCTCCGCCAAATAGCCTTTGGTAAATCCCTCGAAAATCGCCAAATCACACGAAACGGCATCGAGGTTTTCATCATCTTCCTGGCCCCTGTTGGTATACGAACGCATGGCATCTCCAAAATCGTTCAGACAAGTGCTGTTTAAAACGGTATCCAGATCGATGACGCATAAAACATCGCCCTTTTCATCGAAAAGGATGTTGGATATTTTGGTGTCGTTGTGGGTCACCCGTGTTGGAATTTCTCCGATTTCGACCAGTTTCCAGAAGTCAAGCATCTCCTTGCGGCGACTTTCGACCCAGCTAATTTCTTTGCTCAGCTTTGCCTTACGTCCAACCAGATCTTTTGCCAAAACTGCATCCCATTGGTTAAAACGGAAGCATATATTGTGGAACCCGGGTAAAATATCCGTCAGTGGTTCGTTCAAATCAGCCACCATCGACTGGAACATTCCGATTCCCTTTCCTCCCTGATAAGCCAGTTCAGGAGTTATCGCGGAGCTGATGACCATGGAATCGCCAATAAATACACAAACTGTCCAATACTCACCCACTTCATCCTGAAAATATAATTTGCCATCCAGCGCCGGAACAATGGTCATGGCCTCGCGCATCGGATCGCCACCTTTTTCAACAACCTTTTGCTTGATGTGGGTACAAACCTTTTCAATATTCTCCATCATTGCAGGAACATTGGTGAAAATGCGCTTGTTTTTTCGCTGAAGGATGTAATTGTATGCGTCGACTCCGAGGGTATAAATAACATAGGTGTCATTGATGAAACCTTCGCCCATGGCTTCAACCCGGTCGACCTTTCCATCCAACTGAAATTTGGCAGCAATCTTTTCTAAATTCATTATTCTGGTGTTTTGCAATCAGGATTCAAAGATAGCTTGCTTTTTGAATATCAAACTGCAAACTTATTTTGCCTTGATTTCTTTTCGGAGAATTATTAACTTTTCATCCTTACTATTTTCTCTTTCCCTTTTCCTGATTCAGGTTTTGCAATCCTCTTATTTTTGTTAATTTTGAACGCCTAAAACCAAAATATTTTAAACCGGAAATTAAACCTGCTATGTTCAAAAAGTTCGGAGACTACCTGCGCAAACGCCTTTTACTTGTATTATTCTGTTCTTTTGCCATCGGGATTGTGGCTACCATTTTTGTCAATCGCACCATCGAATATACTTCTACTGATGAATTTTGTGCCTCTTGCCATGTTCATCCGCATGTTTTCCCTTCCTGGAAACTGTCGTCTCATTTCGATAATAAAGGTGGAATTCAGGTTCATTGTGTCGATTGCCATTTACCACCCAAAGGACAAGGTTACCTGGTTCAGAAAATCAAATTTGGAATCAAGGATGTTTATGGAAAACTGACAAAAGATTCAGCAGAATTTAACTGGGAGATGAAGTCTGAACTGGAATATGCTGTGAAGTATATCCCGAACGTATCGTGCAAGCATTGCCACCAGAACCTGTTTCCTAAAAATTTAGTGGACGCAGGAATAGCTGCCCATCTTTACTACGAAAATAACGAGAAGAAACTGGATTTGCAGTGCATCAGTTGCCACCTCGACGTCGGTCATTACAACCCGAAATACAAACACGGCAAGATGACCGGCATCCCTGGGCAGACCGACGGTAACGCTGAAAGTTTGAAACCCAAATTTGAACAGGCAACCACCGTAACAACTTTTGCCAACTACACCGAACAGATTCCCGGCACATCGGTAGCGTTCAAGATGATAGCTATCAAAGGTGGTACTTTCGGCATGGGAAGCCCGGAAAACGAACCTTTCCACCTGCCCGACGAATCGCCGGTGCGCCAGGTTGCAGTCAGCCCGTTTTTCATGGCCGAAGTGGAAACAACCTGGGAACAGTATTGGGCATTTTATGGTAATACCATGAGCGAAGGGCGCACCCCTCCCGAACAGATTTATGCCAACAACAGCAACCCGAACGTGGATGCCATTTCCGGTCCCACCTCGCCTTATGGACGACCCGATCAAAACTGGGGGTTTGGCAATCGCCCTGCAATCACCATGACCCATTATGCAGCGGAAACCTTCTGTCAATGGCTTTCAAAGAAAACCGGCAAAAAATACCGTTTACCAACAGAAGCCGAATGGGAATACGCGGCTCGCGGTGGCACCGAAACTCCGTATTTCTTTAACGGCAACCCGAAAAAGTTTTCCGACAAAGGATTATGGCGTAAATTCTCGGACGCTGATACTGACCCAATTTCGCAATACATCATTTATGCCAACAACAGCAAAGGCAAAACGCATTTGCCCGAAGAGGTCAAGCCTAATCCGTTCGGCCTGAAAAATATGCTGGGCAACGTAATGGAATATTGTGCCGACCGCTATGCACCCGACGCTTATGCAAAAAACAGCGGGAAAGTGACTAACCCACTCGTAACTGATGGCCAGGAATGGGTTGTGCGTGGTGGCAATTATATTTCGGATGCAGCCAACGTGCGCGCAGCAGCCCGCGACCACAGCCAGCAAGAAGCGTGGCTGAAAACCGACCCGCAGCAACCTAAAAGTATCTGGTGGTATTCAGATGTTAAAGGCATCGGTTTCAGGGTTGTTTGTGAACCAGACAATTCAATAAAAATTCAATAGATAACTGACTATCCACATTTAAAATTTATGCGTTATGAAAAAAGGTGTTGACAGACGTTCATTCTTAAAAAGCTCGGCTTTGGCCGGGGCATTGGGCGCAATTGGTACAGGAAGTGTTGCAGGAAGTGTTGCAGCGTTGGCATCATGCAGCAGTACTCCAAAAATACAACCTTTGAAAGAGCCAGGCTCTTATTACCTACCCAACCTGGTTGATAAGGCTACAGAAGGCAAACCGCTGAAAGCCGGCGTAATTGGCTGTGGCGGGCGAGGCTCTGGCGCAGCGATTAATTTCCTCAACGCGGCCGATAATGTTACTATTGTGGCTTTAGGCGATACTTTCGCCGACCGTCTGGAAGAATTAGCTGCAAACCTGAAAAAAGAGAAAAATATTGACATTGCTGCTGACAAAAAATTTGTAGGGCTCGATGCCTATCAAAAAGTTATAGACAGCGATGTGGATGTGATTATTACCGCTACTCCACCCAATTTCCGCGCCGAAATTTTCAAGTATGCGGTGGAAAAAGGCAAACATTGCTTCCTCGAAAAACCGATTTGCGTTGATCCGGTAGGTTACCGCACCATCGTGGCTACAGCCAGACAAGCCCAGGCAAAAGGTCTTTGCGTGGTAACCGGCACACAACGCCACCATAAGCGCGATTATGTAGCTTCGTACCAACAAATCATGAACGGGGCTATCGGCGAAATAACCGGAGGAACCATGTATTGGTGTGGCGGTATGCTCTGGTACAAGGATCGCAACCCTAAATGGTCGGATCTTGAATGGATGATCCGCGACTGGGTAAACTGGGGATGGCTTTCGGGCGATCATATTGTTGAACAGCACGTTCACAATCTGGATGTATTCACTTGGTTTTCAGGACTAAAACCAAAATCCGCGCTTGGATTCGGCTCGCGTCAGCGCCGCGTTACCGGTAACCAGTTCGACAATTTCAGCGTTGATTTCGAAATGGAAAACGGTATTCACATGCACAGCACCTGTCGCCAGATCAACGGAACGGAAGGTGGCGTATGGGAATTTATCCAGGGCACCAAAGGTTCATGGTCTACGACTTCCGACGCACACATTATCAAAGACCTGAAAGGCAATGAAATATGGAAATACGACTACGAGGCCGAAAAAGCCAAATTCAAGCAAACCGATCCATATACCTTGGAACACGTGAACTGGATTAACCATATCCGCGCCGGAAAACCGATTGAACAGGCATCCGAAACGGCTGTTGCCAACATGGCTGCCATCATGGGGCGCGAATCGGCTTACACCGGAAAGAAAATCACATGGGATGAAATGACTGCTTCTCCGCTCGATTTTTTCCCGAAAGATATTGACATGACCAAAAATATGGCTGCCGCCCAAATCGGGTACGGTGCAGGAAAAGAATTTAAACTGCCCGAATTTATTCACATTGCAGGAACACCGCAGGGAAACCAAACACGATAAGGTATGACTCTTAACAGAAGATCATTTTTAGGAACTGCCGTTTCAGGTGCCGCACTGACTGCTGCCGGGGGTATCTTTTCCTCGTTCAAAAGCAATCCTGGAATGGGATTGATGAAATCGGATTCACCGATCCTGAAGATTTCGTGTCAGGAAGGCGTTGCTCCCGGCAAGGAGCTGAACGAGAAGCTCGATTTCATTGAATCACTTGGAATTGTAGGCATTGAGTTTTGGGGCGGTGGACTTGAAAAAAGAGTTGCCGAAATCCAAAAGATTCTGCAAAACCGCAAGCTGAAAGTCAGCGCGATCTGTGCCGGTTTTGAGGGCTGGCTGATTGCGGACGATCCGGCTATTCAGAAAAAATGTATGGATTCGATGAAGGTGATTATCGGCGCGGCCGGAGAATTGGGCTCAACAGGAGTGATTTTCGTACCAGCTTTCAACAATCAAAAGTCTCTTCCCGATAAGGAAGCACGCGAACTTTTGCTTGGTCAAATGAAAGAGCTGGGCGATTTTGCCCTTCAGAATAAAACCCGAATCCTACTCGAACCACTGAACCGCCAGGAATGCTATTTCTGTCGTCAGATAGCTGATGGAGCATCGATTGTCCGGGATACTAAAAGCGAAGGAGCAGCTGTGATGGGCGATTTCTGGCACATGACCTGGGAAGAAACCAACGATCGTGCAGCATTTTTGGCAGCCAGCGATTACCTGCACCACGTTCACATTGCCAGCCGGAAACGACGCAAAATGCCCGGAGAAGATGGTGAAGCCGATAATTACGTCAACGGGTTCCGCGGACTGAAGGAAATCAACTATCAGGATTACGTCAGTTTTGAATGTGGCTCGGTTGGCGACCCAAAAGTAACTTTGCCAGCCGCAGTGAAGCTGATGAATGAACAATGGGAGAAAGCGTGATTTGGGATAATTCGCAGTCACAGTTTTCAGTAAAAAATAAGAAATCCCGGGTTCAGAGCCCGGGATTTCTGTTTTATTTGAAGAATATTCCTATTCGATCCGGTAGTTCACAAGGGTATTCCCTTCGCTGCCAACAATCAGATTATACCAGCTAGAGGCATCATTAAATTTCTGAAGAATGAAATTACTGTTTCCATCCAGCGGAAAGCCCTGCATGATTGAGCCATCCTTGTTCAGCAGAAAAACTTTGTTTATTCCGCCGACAATGACCCCGATTTTGTTGATCCCGGCACCAAAAGAGCACACAACTGGAGTTTCAGTAATTACATCAGGGAAGAAGCGTTCAAAGAGCTTTTTGCCGTCCGAAGCAAATGCCGTGAGTTTCTTTCCTTCAGAGAAAAGATATTCCTGAGAACCATTCCCATCCAGATCAGCCCCAGTAAAACGATGAGCTGCACCAAACTTGCCAAATTCCTTCACTTCGGCCTGTCCGGTGAAATTCTGAATATGAATTTTCCCTGCCGGATCAGTCGAAATTAACTTTGGATTTCCACCACCAAAGAAATAAGTTGGATTACCTGAATGTTCGAACGATTCGTTGCCGATATCACATTTCTTGCCCTGGCGATCAAGAAAATACGTGTTTTGTTTGTTGCTGAAGACCAGGTAATCTTTACCATTGATTTCATAACGTTCACCCTGACTGTTTATCGGGCTTTCCGAAGCTGCAAAATTCCAGTTTGGAACTAACTTGCCCCAACGATCAAACGCATACACTTTTTTGTCTTCGCCTGCAATAAAGAACCGAAACTCTTTATTCTTTCCATAATCAACCACCGAAACGCCATTGGACGCCATCGATTTGAGTGTTACCGGGAATTTTCCGACTTTGTTGCCCATTCGGTCGATCACATAAAGTTGTGTCCGGGTGTTGAAAACATACTGGAACTTGTTGTTTTGAAAAAGGTCGATCTGATGGATTTCAGAAACAATTTCTCCCGGAATGTTCATGGTCCAAAGGATCAGTCCGTCTTTGTTGATCAGGTAAACATTATTCTTTTTGTCGCACACAATCACTTCGCGGTTTGGCAAATCTTTATGGTTCAATACCAGTTTTGGTTTCTGGGTCAGGGGCGCTTCCAGTTTCAACTGCCAGACGGCTTGCGGCTCTTCTTTTACGTTTGGGTCATATTTCAGCCTGATCTGATTTTTAATCATGCTGCCGGAAACCGAAAACTGCCAGGAAAACATACTGAATTTGCGGATATGATCCTCATCTTTCGAAAGCATGGCAGCTACTTCCGGTTTTAAGAGCGCATCTTTTAACCGGAATACTCTGGGAACTTTCGCATAGATCGATAAGTTTGGATAGGCCAGCCCACCAAGCGAATATGCCTTGTATACCGAATCGTTGGCCATTGTTTTTTCGGAAGCCAGACTTTGAAGGTAATTTTTCAGCCCTGGAAGGTTATCGCCCCAAATCAGGTATTTTTTGTAAAGAACCACATACTCGCCATCGATGCCCGAGAAAACCCTGCCAAAAAGTGATTCGGCCATATTGCCAAGCGGCAAACGATAAATGTCGAACTTGTTCTTCGAATCAGCCACATACTGAACATGCCCCTGATCAATACCGGAAGTATATTCAGCAATCGCTTTGCCCAGTTTTTCCTTTGTTTCGGATGCGTTGATCAGGTCGGTTACAAAAAAGCGATTTTGTGTGGCATTCGATTTATTGATAGTGGTATAAACTCCGGCAAACTGATTTCCTCCAAGCTCTTTGATAAACTTCACCGCGTTGGTTCCAGTTTTCTTCTGAAATTCGATCAGGCTCATTTCGCGTGAATAGAAATTGCCATTGGCCTTGATATAGGTTTCGTAGTGATCAAGAAATGTGCTGGAATTCTTCAGGTTCAGAGCCACAAAATAGGAAGCGTTCGCGGGTATTGCCTTTTCAATCGTCAGTTTTGGGGCGTCCTGGCTTCTGAAAATATTGAGGTAGTTGTCACTGGAATCACGTGTCACACTATAACCGTTCAACTCAATGGACGATGATTTTACCGAAAGGTCGAGTGCCGACCAGTCTGAGAATGAAGCAATCTGGCTGATGTTTTTCCTGACCTCCGGAGAAACCAAACCGGTCAAAACCTGGTGGATAGTCTGGTGATTAATAAAGATGTTGGCCAATGAGTTCTCCTCAATAGTTTTATATACTTCTGTAAATTCCGGATTGCTCAGCAGATTTTGTGACATTGAATGCCGGATGGCCGCCTCAATTAAAATAAAATCTTCGCTGACCATAAAAATATCATCGGTACATGCAAAATACAAATTTAAATCGGCTGATTTTGCGCTGTAGATTAGCGTGTTTTCGTATGTTTTCCGGGTAATTGTATAGGCTGCGCCCAATTCGTTCGAAACAACTTCAGGAGCGGAGCCTGATTCTTTTTTGTCGTTAAGCTGAACCAGGAAGAGATTGGTAAACTGGTTTTTTCCGGTTGGATTGACCGAAATAATGATGGATTTACCATTTAACAGGTTCCGCATTCCAGATCGGCTGCTGATAAAATCCCTGAACTTGCTGATGGTTGAAAAAAGTCCTTCAAATTCAGCAATTCCCCTCAATTCAGCAAAACTTGGATCCCCTCCTTTGAGGGCATTGAAAAAACCTTCCTGATTTTTCACCTCAATAACCAAAGGACTTTTTTGCGGCACAGCCTTGAAAGCTGGATTTTGCTTGGTCGAAAAAGTCTGGATTACAGGTTTTTCCTTATGAATCGGGAAGTATTTCAGGCCCAGATAGGCTGCTGCAGCAACCAGAATTAAAACTCCGGAAATAACAAGAAATTTTCGCATAAAAGGTAATATTTGTCTCAAAAATAAGAAGATTGGCGGGATCTTTCGTGAATCGATTGCAATTGTTAATAAGATTTTCTACTTCCGGAATGACTTTTTTCTTTTTACCTTTTACTTTTTGCCGGCTTATTGTTGTTTCACTTCCGAAGCCTCCACAATTTTATAGAGTTTATCCGATTTCCTGATTTTGGTTTCAATTGGAATTGAGATGTACGAGCCTTTTTGTGCTTCCGCAACCGACTGTTTATCAAGCTGAATTTCTTTCACAATGGTTTTTACCAGCCCCGTAGTCGGACCGGTGATATATATTTCGTCACCCACTTTTAAGGGTCCGGTTTCCAGTTTGAATTCAGCTACCTTCAGGTTTGAAAAGTAGTTAATTCCCTTACCGACATATACTTTCCGGTGCGAAGCCAATGAACCGTAGTTTTTGCTCCATTCGCCCAAACGTTGTCCGAGATAATATCCATTCCAGAAACCACGGTTGAAAACAGAGGCAAGCCTGAGATCCCAGTCGGATACTTTTTCTTCAGTGAAACTATCTTCAAAATAGGCATCCACCCCCTCGCGATAGCATTCAACCACGGTGTAAACATATTCAGGTGACCGGGCCCGTCCTTCAATTTTCAGAACTGAAACTCCGGAATCAAGTATTTTATTCAGAAAATGGATCGTCTTCAAATCTTTTGGCGACATAATATATTCGTTGTCAATTTCCAATTCTGCACCCGTTTCTTTATCAGTTACAATGTAAGCGCGACGACACGACTGCATGCAACTACCTCGGTTAGCCGAGGAATTCATCTCATTCAAGCTTAGGTAGCATTTCCCTGAAACGGCCATGCAAAGTGCTCCATGCACAAACATTTCAAGACGCACCAGTTCTCCTGAAGGTCCGGTAATGTTTTGTTCCCTGATTTGTTTGGAGATTTCCCAGACCCTGCCAATGTTCATTTCGCGGGCCAGCACCACCACATCGGCAAACTGGGCGTAAAAGCGGACTGCTTCGATGTTCGTGATATTCAACTGAGTCGAAATATGAACCTCCACCCCAATTTGCCTGGCATACATGATCGCTGAAATATCGGATGCAATGATCGCTGAAATACCGGCTTGCTTTGCTGCATCAATAATGGCATGAAGCTGATCGAGTTCGGTATCGAAAACCACCACATTCACTGTAAGATAAGTTTTAACTCCTTTGGAATGGGCTATCCCGGCAATTTTCTTTAAATCGTCGAGGGTAAAATTGTTCGACGAACGGGCGCGCATATTGAGTTGCTCCACCCCAAAATAGACCGACCCGGCGCCAGCCTGGATGGCAGCCATCAGTGATTCGTAGGAACCCACCGGAGCCATAATCTCAACCTCATTTCTTCTCATCATTCCTGAAATTTATGCGATGCAAATTTAATCTTTATTTGACTCTGATCACAAATCGGCTGAAAGTCAAATCAACCACCGTTGACCTGATCTTCCGATGTTGGAAAACCGTAAATAAAAAATGCGACTCCCGTTGGAAGTCGCATTTTCAAATAAGGCAGAATGTGAAAGGATTATTCAACATTCAAATGATATGAATAAGCTTTGTCATCTGCTGAAAGTATTACCGAATAAGTTCCCTTTTCCAATCTGGAAAGGTCAAATCCACCATTGACATCAAACCTGGAACCTAGCTCCTTTTCATAAACCAAATCATTTTTGTCGAATAAATTCAACTTCACATCTGCTTCCGAAAAGTTCAGGAATGAAATCTTCAGAATACCATCTTTGAATGCGAAGTAAGGCTCAATCATGTTCTTCTCTTTTCCTACCGAAATATTCTTATTTTTCATATTGAATGAACGTTCGGTAGTGGCCTTATCGACGGTAACTGACAATTTGTAATCACCATTTTCGAGATTCGAAAAATCGAACACTCTACGATAGTCCATATTTCCATCTGTAGTTTCCTTGTAATAAACTACTTCTCCCTGATCATTTAAAATACTGATCTGAAAATTGCTTTCTTCAGCATTTGAAATTGCGATAATTGCTTTTTCAGATTCGAGAGGATGGATGTTAACTTTTAAGTTTCCTGATGCCATTAATGTGTTAGCAAATGCTACAAATGCAAACAACATTGTTACTTTTGAAATTGAAAGAATTGTTTTCATGTTTTCGTATTTTAATGAATGATGCAATTATAACAAGGAATTGAAAAACATGTTGTGCAGCACACATTACGATTGTTTTACCCTTGTGTTAACAGAAGGAAGCAGTGTTAACTCATTGTAAACAATTACTTTCAACTAGCTGTATTAATCAACCAATCAAGCGATCTCATGCAAATAAATATTCTGCAATTACTGGAAGGAGCACAGGAAGCTCAGGGATTGACCGTGATTATTGACGTATTCCGGGCTTTCTCGACCGCCTGTTATGCTTTTGGAAACGGAATTCAGCGGATCTATCCGGTTGGCGACCTCGAAATGGCTTACCATCTCAAGAAATTGCATCCCGAATACCTGCTGGTTGGCGAACGAAATGAACAAAAACCTGAAGGTTTTGATTTCGGAAATTCTCCTTCGCAATTGTTGGGAGCCGAACTTTGTGGCAAGACAATGGTCCATACCACCAGTTCGGGAACGCAAGGAATAGCCAATTCCACCGGTGCGGATGAAATTCTCACCGGAAGTTTTGTGAATGCTTCGGCCATCGTAAAATATATTCGCAAACAAAACCCTGCCATTGTTTCGCTGGTTTGCATGGGGTATAGCTGCCAGTATCCAACCGACGAAGACACGCTTTTGGCAGTTTGGCTGAAAAATGAACTGGAAGGAATTTCAAACGACTTTCCGGCCATGGTCGAACAAATCAGAAAGGGCGATGGAGCGCGGTTTTTTTCGCCGGAAAAGCAGGATTGGGCGCCGGAAGCCGATTTTGACCTCTGTCTTTCCCTCAACCGTTTCAATTTCGTATTGAAGGTTGAACAGGAAAATGGACTGAACTTTCTGCGAAAAATTGAACCCTGAGAACGTATTGATGTTAGTTGTACCATATCAAAACCCGAAAAGACAGAATGAAGACTTACAATTTTGACGAAATTATCGATCGCAGCACGACCAGCACCGTTAAGTATGCCGGGCGAAAATCCTTTTTTGGAAATGCAGATGTGCTGCCACTCTGGGTTGCAGATATGGATTTTAAAACACCTGATTTCATTGTCGAAGCTATTCGGAAACGTGCAGAACACGAACTTTTCGGATACACTCTTCGACCCGAATCCTACACCCAATCTATTGTGAACTGGGTAAAACGTCACCACAACTGGGAAATCAAGCCCGAATGGATTTCGTTCAGCCCCGGTGTGGTGGCTGGTCTCACTCTAGCCATCGAAGCTTTGTCAGAACCGGGTGACGGCGTAATGATTCAACCTCCGGTGTATTTCCCTTTTTTCGACTCAGTCAACGGAACCAAACGAACACTGATTGAAAATCCTCTCCGGATTGAAAATGGCCGCTACTATTTTGATATTGATGATCTGAAAAAGAAAATCACTCCAAAAACCAGACTTTTATTACTGAGCAACCCGCACAATCCCGGCGGAATGGCCTGGAATGAAAAGGAACTCACCGAACTGGCAAAAGTTTGCATCGAAAATAATATCCTGATCATTTCCGATGAGATTCATTCCGACTTGATTTTTGATGGCTTCAAACATACCGCACTGGCAGGTATTTCAGAAGAAATTGCTCAAAACTGTGTCATCTGCATGGCTCCCAGTAAAACTTTCAATACTGCCGGATTGACCACTTCCTACCTGGTCATCCCCAATAAACGGCACTTTGTGGCTTACGAACGCGAAATGCGCCTGCCCCATTTGCACATGGGCAATATTTTCGGAACAGTGGCGCTCGAAGCAGCCTATACCTATGGAGATGAATGGCTTGTGCAGTTGATGAAATACCTTCAGGAGAATTTTGCCTTTCTGGAACAGTTCTTTCTGGAGAATTTGCCGGAAGTAAAAGTGATGCGGCCCGAAGCGACTTATTTGATCTGGATTGACTTTTCAGCTTTTGGCCTGACCGATGAATCGCTCAGACAGAAACTCATTGATGGCGGCGTGGGTTTAAATCGCGGAGTTCAGTTCGGGAAACAGGGCTCGGGTTTTATGCGCATGAATATTGGTTGCCCAAAATCGGTACTGGAGGAAGCTTTGATCCTTATAAAAAAGGTATTTCAGAAATAGATACCCGTTTTTGATTCAATTCGAACGCCGGTCAATTTATTTACCCGACAGAAATCGCACACACATTATCTTTGTTTATCTGGGTTAATGGACAAAAAGAATGGTGAAAACCTCTGTAATCCTTTATTGGTATAGCTTTGCGAGAAATCAAAAATATGAATAAAAAAAGTGCTTTTATTGTGGTTCAAAAATAACGCTCAAATACGGTAAAATTGATGGT
>JANXYV010000180.1 GCA_025355875.1 Prolixibacteraceae bacterium | reverse complement strand
ATTAAGGAAAAATGGGTGAACGGTGAACCTGAAAAAGATAATGAAAATCCGGACCCCAAATTGCGGTCAAGATCTAGGGTTGGTATTCAAATCCTGAATGGAATAAAGTACAATGCTGCTGACAAGGAATGGCAGGGTGGAACTATTTATGATCCGAAAAACGGCAAAACCTACGATTGCTATGCCTGGTTTGAAGGTGACCCAAACATCCTGAAATTAAAAGGTTATGTGGTTGGAATCAAATGGCTTGGAAGATCAACCACCTGGACCAGGACAACGAAATAAAAGAACAGCCTACCCTACCCCTCCAAAATGGAGGGGAGAAAGAAAAGCAAGACATTTTTAATTTGAGGGGACATCGTTCCAAGCACCTTTTTAAGCCCTCCCTTTTGGGGAGGGTTTGGGTGGTGCTTCAGGCTTTTAGGGCTATTTCTTATCCTGAAACCTGAACTTCAAAACCAATTGTCCGAACGCGTTCAGCAATTCGGTTCAAGTCCTCCAAATTCACTTTTTCAAGTTCCGGTGCCGGTGTGTCGCGATCGATCGTATAGATCATCACCTGAGATGGCCCGATGATTCTGAGGAGCTTCAACCATTCCGAAAGTTCTGATTCGGTAGTATTATCAATCATTCTATCCTTGAACTTTCCCCTCAGGAACAACGTCTGAATGATCACTTTGCCATGAAACGATTTCAGGTTTTCAACCACCTCCGATAACTTAAAATTCGAAGAGGGGCAATCGATCTTACGAATGGTTTCTTCCATTCCTGAATCAAGTTTCTGAATGTTGTCGTCCACCTTTAGCAAAGCCCTGATCACTGAAGCTTTATGCAACATGGTGGCATTCGATAAAACCGCGATTCGGGTTTTGGGGGTCATCCGATCGCGAAGCTGAATAGTGTCATCCATAATTTCTTCGAATTCAGGATGCAAGGTTGGCTCGCCATTTCCGGCAAAGGTAATCACATCCGGAAGTTCCTGGTTTTTGATCATGTCTGTCAACTTTTCCTCCAGCTTTTTCCTGACCTCCATACGCGACGGCAAAACTGCCTTCTTTTCCCGTTTCCGGGGATTCCAGCCACACTCACAGTAAATACAGTCGAAGGAGCATACTTTGCTGTCGGTGGGCAGCAGGTTCACTCCCAGCGAAACTCCCAGTCTGCGGCTTTTTATGGGTCCGAAAATAATTTGATCAAATAGAAATGTTGACATAAAATCTGAGGAAAAAGTAATTAAAGAATTCGTTTTATTTTGGCTTTTGGTGTAAAATGAAGTTGCGGGAGATCAACGCCCGTCAGAAGGAAAACACCGGTCTGTGTTTCTTTAACAAAACCAAAACCGGATATCAGGACTTCCGAAATTTTACTGATGATGTCGGAAATTTTCATCTCCGGAATATCTTCCTGAACGCGCTTTCCAAAATTAATCAGGTCGTTGAGCGAAATCAGCGTCTGTGTTTCAACCCACTTTTTTATGGACTTGAATATTGCATCGTCGGATTTCTGAATCTGATTGGCAGAAACTGTTCTTGAAAAAGTACATCCGGCTATCAAAATTCCATTGTGAAAGCTGAGTTGGGCAATTTCTTTGAGATCGTTGGTGGTATCAATATATTGAATTACGTTTCCATCTTCTTCGGCAAGTACGATCCCATTTTTCAGGAATGCCCCGGTTTCAGAAACCACATAATTGGCTGAAAACTTCCTCATTCTTCTTTTGTTTTCAGCTTGTCCACCGGCCTGAACTGATCTTGTGCCTGGTTCAGCATGTTCATGATATCCACATGCATTTTCTCATATTCCTTTGGGAAACTGGAATAGTATATCAAAGAACGAACAAAAACAGTATCGGCAACCGAGTATTTCTTCAATACCGAAAAATAGAGATCAGTTTGGGTCAGCTTCTTCAGGCTGGTTTTATCCCGGCTCAGGTTATTTAAACCCTGGATCAGGTAGATGTCAACCATCATCTTCTCAAACTTCGATTTACTGATCAGTTGGTCAGGCTTTGGGATTGAATGACGGTTGCAGGAGGTAATTCCGGAAAGCAGAACAGCCAGCAAGAAGATCCAGGTGATTTGTTTCATATTCCTTTTTATTGAATTCGTGGCAAAGTTAACATTACCTCAGCTCTTTTTGCTGAATACATGCCTGAAAAACAATTCCACGCGGTCGAACTGCAAAATTTCAATTTTAAATTTCTGAAGGTTGATGCCTTTCCCGGCTTTGGGGATAAAAATGCTGTCGAATCCCAGTTTCTCGGCTTCGGCAATGCGCTGTTCGAGTCGGTTTACCGAACGAATTTCACCGGAAAGTCCTATTTCACCAGCAAAGCAAACATTCTTCCGGATTGGCAAATCGAAGTTCGATGAAAGAATAGCCGTGATCACCGTTAGGTCGATGGCCGGATCGTCAACTTTAATTCCTCCGGCAATATTCAGAAAAACATCTTTGGTGGCCAGCTTGAATCCTGCCCGTTTTTCAAGAACTGCAAGGAGCATATTCAGCCGCCGCAAGTCTAATCCGGTGGACGAACGCTGTGGTGTTCCATATGCTGCGGTGCTGACCAGCGCCTGAATCTCGATCAGCAAAGGTCGGATTCCTTCGATGGCTGCAGCAATGGCGGTGCCGCTCAAACCTTCATGGGCACGGTTGATGAGCAATTCCGACGGATTGGAAACTTCGCGCAAACCCGAATTCCCCATTTCGAAAATTCCCAGCTCGGAAGTGGAGCCAAAGCGGTTTTTGATAGCGCGAAGAATCCGGTACATGTACTGGTTTTCTCCTTCAAACTGCAAAACCGTATCCACAATATGTTCCAGCACTTTTGGCCCGGCCAGGCTGCCTTCCTTGGTGATGTGACCGATCAGGATAACCGGCACATTGCATTCTTTGGCGTATTTCAGAATTCCATTGGTACATTCGCGGATTTGCCCGACCGATCCCGGCGACGATTCAATCGACTCGGTGGAAACAGTCTGAATGGAGTCGATAATCAGCAAATCCGGTGAGATTTGTTTGCTTTGTGCAAGCATATTTTCAAGCGATGTTTCGCTCAAAAAGTAACAATTCTGATTTTCTTTCTGAAGCCGCTGAGCGCGGATTTTGATCTGCTGAATGCTTTCTTCGCCCGAAACATAGAGGATTTTTTTATCCTTCAAATCCAGGGCCAGCTGCAAAACCAGGGTCGATTTGCCAATGCCGGGTTCGCCACCTATCAGCACCATCGATCCGGGAACCAGGCCACCTCCCAATACACGGTTCAATTCCTGATTACAGGTATCAATCCGTTCGGTATGTTCTGCCGAAACCTCGTGCAACAGCTTGGGCTGATTACCTGTTCCGCTTAAAAACGAAGCCACCGACGGACTTTCGCGCTCCACAATTTCCTCGACAAACGAATTCCATTCGCCGCACGAATGGCACTTTCCCACCCATTTAGGCGACTGCGCCCCGCAATTCTGACAAAAAAAACTGGTCTTTACCTTGGCCATAGGAGTATGTTTTCAAAAGAATTCAAAAGAATGGGTAAATATAATGAAATCGCCTCCAACTTTGCTATGTTTCCTGTTCCCTGAACCGATCGGAAAACGAAAAACGGACACGGATAAAATTTGCTCAGGTTTCATTATCTTCGTCCCCTCAAACACAATTCATTCTGAATGGAACGGGATATTTCAGTATTTAAAAAGTACATCCGGGTTTTCTGGGTTCTTTATGCGCTGGGCGTTTCAGCGGTGTTCCTGATGTTTTTCATGATTGCGCAAGGCTGGCTGGGATTCATGCCTTCGTTCGAAGATCTTGAAAATCCGGAAAGTTTGCTGGCCTCCGAAGTCGTTTCGTCGGATGGCGTGGTGCTGGGAAAATACTTCAAGGAAAACCGGAGTTTCGTCAATTACCACGAAATCAGTCCCAACATGCTGAATGCCTTGGTGGCTACCGAAGATGTCCGGTTTTACGGCCATTCAGGAATCGATTTAAGAGGTTTGTTCCGGGTCGTGAAAGGAATCGTGACTGGCGACACCAATTCAGGAGGCGGAAGTACAATTAGCCAGCAACTGGCCAAAATGCTTTTCCCCCGCGAAAACCTCGACAGCAAACTGGAATTGATTTTCAGGAAGTTTAAGGAATGGGTGATCGCTGTGAAACTCGAAAAAAGCTACACCAAGGAAGAAATCCTGACCATGTACCTGAATAAATACGATTTCCTGAACCTCGCTGTTGGGATAAAGTCGGCAGCGGCCATCTATTTTAATACTTCACCTGATTCGTTGCGTCTTGAACAAGCTGCGATGCTCGTTGGAATGGCAAAAAATTCCTCCTTGTTTAATCCAGTCAAGCGGCCTGAAATTACTCTCAAACGACGCAATGTGGTCCTGTCACAAATGGCAAAAAACGGATATATCACGAAAGAAATGTCTAAATCACTGCAGACACTTCCTCTTGGCCTCAACTATCACAAGGTCGATTTCAAGACCGGGCCGGCGCCTTACTTCAGGGAATACCTCCGGCAGGCCATGAATGCAAACAAACCCGAGCGAAAAGATTACAGGAAATGGCAAATGCAGAAGTACAAAGAAGATTCGGTGGATTGGCAGGTCAACCCGCTTTTTGGATGGTGTACCAAAAATAAAAAGGCGGATGGTACTTCGTATAATTTATACCGCGATGGAATCCGGATTATCACCACCCTCGATTCGCGAATGCAGCGATATGCCGAGGAAGCTGTTATGATTCACCTGAAGAAAAATGTACAGCCTGGCTTTAATAAACATCTCCGTGTTTTAAAAAACCGTCCATTCTCAAACGATTTATCGGGCGAGGAAGTTGAAAAGATCACGGACCAGTCCATCAAGCAGACTGAACGATACCGGCTTGCCAAATTGAGTGGCAAATCCTGGGACGAAATCAAACAAAATTTTAAACATCCGGTTGAAATGACGGTGTTTTCATACAAAGGTGAACGGGATACTTTACTATCGCCTCTCGACTCAATTAAATATTACCTGAGTATCATCCGATCGTCGTTCATGTCGATGGAAATTAAGACAGGACAGGTAAAAGCGTATGTTGGCGGACCCGATTACCGGCATTTTATGTACGACATGGTGAAAGGAGGCAAGCGCCAGGTTGGTTCGACCGTGAAACCATTTTTATATACGCTGGCCATGCAAAACGGAATGTCGCCGTGCAGCAAAGTACCTAACGTCAAACAGCAGTTTATTTTGCCTGATGGTACCATTTGGGAAGCCAAAAACTCCGGACCCACCAAATTCGATGACAAAATGGTCACCCTGAAATGGGGACTTGCACATTCGGTTAATCAGGTTTCGGCCTGGGTCATGAAGCAATTCAATCCGCAATCGGTGGCCGACATCATGAAGAAGATGGGTATTTACAGTCCCATTGATCCTGTACCTTCCATGTTTTTAGGTACATCGGATGTGACGCTTTACGAAATGGTTGGAGCTTACGGAACTTTTGCCAACAAAGGAGTATTCACACAGCCTATTTTTGTCACCCAAATCGAAGACCGGCATGGAAATATCATTTCGAAATTCACTCCTGAAAAACATGATGCCATCGACGAGCAAACGGCCTACCTGATGATTGACCTGATGCGCGGCGTAGTCGATGCCGGATCAGGAAGCCGTCTGCGGTTCAGACCTGAATATGGTGGCTTTAAAGGACAGATTGCGGGTAAAACCGGCACCACCCAAAACCATTCCGACGGTTGGTTCATTGGAATTACCCCTCAGCTGGTCAACGGAGCGTGGACCGGAGGTGAATTAAGGGGCATCCATTTCGAAGACATGCAGTCGGGACAGGGCGCGAGTATGGCTCTTCCAATCTGGGGATATTACATGAAGAAAGTTTATGCTGACCGAAGTTTGCCGTACCGCGATGAGGTTGAATTTGAGCGGCCGGTCAACTTTTCGGTGAACGTGAATTGTGATGACCCGGAAAGTATCGAGCAAAATCAGGATAACTCAGAGGAGTTCTTTTAGCAGGGAAAGTACGGAATTGCCAAAATAAACAGAGCCTAAAGTAACTTGATAACCTGATTCAGGTTCTCCAAGTACTTTAGGCTCTCCAAACTAATTTGACTTAGTTTTATTTTTCTAACTTTTCATTGTCTTTCTTTGGTTCATCATCATCTGCTTTAGTCGCATTCTTGAATTCCTTAATGCCTTTGCCCAAACCTTTCATCAATTCAGGAATTTTTTGCCCTCCAAACATTAGTAAGACGACAACTAAAATAAGAATAAGCATCTCGGGATTAAATCCCATAGCAATAGTTAATAAGTTCATATTTTAAAGTTTAAATGGTTTTTGCAAAAGTAACAAAAATTAGATATTCAGATATTTATTTGAAGAGATTAAGAAAGCCTGCCCAATTTTTAAAAATGTCATTTCCATTCGCATAAATTACCAGGGTAAGCAATAACACCATTCCGACAATTTGAGCATATTCCAGAAATTTGTCGCCGGGTTTTCGTCCGGTAATCATTTCAAAAAGCAGGAACATCACATGGCCACCGTCGAGAGCAGGAATTGGCAAAAGGTTCATCACTGCTAAAATGATCGAAAGGAGTGCAGTCATATTCCAGAAGGAATACCAGTTCCAGGCTCCAGGAAAAATATTGCCAATGGCAATAAAACCTCCCAGACTTTCATACGCCTTTGTTTTCGGTGAAAAGATCAGCTTAAACTGTTTGAGGTAATCGTTTATAGTATTGAATCCGCGGCTGATGCCTGCAGGTACCGAGGCAAGCAATCCGTATTTGATAGTCCTGAATTCAAAAACTTTCTCCAAATCCTGATCAATCTGAATCCCAAGTAAACCCGATGAGGGAATAACCATTGCGATAGCTATTTCCTTATTATCGCGCAAAACATTGAGCACAACTTTTTTTCCAATGCTATCTTTCAGGGCCGATTTAAACTGGTCGTTGTATTCGTATTTTTTACCACCCATCCCAAGGATACGGTCTCCGGCTTTTATCCCGGCTTCTTTGGCTGGTGAGGATTTTGCAATTTTAGCCACTTTGTAGTCAAACGGAAGCCTGAAACTTAAAACGCCCCTGCTCTTGATCAGAAGTGCCAGATCATCGTCCGAAATATTTACATCCACCTTTTGTCCGCCACGTTCAACCTGTACCGTAGAGGCTTTATCAAGGATCACCGTTGCGATGACTTTATGAAAATCTTCAACGGGCTGGCCCTCCACCAAAAGGATTTTATCGCCGTTCTGAAATCCAATTTTCTGGCCTACAGAATCAACTTCAATACCATATTTCACATTGGCTGTAGGCAAATACTGTTCGCCCCAGGCATACAGGATTCCGATGTAAATTATAAAAGCCAGAATAAAATTCATCACCACTCCCCCAACCATGATGAGCAGGCGTTGCCATGTTTTTTTCGAGCGGAATTCGTAATCCTGGGCCGGAAGTTTCATCGCTTCCTTGTCCATCGATTCATCAATCATTCCTGAAATCTTCACATATCCACCCAGCGGAAGCCAACCGATGCCGTATTCCGTATCCCCTTTTTTTACCTTGAAAAGCGAAAACCAGGGATCAAAAAACAAATAAAATTTTTCGACGCGGGTTTTGAAAAGACGGGCTAGAATAAAGTGACCGAATTCGTGAATAATAACCAGAAGCGATAAACTCAATATAAGTTGTGCCGCTTTTATTAATACTATTTCCATCTATTGTTCTTCTGTTTTAAATTTTTTGTATCGACCATTTTTTTACCAGCGCCGATGTCATGATCCGGACTTCTTTGTCCGAATGAATATACCCTTCCAAATCAGGATTTTTAACAAAACTTGCTCTTCCCATGATTTCTTCAATGATTTCGGGCATTTGAAGAAAGCTGATCCGATCGGTCAGAAATGCCTGAACAACCACTTCGTTTGCAGCGTTTAAGATACAAGGCATGTTTCCTCCTTGATTCAAAGCTTCAAAAGCGAGTGCAAGATTACGAAAAATTTTTGTATTTGGCTTCTCGAAGGTCAGCGCGGGGTAATCGGTGAAGCTGAACCGCTTAAATCTGGAAGGAAGCCGCTCCGGAAAATTCAATGCATACTGGATCGGCAATTTCATGTCGGGAAGTCCCATCTGTGCTTTCATGGATCCGTCGCGGAACTGAACGATGGAATGAATGATGCTTTGCGGATGTACAATCACCTCGATTTGTTCAGGCTTTAACCCGAACAGCCATTTGGCCTCGATCACCTCAAATCCTTTATTCATCATCGAAGCCGAGTCGATTGTAATTTTGGCGCCCATATCCCAGTTTGGGTGTTTCAGGGCATCACTTTTACTCACCTGGGCAAGCTGTTCCGGCGAAAATCCTCTGAAGGGGCCACCTGAAGCTGTCAGGTAAATCTTTTCGATTTCGTTGTTAAACTCGCCCACCAGACATTGGAAAATGGCTGAATGTTCGGTGTCGACCGGGTAAATGCTGACCCCGTTTTCGATGGCCAACCTGTTAATAATCTCACCGGCCACCACCATGGTTTCCTTGTTGGCCAAAGCAATATTCTTTCCGGCTTTAATGGCATTACAGGTGGGAATTAATCCTGAATAGCCTACCATTGCAGTCAGCACCAGATCTATAGTATCCATTTCCACCACCTGGTTCAGGGCTTCCCGTCCGGCATAAATTTTCACGGGTTCATTGCTGAGTGCCTCTTTTAACTGATCGTAATGGCACGAATTGGAGATGACCACCACATTCGGATGAAAAAGCCTGGTTTGCTCTATCAGTAAATCAATATTATTATTCGCCGTCAGGACTTCGACTTCGAAATGATCCGCATTTTGAGCAATTACTTCAAGGGTTTGGGTTCCGATTGATCCGGTCGACCCAAGTATGGCGATACGTTTCTTCATAAACAGGCTTAAAAATCAATGTAGGTTTCCGGATCGAGGGCGGATCCGTTGTGCCAGAGTTCAAAATGAAGATGTGGTCCGGTAGTCAGTTCCCCACTGTTCCCCATAATGGCAATGACATCGCCCGCCTTGACCTTGTCACCCGCTTCTTTGAAAAGTTCAGCATTGTGTTTGTAGGCCGAAATAATATTGCCTTCGTGCTGAATAAAAATCGAGTACCCGGTCTCCATGGTCCAGCCTGAAAAAATGACCGTTCCATCGAGCACACTCGAAATACGGGAATTTTGCTTTCCAACCACATCAACGGCCAGATGATTTGTTTTTGGATTAAACTTGTTGGTGATCAAGCCTCGTAAGGGTGCAAAAAAGTGCACATTAGCGATGCTCGGCAAGCGTTTTGGATTCTGCTGAATTGCGAGGTTCGATTTCTCTTCCAGCAATTTATCCTTAAAAATAGAGTCCGCATTGAACTTATCGAACCTGGCTTCAGCCACCTTCACCGCAGTGTCGGCACCCATGGATTCTTCAACTGGCGTGTTTCCCTGAAACAAGTTACCGATTTTATTAAAATATGAATCCCTGACTTTGATTTCATTTTCAAGAGAATCGACTTTGACATAGTTTTGAATAATCTGTTGACGAACTTTGGTACTAGGATAGCCCGGAATATTCTCGCGCAAAGGGGTATAGGCAATAATCACGGTGGTGAATAAAATAAGTATAATGGCCCCCAGACTGCCCAGAGTAAGCACCTTAATGGGTGTGAGTTTGATGCTCCATACCGTTTGAATCGTTGAATCGTTGTAAATAATCAAACGATAATGGTCCTTCAGCATCTGAAATATCTTTTTTCGCAACTCCTTTCTGTCCATTGTCCGATTTTTCGAACAACAAAATTAGAAGAATTTGCAGAAAACCATCCCGATACTCAGTTTATTAATGCTTTTTAACGAAGCAAATCCTGGGACAGTCAAAAATAGTTGAGTGCAAATTTGGAAAGGAGGAAAGGATGGTCTATATTTGCAGCCGCTAAACCAGAAATATCTGGTTGGGCAAAGTTCTAAAAAGAAGGATCAATACCAAAGATACATTGCGGGGTGGAGCAGTTGGTAGCTCGTTGGGCTCATAACCCAAAGGCCGTCAGTTCGAGTCTGGCCCCCGCTACAAAATACCTCTGTAAACATTTGTTTTACAGAGGTATTGTTTTTTCAGGGAGCCGTTTGTGGGTAACATTTTGTATTGCAGAAAAGCTTTCCTTTAATCCCACTTTCGGGCAGCGGACCAAAAGTCTTCTATAGTCGATGCCAAAACCGTGTTGGTCCAGTGGAAAAAAATCTTTCGAAAGGTGAAAAAAGTGGGAATTGAACGAATCGTTGCTAATAATTATTCATGATATCATTAACTACCAGCCACTTCCCATTTGTTCGCCGCCACTCGGTCATTCCTTTTTGCTTGAACTCATTTCCCTGAAATTCATATCTGTCCTCGTATTTCTGTACGGCAATTGAATCGCCAACGCTGATGGAGAGGGTATGAAAATCACGCAGTTTATATCCACCATCGACGGCAGCCTGAAGCATTTCACGAATTTCCATTTTCCCATGTAAAGTAGGAAAAACAAAAGCATCATTACGGTAAACCGTTAAAACTGAATCAACCTGGCCCTTCAAAATCCATTGATTGCACTTGTCCTGAGCAAGTTCAATGGCCTGAATAGCCCTTTCAGCTTTCTGTGCCTTACTTTCGGAACATAACACAAAAATTCCAAAAAAGCACACAGATAGGATCACTCCTAAAATAGTAATCTTTTTCATTGGGTCCGTTTTTAAGTTAAACAAATCTAAACCATAACGATAAATCCATCCAGACCAACTTTGAATCAAAAATTCGGTTTTTTTGAATCCTGTGGTCACGGCTCCGGTTTCGTGAATGTTGTAATCCAAGGCTGTAAAAATGAGCTTGATCGTGTAACTTCTGGGCGCAACTTCGCCGGATTCAATCCGCTGAAGAGTCCTCACGCTTAAATTACATTTTTCGACAAGCTCTTCCTGAGTAAAACCTTTGGATTTACGGAGCTCAGCAATTTTTTTACCTAATTCTGGCTGTGTCATCATTCGTCGAAATTTTAAGCAAGATTATGTATTCACTAAAAAACTGTCCACGAAAATTGGATGTATTTTTTACGACTTTGCCCTGACATTCTCCCAATATTCTCCCAACAAATTGAATATCTACTCTTTACGGACAAGGTAGATTTGAAAAAAGGGGAATCTCCGGATGGTCAGATTAGATCCAAATCCATTCAAAGTTAATTTATTGGACGAAAAGATCATGCCTTTCACCTACATTTTTCAGGGTATTGCCGTGATCAGGATCGTAAAAATTGCTGCACTCCTTTCCGATTCCCTTGCTATTTCCGTATTTTGTGCAACAATTAAAACACGATGCCATGCTTGCTTCAGGAAACATTATAAAAATGCGATCGGAATTTGCAGAACCGATCCGTTATTTTCTGCCTCTAGGTGAAACAGAAGTTTCGTTGAATCAATTTTTGGGCAAATCGATCAGCCTGAAATTCACCGGACAAATCAACTGTATTTCGTGCGGTAAACGTACCAAAACCTCATTTGGACAGGGATTTTGCTACAATTGTCTTCAAACTGCTCCCGAAGCCAGCGAAACGGTAATGCGCCCCGAGCTCTCAAAAGCACACCTGGACATCGCCCGTGACATGGATTGGGCCCGTGAACACGACCTGATCGACCATTTCGTATATTTGGCAATCTCGGGAGAACTGAAAGTTGGTGTCACCCGCCATCACCAGGTGCCGACACGCTGGATCGATCAGGGTGCAAGCGATGCGATCATTCTGGCCCGGACGCCAAACCGGCATATCTCAGGAGTGATTGAAGTCTTTCTGAAAAACTTCTTCTCCGACAAAACCAATTGGAGATCGATGCTTCAGGACAAAATCCAACCAGTGATTGATCTTCCGGAAGAAAAAATGAATGCCTTCCGGCTGCTTCCTGCTGAGTTGCAGCTCTATTTTCACCCCGACAACCAAGTGTGGAAAATGATTTATCCGGTGAACCATTATCCGGAAAAAATTGCCAGTGTTACCTTCGATAAAGAGCCTTCTATTTCAGGAATCCTGGCCGGAATCAAGGGACAATATCTGATTTTTTCGGACGGAAAAGTATTGAACATACGCAAACATAGCGGTTACTTTCTGGAATTCAGTGCGATTCAGTAATTGAAAAACCTGAAGACTGGTTATTTTTGCTTTTTCTTCTCCGCGTTTTTTTTCGTTTATTTATGATCCCAAAAAGAACTTTGGATTGACAATTTATTTTCTTGATTATGGAAACGATAGACTGGAAAAATTTAGGCTTCGGATACCTGAAAACGGATTATAATATCCGCTGCACCTATAAAGATGGTGAATGGGGCGAGTTGGAAGTCAGCAACAGCGAATATCTGAACCTTCACATGGCGGCAACCTGCCTGCATTACGGACAGGAATCGTTTGAAGGCCTAAAGGCTTTTCGCGGAAAAGACGATAAAATCCGAATTTTCAGGATGGACGAAAATGCCATGCGCATGCAGGATTCGAGCCTGGGAACCATGATGGCCATCCTTCCCATTGAAAAATTTGAGGAAGCAGCTATAAAAGCAGTTCAATTGAACAAGCGGTTTGTTCCACCTTACGAATCGGGAGCAGCTTTGTATATTCGCCCATTTTTGTTTGGGACTGGCGCTCAGGTTGGCGTAAAACCGTCGAATGAATACATGTTCATTCTGTTTGTAACTCCGGTCGGGCCATATTTTAAAGGAGGTTTCCAGACCACTCCGTTCGTCATCATGCGCGAGTTCGACCGATCGGCTCCGCTTGGAATGGGTAAATACAAAGTAGGAGGAAATTACGCGGCCAGTTTGGTCGCCGGTGCAAAAGCCCACGAACTGGGCTATTCGAATGTTTTTTATCTCGATTCGCAGGAAAAAAAATATATTGACGAATGCGGAGCAGCCAATTTCTTTGGAATCAAAAACAATACCTATATCACACCAAAATCAAGTTCAATATTGCCTTCGATTACCAACAAAAGTTTGATGGTTTTGGCCGAAGAAATGGGCATGAACGTGGAACGCCGTCAAATTCCGGTGGAAGAACTGGCTACTTTTGAAGAAGCCGGAGCCTGTGGAACTGCGGCAGTAATCAGCCCAATCGAGCGAATCGACGATTACGACCTGAAAATTTCTTACATATTCTCATTCGATGGAAAGCCAGGGCCAATCAGCGAAAAACTGTATAAAAAACTGCAGGCCATTCAATACGGCGACGAGCCCGATACACATGGCTGGGTGACTGTGGTTGAATAGCCTGTATTGACCATGAAAAGAAATGCCCTCCCTGGATTATTTCAGGCAGGGCATTTTAATTATTTGATTTTTCTCAAATCCTGACTGGTGTTGAAGATGTACACTAAAAAATAATCTTCCCTGAAACTTCATAGAAAATTGTTGTTTGTTTGCTCAGGAATGCCCGGCGCAGCCTTGAATTGTAAAGGGAAATTGGAAACATGTTTGGATTTTGCTGGATCAGGCGGATTTGTTTGGATAATCCAATCCTGAAATTTTCGATTTCCCGCTGAGTCCAGTGATGTCCTAAATAATCCAGAATATTTTCCAGGTTCTTTATAGCTTCATCCGTCCAGAAAATCCTGAATTCAGAGTCCATACCTGAGTTTTACAACTTCGTGTGCAGTAACTCTTCCGGTATCAACATCATCCAGTCCTCGTTCGATACCAGCCTTTTGTTCCGGAGTTAATTCGTGCCACCAATCGTTGTTTGAACCATTGGAGTCTTTGACTAATTTAAGAAAGTCAATAGTTTCATCATCTTCCAGCTTTGCAAGCCATTCAATCAGTTCCAATTTGATAGCTTCGTGTCCCATTGGGTTAGTTTTATTTTCAAAAATACGAAAATTGCTCATTATTTCGAAATCTCCAACATCCGCAGAATTGGTAACTGCGCCTTCCGAATGACTTCATCAGAAAGGGTAATTTCAGGCAATTCATTTTTCAGGCAAATGTACAATTTCTGAAGGCTGTTCAGTTTCATGTAGGAACAGTCGTTGCAGCCACAGGTGGAATCGATGGAAGGCGCCGGAATGAAAATTTTGTCCGGACAAGTTTTGTTCATCTGGTGAAGGATGCCGCTTTCGGTGGCCACAATGAATTTCTTTGCAGAACTTTTTGCCACATAATTGAGCAGGGCTGTGGTCGAACCGATGAATTTAGCCACCAATAAAACCGGCTTTTCGCATTCGGGATGGGCAATAAATTCGGCATCGGGATGCAGATCCATCAAATCGATGATCTTTTCGACCGAATATTTCTCGTGCACCATGCAGGCTCCGTCCCAAAGAACCATATTGCGGCCAGTCAGGCTATTGATGTAATTTCCCAGGTTTTTATCCGGTGCGAAAATTAATTTTTGTTCCGGAGGGAAGCTGTTCACAATTTTCAACGCATTGGCAGAGGTACAAACCACATCAGTCATGGTTTTCAACTCGGCGGTACAATTGATATACGAAATCACCTGATGATCGGGATATTGAGCCTTGAATTCAGCAAACTTGTCCGCAGGCGCCGAGTCGGCCAGTGAGCAGCCGGCTTTCATATCAGGTAAAATCACTTTTTTTGAAGGATTAATAATTTTAGCGGTTTCGGCCATGAAATGGACTCCGACAAAAACGATGATATCAGCTTCTGTTTTGGCCGCTTCCTGCGCCAGTCCCAGGCTGTCTCCTACAAAATCAGCAATATCCTGAAGTTGACTTTCAACATAATAATGGCTGAGAATGACGGCATTCTTTTCTTTTTTCAGCCGTATGATCTCTTCAGCCAGCTTCACTTCCGGACTAATCTTTTCATCTATAAAACCTTTTTCCCGGATCATTGACCTGATATCTTTGATTTCCATCAGCATACTGTTTTATTCCTTCAAAATTGAGCCTGCAAAATTATTAAATTCTTAACTCAAAACACCTCTGAAATTGAAATGTTCGGTTTGAAGGGATTTCCGATCAAATCGCTAATCGTCGCAATGGTTACATACAAAGGATGAATATATTATTTCATGGCATGAACATGGCGTTCACCAGTAGGAAATCATGATCAATTTGCCGCAATATCAATTTGTTGTATTGTGAGTATTTGGCAATTTTTCAGAAATTTATAACAAGTTATTGCCTGAATATCAACTACTATATCCTTAATCAAATCTTAATTGATCTTAATTGTTTTGTGACAGTTTGATAACCTTACCGTAAAGCAAAATTCAACTCCAAAAAGTTCCAAATCGTTTTCTTTGTCACAAATTTTAAATGAAATAATTTAAAAAACAATTTAAAACCAAACCCATGATGAAATTAAAGAGTATGATGCTGGTGATAATGGCAGTTCTCTTATCACTTTTTGCAAATGCGCAGGAGACTACTGCTGAAATCCAGGGGATGATTTCGAACAATGAAGGTGCACTCCCATTTGTAACAGTAATCGCAACACATCAGCCAACGGGAACCAAATATGGTACCACAACCCGTGAAGATGGCAGGTACAACCTACCGAACCTTAAAATCGGTGGTCCTTATTCAATTGATGTAAGTTTTGTAGGTCTTAAGCCAGAGTATCGCGAAGGCATTACGTTGTTTTTGGGACAAACTTTCAAACAGAATTTTGAACTTTCAGCCGATGTAACTCAAGTTGAAGAAGTTGTTGTTATGGCCACTAATGACAAGACTTTCAGTAGTTCAAGAACGGGTTCTCAGGAGTTAATTACGAGAACTCAAGTGGATCGTTTACCAACAATTAACCGTTCAATTCAAGATTTTGTAAAGTTGGAACCTACCTCAAATGGTTTGAATATCGGTGGCAGAAGCAACCAGTACAATAACATGACGGTTGATGGTGCAAATTTTAACAACTCATTTGGGCTATCTTCCATCCTGGGTGGACAAACAGCCGCACAACCAATTTCACTGGAAGCGATTGAACAGATTCAGGTTAATGTATCGCCTTTTGATGTGAAACAGGGCGGATTTGCTGGAACAGGTATTAACACCGTAACTAAAAGTGGTACAAATACTTTTAAAGGAAGCGCTTACCAATACTCCAGGAATGAAAATTATTTAGGTTACAATGTTGGGCCAACTACCGTTACAAAAACTCCTTTTGATTATTCCATCAGAGGATTTAGTTTAGGTGGGCCAATTATCAAAGACAAATTGTTTTTCTTCGTAAGTGGCGAACGGGTCAGACAAGATGCCCCCGCAACTTCCATGTTGCCTTCGGACGCATCTCATGCAGCGGGTGGTAACTATTCTCAGGCAAACGCAGATACTTTAACCGCTTTATCTAGTTTTTTAAAAACCAAGTATGGATATGATCCTGGTGCTTTCCAAGGTTATACCTTCAAAACTTATTCGGATAAGGTTACCGCCAAAATAGACTGGACCATTAATAGCAAGAATACTTTCACGTTAAAGTATAACTACTTAAAATCTTCTGCTGATCAATTTGCATCGACTTCAAGACCGGGTGCTGGCCAAACAACTGGCGGACAGCCTGGAACCTATTCAATGCCATTTTATGGCAGTGGTTATGTGATCAATAACAACTTTAATATTTTTATTGCTGAATTGAATACTCGTTTCAGTAATAAGATGTCGAATAAATTACAAGTTGGCTATACGGCATTAAGAGATTTCCGTTCTCCTCACTCCAGTAGTGAAACATTTCCATTGGTTGATATTTTAAACAATGGAAATATTTATACAACCTTTGGTTATGAAATGTACACTTACAATAACAAATTAAATACTGACGTTTTTCAATTAAACGACATCTTAACTTATTATAAAGGTGCACATGAAATCACGGTAGGTACCCAAAACTCCATTAAGAAATACAAAAACGCATTTTCGCCTGGTTATCAGGGAGTTTATCAGTTCAACAGTATGACGGACTTCTATAATTCAGCAAAAAACGGAACTGCAAACGCTAAATCATACTACCTCCAATATTCGGCTTTACCTAACGGTGAATTTCCCTGGGCTAATGCCGGATCAACAGAATTATCTCAGTTCATACAGGATAAGTATAAAGTAACAGATGATTTCACCGTAACTGCTGGTTTGAGACTTGATGAAACCTTCTACAAACAGGCAATGACTGATAATCCTTACTTTGATGCATTAAAATTCAAAGATGGTTCGTCGTACAATATTGGTAAAGCACCAATGAATAATATCATTTTTTCACCAAGATTAGGTTTCAACTGGAATCCTAAAGGTGATAAAACGTTACAAGTCAGGGGTGGTACAGGTATCTTCGCAGGACCTCCGCCATTCGTTTGGATTTCTAACCAGGCTTCGAACAATGGTATTCAATTTGGTTCGTTCACCAACGGTGCTAACAAAACAGCATTTAATCAGGATCCTAACGTTTACCGGCCAAGTGCGGGAGCTCCTAATACTTCTTACAGTACAGCCTTGGTTTCTAGCAATTTCAAATATCCTACAGCCTGGAAATCATCTTTGGCTATTGATAAGAGATTAAAAGATGGCTGGGTAATTGGCGCTGAATACAACTCAACAAAAGACATCAATGCAGTTTACTATTCTAACGTAAATTTGAATGAATCCAACGGATTTGCTTTGGGTGGTGTTGATAACAGAATCCGTTACTTAACTACCCCAAATACGAACAAATATTATTCTGGAACGCCAACAGCGACCCTGGAAAATCCTAATCTTGGTAATGCAATCTTAATGAGTAATTCAAGCCAGGGTTATGTTTACACTTTAACTGCAAAAGTTCAAAGAACTACTGAGAATTTAGCCTATGGTATAGCCTATACCCATTCAGTATCCAAGAACACCGCAGAAGGTGGATCAACTGCCTCTTCATTATGGAGTGCAGCAGCTGTTTCCAATCAGGATCCTAATGCAGCCAATTTGGGTTATGCATCTTATTACCAACCTAACCGGGTTATTGGCAACTTCGCTTACAAAATTAATGAAGGAGAATATCTTGCTACAACAATTGGAGCAATTTATGAATTGGCTAACAACGGTGTAAGTTCCTATGTTTATAATGGCGACTTAAATGGCGATGGCAATTCAGGTAATGACCTGATGTATATTCCAAAAACAATTGCTGATATTAATTTGGTTAAAGTCAACTCTGGCGGTTTGGGAACAGGTACAACAAATGTTACTGATACAAGAACAGCCGCACAAATTTGGTCACAGTTAGATGCTTTCATTTCTAATTCAACTTACCTGAATACACACAGAGGTGAATACGCTAAAAGAAACGCAGCTGTGTCACCATACTTTAGTAAATTAGATCTGAATATTACTCAAGATTTAAAACTTAAAGTTGGTGAAACCACTAACACGCTTAGGTTTTCATTGGATTTGATTAATGCCGGAAACTTCATCAACAGAGATTGGGGTGTAGTTAAAATTCCTACAGCGACCAACATATTAAAATATGAAGGTATATCTGCCGATGGAAAAACTCCATCATTCTCTCTTCCATTCCAGACAGGAACAACTCCATTTACTCAGCCATACCAAAACTCAACTAGTATTAGTTCAAGATGGCAAATGATGTTTGGTATCAAATACCTATTTAATTGATAGGTTTGTATAGGTTATATTTTAAATTCGAACCGTAAGTATAAATAGAGAAGAAGAGGCTGATTCACTAATGTCCAGCCTCTTCTTTTTGTCTGATATGTTTTGAAATGATATGAAAAATTCCCTGATCAGTTATCCGATTCTGTTCATTCTTTTTGTCAGCCTGTGCAGTTGGGGCGAAAAAGCGCACCAAAAAATCAACTCATCGTGTGTGGAGTATTTCCCGGGAAAAATTCATTTTCTTCAGGAATGGGCGCCATTTCTGGGCGATCACGCTTCGGATGCCGACCAAAGGAAGAAAACAGACCACAATGAATTTGTCAAACACTTTATCGACATGGATATCTATGACGATTTTGTGAAAGCACATAAGATTGCTGAGAATTTCGATACTGCCTGCACGCAATACGGAAAAGAAAAGGTCATGAAAAACGGTACCTTGCCCTGGGTAACCGATTCAACCTACGAAGCACTGGTTCACAACTTTAAAACCGGTAGCTGGGAACAGGCTGAACTGACTGCCGCCGATCTGGGCCATTATGTTGCCGACGGATATATGCCGTTGCATATCACCGCCAATTACAATGGTCAGTTGAGCGGACAAAAAGGAATTCACTCCCGATACGAATCGAACATGATCAACCAGTATATCGACAGCATAAGATTTAAACATGCCCAAATCCACAGGGTAAAAAAAATTAAAAACTATATTTTCAATTACCTGTACGCCAACTATTCGTATGTCGCAATATTACTTCAGGCCGACAGCACGGCTTTCGAGATGGCAGGCAAGCAATATAACGATGTTTACTACCAAAAACTTTGGGCAAAAACCAATGTGTTTACCAACAAGCTACTTGAAGAATCGTCAAAAACATTATCCAGGTTTATTTACACCGCCTGGCTCGAAGCAGGGAAACCTAAAATGCCTGAAGTGAAAAAATAGATTTTGACCATTAAAAATTGAAATAACGAAAAAATCAACCCAGCGAAAAAGAGACCGGCTCAAAAATTATTTTGAGCCGGTCTCTTTTTATTATTTTACAATGAAAACCAGTAGCTCAGTTTGATTTGAAAAATGTTGTTTGGATAGACATTGCCAAGTTGGCTCATTGCATTGCCAACCGATGCCTGACTGTTGTTTTTCCAAAGGGTGCGTTCGTTGGCCCAGACAAAATACAATTGCGATCCCGGGCGGTATTCCCAGCGAAAGACAAGGTTGGACCGGAATTGTGAAAATGTGAAATCAGGGTTGTGAATCGAGTAGGCAGGATCGTCACCTTTGGCCGGAACCTGATACGAATTATCTGATTCTGAAAATGTGGTCTCCAGCAGAGCGAACCGGTCTGCATAATTGCCTGCCTTCGGATCGGTAATTTCCTTCAGCTCAGAATATTTTCCTACCGACGAGAACGGACTTCCGTAATACTGAAGCGAAAGTTCAGGAGTAATATTGTAATCGACCCGGAAGGTAGCACCCAAAGTACTTTGATTAATGAGACCCATAATGTATTTAGTGGTTCCATTCAGAGGCTTGGTTTCAACATATTGGAGTTCATCACTGTTTTGGGCATAATTCAAGCTTGCTGTAAGTTTCAGCACATTAAACGGAATGACGGTTAATGACACTACAGCGTTCAGTTGTTGGTAAGCATCTTCCCTGGCAGCCGAATAAGTTCCTGATAACGTGCCATAAAACTTCCTGGAAATGTCGGAATTAATTGCAAGTGTGCCTTCCCAAAGCGCAGGAAGGAGAATTGCGTTTCCGCCACGAAGCAGGCGGGTATCCAGCGATTCGTTACGGAACGTTACCGAAGGAGAAACCTTCCAACGGTTTAGAAATTCCATCGATCCGGTAAGGAAAAGTCCGGAATTCAAGTAAGTCATTGAATAATCCCAATTGTTACTCTGGTGAATTCCAGCCGTGTAAGTCCTGAAAATCCCTACCGGTTGGTTCACAAAATACGAAAGTTCAACCTCTTCGGTAACCAGGTCGGCCATACGCATATACCCAACATCGTTCAAATCCAGTCCTGGTGATTTCCAGTTCACTTCGGCAGAATATCTCCACAAACCTTTGCTTCCTTTACCGATTTTAACTCGTCCACCTTGTCCGTTTAACTGAGTGAGTGAAGGATTATATTCAAGATGTGTGGCATCGGGCCGTTGATAATACCGTGCTGATGAAAGCTGCAGGGCACTGATTGCATCGGTACTTCCATTGATTGAACTGGCAATCAGTTTGGCATCCAGATAGAACTCCTTGTCTTTCCATTGATGTAAAAGATCGAACCCGGCAGAAAAAGCGTTTCGGTTGTTCAACGAATCGAGAGCCGGTTCATTAATAAATCGATTGGTCGAAGTAAAAATTCCTCCCAGGGTAGAGGTTCCTTTGTTAAAATCCTGCTGAACCCGACCCACCGTATAACTGGTCAAAGGTTCAACGCCAATTTTCTGCTCTTTCCCTCCCGAATACAAAAGTGCATTTTCGTTATCGGTAATACTTTGCAAAACGCCTACGGACAGGCCCTTTGAACTTTTTCCGCTCACTTTCACTGCGCTCATGATAGTTGTATTGTCTGGGTATTTGATGTATTCATTTTCTTTAGGTTCAGGGCGGTAGTCGGGAGAATGCCCGATCCTTCGGCTGTAAAATACATCGTCGTCACCTAAATCAAATTTGAAGATATTTTTACCCTCGAGAAAAAAAGGCCTCTTTTCTTCATAAAAAGTTTCGAAAGCCGTCAGATTCATCACGGAGGGATCGGCTTCAACTTGTCCAAAATCGGGATTAATCGTAAGGTCAGCCGTAAAATTGCTTGATAATCCGATTTTTGCGTCCAGACCCGCATTTCCCATGAAAGTGTGTCCATCATTAGCGTACGGGTTTCCCGGCACTTTTTCGAACGTTTTCAACTTTGCCACCGCATACGGCATAATTTCTATACGTCTCGACTTGACCAAATCTTTTATCCCATGCAATTCACCAAAACAATACAAGAATCCAGGACTGGTCAACGACTGCAGCTCCCAATCACTTTCCTCGGAAAGGCGGTCGATCCAACGCCACACATGCATCCCCCAGACCTGTTCTTTTTCGTTGCTGTACCTGAGTTGGCTCAGGGGAATCTCGTACTCTGCCACCCAGGCTGAGTCTTCGAGACCAGTTTTGACGTACCACACCGCATTCCAGTTCAAATCAAAATTAAATGGGTTGGTCGCAATCAGGTCTACTTTCTGACCGGCGGCAGTCACCGAAAATTCAAATCCGGTGCGCTGATCGTGGTAACTGTCCAGCGTAATACCCATAGCATCTCCAATTAGTTCATCCCGTCGGCCACCTTTTCTTGAAATTTTGGAAGGTTCCTTATCAAATCCCCGCAAGGCGACATAAAGGTTCTTGTCGTCATATAAAATTTTAAACTCCGTTTCCTGACTGGGTTTGGCACCTTCGTTTGGGATCCATTGTGTAAATTTTCCGGCCCATTCACCGGTTTTCCAGCATTCATCGTTTAAAACACCATCAATGATAGGTTTGGCTGTAGTCAACCGGGTTGTGGTATAAGACTGGATAGGCTTTTTGGCTTGAGTTGAAACGCTGTCTTTGGGATTATCTTTTGCATTAACTCCGGAAATCAGAATTAGTGAGATGAGTAGGAAGAGGATTGATTTTAGGTTCATTCATTGGTTTAGTTAGGTTTGAGCATTCAAAAATGGGATAAAAGATCATAAAAACAAAATTTCTGAACTATTTATCCCTTACGGATCGTTTCATAGGTTTTGGAGGAACCACGACAATTTCATACCGGCATTCCGGACAAATGTAAGCCTCGCATCCGGTGCATGCAAAACAGTTGCTGCACGATTTGGTGAGCTGAGTTTTATCCCAGCTCTTTCCGCAATGAGGACAGGTGACCATTGTCGAATCTCCTGACACGTCTTAATTCTGAAGTAAAAATTTCGTGGTATAAATTGATTTATTGGCTTCGACCTTCACCAGATACCAGCCATTTTGCAGGGATCTCAGGTCGATAGGTTTGGAGCCAGAACCGCCTTTTTCTGACCGGACTTCCTGTCCTGAAACATTGTAGACTTTTAGCGAACTGTACTTTTCGAGTCCGATGTGCAGAATTCCGTTGCTTGGGTTAGGAAAGACAGCAAGATCAGGAGATTTCAATTCACTTACTGAAGTGTACAACGGATTTCCGGGGATATCCACCTGCGTGGAATATAAACTGGTACCAGCAGTGATAAATAATGTCTTTAGGTCTTTGCCCCCGAAAGCCACATTGGTAGCAGTTTCCGGAACCGTAATAATTTTTTTTGCGACTCCGTTTTTATCGAAAACCTGAACTCCAACTCCTGAGGCGATATACAAATTTCCGTCAGAATCAATCCTCATCCCGTCGGCTCCGCTCACCGATCCCGGATTTGCTTTCAATACACAGAAAACCCGCTTGTTGATTGCAGTTCCGTCGGGCTGAACATCAAAAACCGAAACATTCTTATCATTTGAATCATCCACATACAACAACTTCTTGTCAGTTGAAAGACAATTTCCATTTGGCTTCTGAAAATCGCCATTGATGCGGATACATTCGCCTGTTGGCTTGATGTAATAAACTGCCTGCTTATCCTGTGTCTGTGCATTCCAAGTAGGATCTGAAAAATAGATTCCGCCTTTTTTGTCAATGCATAAATCGTTCGGATTGTTGAAGGATTTCCCGTTGTATCGGTTCACCAGGATTTTCTTTACCACGCCCAGGGTATCCATCTGCACCACCTGGTTAGTGGGTCCCTGCTCACAAACCATCAGATTGCCCGTACTATCCATTGCCATACCATTGGTTGTCTGGCCGTTGCGGATCACTGAAAATCCTTTACCCGGAATATATTTATACACTCTTTTGGCATTCATGTCGGAGAAGTACAGCGCTCCTTTGCCATTCCAAACCGGACCTTCAACAAACTGAAAGCTTTGACTGGTATTCAATTTGGTAACCTGGGAAAAACCGGTTTCGAACAAAAACAATAGTAAAAATGGAAGTAGTAGTTTCATGGTTGTCAGATATTTATTGCGTTTTTTTGGTTAAAAATACATGGATTAGTTTCACCATCCCGAAAAGTAAAACCTGCGTGAAAATGATGGTTGCTCCGGAAGGGATGTCAGCAAAATAGGAAATCAGCAGCCCGATGAACGAGGCCAGAAAAGCAAATCCTACAGAATAAACCATCATCCGGCCAAATTCGCGGGTCAACACATTGGCGGTAGCCTGGGGAATAGTCAACAGCGACAAAATCAGGATAATCCCGACCACCCGGATGTTCAGCACGATGGTGAGCGAAATCAGGATCATCAGCAAATAATTGAACAAATTCACCGGCAGATCGGAGGTTTTTGCAAAATCCTCGTCGAATGATATGTAAAGAATAGTACGGTAGAAAAACGTGAAAAACAAAATGATGACGATTGCCAGTGCCAGCATCAGCCAGAGTTCTCCGGTCGAAACCGTGAGAATACTTCCAAAAAGGTAACTCATCAGGTTCGGTGCATAACCCGGAGTCAGGTAGACAAAAATAATCCCGATGGCCATGCCCAGCGACCACCAGATGGCAATCGACGAATCTTCGCGAACCTTGCCTTTGCTGCTGAAAAGCTGAATTCCCATTCCGGACAACACAGAAAAAATTCCTGCACCAACCAGCGGATTGATGCCCAGGTAATAGCCCATCCCGATTCCTCCAAACGATGCATGAGTGATTCCGCCGCTGATGAAAACGATCCGCCTCGAAACGATGTAGGTGCCCACAATTCCGCACGAAACGGCAGCGAGCAGTGATGCCAGAAACGCATTCACAAAAAAGTCGTACGAAAACAGTTCAATGAGTATGTTCATGGTGCTCGTGTTCGTCGTGTAATTTCAGCACGGTGTGCGGAATAGTTCCATGGGTTATGATTTGCAGCGGGCAGTTATACGAGGCCAGTTGCTCTTCGCTGATGATGTTGCTCGGATGATGGTGCAGATTCCGGTTCACGCAGGCAATGGTTTTTACGAAAAACGAAATGGTTCCCACGTCGTGCGAAATCAGCAGAATGGCCATTTGTTCATTCAGTTCTTTGAGTTTCAGGTATAGTTCGCCTTCAAAATTGTTGTCAACATAGGTGCCTGGTTCGTCCAGAACCAAAAGTTGAGGTTCATTCATCAAGGCACGGCATAAAAATACGCGTTGCATTTGTCCTCCGGAAAGTTCTCCGATGGCCTTGTTCCGAATGGCAGAAATACCCATTTCGGCCAGCAGCGATTCTGCTTTTTCCTTTTCTGCTGTGTTTTTCCGGAACGACGAAAATAAGGCTGAATCCGACTTTCCGGATCGCACCACATCAATCACCGAAATCGGGAAACGTTTGTCGATCTGGTTGACTTGTGGCAAATAGCCGATATTGGTTTTGCTGATGTGCAAAATCATTTCTCCGGAAATGGGTTTGATCAGGCCGAGAATTGTTTTGATCAGCGTGGTTTTTCCGCCGCCGTTGGGGCCAATGATCCCGATAAAATCTCCGGAATAAACGTCCAGCGAAACCTTCTCAAGCACGATGTTTCCATCATATCCGGCCGAAAGATCTTTTATCTCGAGGAGTTTTTTCATCGCTGAGCGGCAATTTTGTGGGTGATGTCGAGCATTTGTTTTTCCCATTTGACGTCGAGCGGATCGATAATGACCACTTCTCCCCCAATTTCGATGGAAAGCTGCCGTGCAAATGCCGGGTCAAATTCCTTCTGGATAAAAACCACGTGGATATTTTTTGCATGCGCCAGATCGACAATTTCTTTCATGTATTTCGGTGAAGGTTCCTTTCCATCGAGTTCGAGCGGAATCTGTTCCAGCCCATACTGCCGCGCATAATACGCCAGGGCCGGATGAAAAATCAGGATTTCACGGGTTTTCAGCGGCTTCAGTTCTTGGGCAATTTGTTCCGAAAGTGAATCAATTTTCAGGATAAAGCGGGAATAATTGGCCGTAAAAACTGGAGCATTTTCAGGAAATGCAAGCGTCAGGTTTTTCAGGATGTTTCCGGCCATGATTTTAACCTCAGCCGGTGCAAGCCAAACATGCGGGTCGAAAGCTTCAGCATGTTCCCGGCTGCTTCCTTCGTGTTCCCGCCCGGCAATAGGCAAAATTCCTTCGGAAGTATTTGCAATCACCAGGTTTTTGTTGATTTCGGCCATTTTCACTTTCCAGGCATCTTCGAAGGTGAGCAGGCCAATCTGCAGCCAGATTTTTGATTGAGCCAATGCTTTCATCTGCGACGGAAGAACTTCGTAATTGTGGGGACTACTTCCCGGCATAACCAGCACATTGACCCGGACCAATCCACCCGAAATCTGATCAACCAGGTATTTCTGCGGTAGAATACTCACCGAAACCATGTTTGCATTTTCCTTCTTCTTTGCCTGACAAGCAAACAAGACTAAAACAAGCAGATAAATGAATTTCTTCATACTAAGCCTAACCGTGGCGAATTAAAAATTTTCATCCAAAGATAGTTCGATTTCCGGATTGAAAAGAAAAAATTGTCATTCGTGGTCATTGATGATCATTCGTAGTCAGTTCAGGCGATGATTTTTCTTACCATGAATGACCAAATGACAATCAATGACTTTCACTCATGAATACTGTGACTGATCACTGACCACTTTTCCCTTTCTTCGGTGGGACCGGATCGTAACCCGATGTTCCCCAGGGATGACATTTGGCTATTCGTTTGGTTCCCAGCCAAAAGCCTTTGAATGGTCCATGAATCCGGATGGCATCAATCGCATATTGAGAGCAGGTCGGATCGTGGCGGCAGGAAGGTGAAGTAAGCGGCGAAACAGCATATTTGTAGAAATAGATTGGAACCATGAAAATCCAACCTAATCCTTTTACGATGAACCGAAAAATGGTTTTCATGGCAGCATGGCCAACCGGGGTTGCGATCGGAATGGCGGAGTCACTTCGACTCGCTTGGCAACCACTGATTTCATGAAAGGCAGCGTTTCATGCCAGAACAGTTCCTTTTTGATCGAATGTTCCAGCAACCAGCTGTACAAGTCGTTGTTATTAAACTGCTTACTAATGTCGTGTCCCTGATTTTTCAGCCGGGTATATTTCACCTCAGCCTTCAGTTTTTCAAGCGCTTTGACCATGACTTCCGAACGGCTGATCGGTATTTCGTTGTCGGCTGTTCCATGAAACACCCAGGTTGGAGTTTTACTTAAATTATCAGCCCATTTTACATCGGCGCCACCACACATCGGCGAAATAGCGGCAAAACGATCGGGCATGCGGTTGGCCAGAGCCCAGGTACCGAAACCTCCCATACTCATTCCCATCAGATAAATCCGCGAATCGTCAACCTGTAATTTGCCAGCCACTTCGTCGTAAACCGGATTGAACCAGTCTTCCGACGACCAGTTTTTGTTCCATGGGCATTGTGGCGATACCACGATGAAATCAATCTTCTTGCCTTTCAGAAGATAATAGGGCAAACCATAGCACTCGAGGCTTTCCAAATGTTTTCCGCTGGCATGTCGGCCATGCAGGTAAAAAATGACCGGCCATTTTTTATTGGGGTCTTTCCCGTAGTCTTCCGGAAGGTGTAAAAGATAGTTGTATTTGACCTTTTTCTGACTTCCTGAGGCTTCAGCTTTTTGAGAAGAAAAGCTCAGTGAAATGAGAAAAATAAGGCAGGAATAGATATGTTTTTTCAGGTTTTTCAAGCTTCTGTTTTAATTGTTTCGTTGGTGAAGCTAAACAAACTCAACGAGACAACCTGAACTATTAACATTTTTTAAGGAAAAATAAGAAAGGGAAGATGACGAAAAACTGTCCATCTTCACTTTTCAAATTTCAGCAAATATTTTTATAAATTGTTAGCTGTCAAATCCTTAATTCAAATCCGACTTTTCGATTTCCTTGTAAACCAAGGCACTTGCACCCACGATCGGAGCATCGCCGGGTTTGAGCTGAGAAGGTAGAATTTTGATCTTATTCTTGAACGAAGTCAGCAAATGTTCTTCCATGCTGGCTTTGGTAGGCCGGAAAATATAGTCGCCGGCAGCGGTCGGACCGCCAAATAAAAAGATGGCTTCCGGACTCAAATGATGAGCCGTGTCGGCCAGACTCATGCCCAGCCATTGACCCGTCTTTTCAAATACCTCCAGAGCAATTTTGTCGCCTTTCTCGGCTGCATCGAAAATCATTTTTGAATCGAGTTCATTGAAAGGGATTCCTGCCAGCAAACTGTCGTTGGCATTGTACCTGGCCATCAGTTCAAATGCGGTCCGTTTCATTCCGGGAGCCGAACAATAGGCTTCCATGTGACCCCATGAACCGCAACCACAAAGCCGTCCGTCAGGAATAAGCGTGGTGTGGCCGCATTCACCGGCAAAACCATCACAACCGTACACGAGGTCGCCATTTACAACAATACCGCTTCCAACGCCGGTTCCGAGCGTGAACATCACAAAGTTTTTCATTCCTTTGGCGCCTCCGTATATCATTTCGCCGATGGCTGCCGCGTTGGCATCGTTGGTCAGGGCGATGGCCTGAAGCTCAGGAAACCTGACTTTAAGCAGCTTAACCAGTTGTACAATTCCCCGGAAGGAAAGGTTTGCCGCATGTTCGATGGTTCCGGCATAATAGTTTCCGTTCGGAGCACCGATTCCGATGCCCATGATTTCAACTTCCGGATTCATCAGGTTTACCGAATTCATCAGTCCTCTGATGGCCAGGGTTAAATCGTCCATATAGCGGTCGACATCGCCATGCGAAGGTGTCGCGATGTTGTCTTTCACTACTACATTTCCCAACTCGTCAACCACTCCTATGGCTGTATTTGTTCCTCCAATATCCACTCCAATAGCTGCTTTTTTCATGTTTGAATTTATGTTCTGATTTGTTCTGACTTTGAGTTTCGATAGTGAACAAATTTAAAAATTTTATCCAACTATCCCGGACTTAAGACCTGATTCAAAAAAAGCGGAACGTCCTGCGTATCCGGCAAGACATTCCGCTCAATTGAAAAACCCAGGCATTTCTATTTTTTGGAAACCTTCACCTTCCTGGTTGGATCCAGACTTTCGTTCCGGTGATCCACTTCGCGGATTACATTGGCGGCAATTTCAGCAAAACCTTTTCCGATGATCGAATGCTCATCCTCAGCCACCGGATTTCCGGAGTCACCTCCTTCACGGATTCCCTGAACAATCGGAACCTGGCCCAATAAAGGTATTCCCAGTTTTTCGGCCAGTTTCACCCCACCATTTTGCCCGAAAATGTAGTATTTGTTCTCCGGAAGTTCTTCGGGCGTGAACCAGGCCATATTTTCAACCAGACCCAATACCGGCACATCGACTCCTTTGCCTTTAAACATATTGACTCCCCGGATGACATCGGCCAAGGCAATATCCTGTGGAGTGGTGACAATGATGGCACCCGTCACCGGAACGGTTTGTACCAGGGTCAGGTGAATATCGCTCGTACCTGGAGGAAGGTCGAACAGCAAATAATCGAGCGTTCCCCAGTTTCCGTCGGTAATCAGCTGGCTCAAGGCCTTCGAAGCCATCGGGCCGCGCCAGACCACTGCATCTTCGGTCGCTACAAAAAATCCGACAGATAAGAAATTCACCCCATATTTCCGGAGAGGTTGTATCCGTTCCTTCCCATCCACACGGACTCCGGAAGGTTTTTGGTCTTCAACTCCAAACATTTTAGGAATGGAAGGTCCGAAGATGTCGGCATCAATCAAACCCACTTTTGCGCCTGTTTTAGCCAAAGCAATGGCCAGGTTCACCGCAACAGTCGATTTGCCAACTCCACCTTTTCCTGAAGCTACTGCGATCAGGTTTTTCACTCCGGGTAAAATGGGACGTTCCATCTGGTGAATCGATTTCGCGGTAATATTGCCTGCGATTTCCACATCGGGTCCAAGTTGGGTCACGATGGCATCTTCGCAAGCAGCAATCACCGCTTTCATATTTGGATCATCCGATCGCTGGAATACCAGCGAAAAAGTAATTTTCTTCCCGGCGACCCTGATCTCCTGAGCCATGTCGAGCGACACCACATCCTGATTGCTTCCAGGGAAAATCACAGTCCGGAGCGCATCGGTAATATTTTTGGGAACGATTAATTTACGCGGTATTTCTGTCATATTTTCTATGTATTTAATCTATTATTATAGCGATTCTTTCATCTGGAAATCCAGCATTTGAATGGTAGCGGGTTGCGAGTTCCGTGTTGCGAGTTGCGCGTTACGTGTAACTCGCAACACGGAACAAAAACAACAATCCAGACCATAAATTCTTCAGATGACAAGCTCATTACAAACAAACTATTCCATGTCAAGTTCATTCAAAGGATTCCAGAAGTGCTTTTCGAAATCGATGATCTGGTCATCAACTACTGTGATTCCTTCGGCCTCCAGCAATTCCTGCATGATGGTTCCGGAGCCAAAATGATGTTTCCCGGTGAGCAACCCGTTCCGGTTCACCACCCGATGGGCAGGCACATATCGTTCCTGAACGTGAGCATTGTTCATGGCCCATCCTACCATTCGCGACGATTGTGTCGTTCCGAGGAAAGCCGCAATTGCTCCGTAGCTGGTTACCTTGCCCGCGGGAATCAGGCGTACCACTTCGTATACTTTATCGTAAAAAGAAGAAGCCTCCTCCAAAGCCTCCCCCAACCCCTCCGAAGGAGGGGAGAAGGAATCGGTATTTTTAGTTTTACGCTCTGGCATTAGGTCGTAATTAAATGATTTAACTTTCAGAATTTTCGTTACCCAAGCTCCCTTTCCTTGGTTGCTGAGCCTGTCGAAGCAGGGGAAGGGCTGGGGATGAAGCTGCTTCAAGTCTCCCCTCCGGGGAGATTTAGTGGGGCTGCTATTCTTTTCCCTGCCTTCCAAAACTCCGATACTCATCTTTTTCAATTTCAATGTCAGGTTCGCGGAGTTCTATTTGATGGCTCAGTTTAAAAGCCAGGTATTTGATGCTGAGGCCACGGTCGAGCCACTGACGCTCGTAATAGGTCTGTGTCGAAAGCACCTCATCAAGCAAATCCGAATGGTACAAATCATCGGTTTTCCGGATCATTTCAAAACCGTTTTCGGCCACCATGGCCTCGGTATAACAGTACATAAAATTACTGTCCGATTTCAGGTGGATGATTCCATCGGGAACCATGATGTGGCGGTAACTTTCGATAAAATTGGTGGCTGTCATCCGTTTTCGGGTCTTTTTCATCTGCGGATCGGGAAAGGTGAGCCAGATTTCGGATACTTCTTTCGCAGCAAAAAACAGCCGGATGTTTTCGATGTTGGTGCGCAAAAAACCGACATTTTTCAGGCCCAGTTCCATGGCCTGGGTAGCGCCAACCCACATCCGCGCGCCTTTGATGTCGAGCCCAATGAAATTGTATTCCGGGAAATGGCTGGCCAGTTTTACGGTGTATTCGCCTTTGCCGCAACCCAGTTCCAGAATCACCGGATTGCTGTTTCCGAAAAAGGCTTCGGCCCATTTTCCTTTGTACCTGAATTCCCCGGCTAATAATTTTTTATAGGAAATCTGAACCACATGTTCGTAAGTGTTCAGTTCGGCAAATTTCGATAGTTTATTCTTCCCCACTCTACTGCTTTTTATTTTCTTCCTGCTCCAACAGAAGGATCGTTGCTTCCGGAACTGGATGTAAAGTCATTGATTGTCATTCAATTGTCATTTGTTGCAAATGGCTTTCCTTTTTCCTATTGTGCCCGCTCTATCCGGATTCCCACATCGCGGATTCCCTGAAGGACATTGTCGCGCATCCCCTGTTTGATCAGGAACCTGTAATTTCCTTTTCGCGGAAAAAAGACACTGTTTTTGTATAGAATCTGGTTGTCGTGCAAACCGCCAATCCCGCTGCCTTTCCATCGGCCTGAAGGTTCAGCCAGGACAAACTCAACCGTGTCGGTATGCATTTTCCCATCGGGTGAGCCGATGCTCATAAAAAGATAAATGTTGCTGTACGGATAAGTTCCTTTGTTCCGGATGTTGACGAAAAGATTGTGGTTTTTCACGGTGTCAGTCAGGTGAACATTGAAAACCACGACCGAATCCTTGTTCCATCCCTTTTTATCGAGCTCTTTATACGATTCAAAAACCCGTTTGCGGTCGCACGAAGTGATACCTACGATCAAAAGAATGGCCATGAAATAGATAAAAATTGGTCTCATGCTTTGGGTCTGAATTTTCTCCGGCGGTTATTATTTCCATGCTTTTTACCGCCCTGAGTTTTGGGAACATCGAAGCGTGTGATAGTATCGCGGTCGGATCCTGCTTCGAATTCGAGTTTTTCAGCTGCTGGTTTTAGTTCCAAATCCTGAACCAAACGGGCAACTTTTTTCCCTTTCTGGTTCTGCTGCAAAATTTCTTTCACACGATCGACCGGTACCGGAATAAAAGTGCCTGATTTATCGCCAACCTGGGTGTACCAATAAATCCGGCTAAAAATGTCGGCTTTCATATACTGGTAAATTCCGTTTTCCGATTCGAGCTGAAAATGGGTAGGCGGGAAATCTTTCTGGGCATCAATGTAGGTGTCGACCTCGAAGTTAAGGCAACATTTCAGTTTTCCGCATTGCCCGGCCAGTTTTTGAGGGTTCAGCGAAATATCCTGGTATCGCGCAGCATTGGTAGTCACCGAAACAAAATTGTTGATCCACGAAGCGCAGCAGATTTCGCGTCCGCAGGGGCCAATTCCGCCAATTCGTCCGGCTTCCTGCCTTGCCCCGATCTGCTTCATTTCAATCCGGATATGGAATGTATCGGCCAAAACCCGGATCAATTGCCTGAAATCAACGCGGTCGTCGGCCAGGTAATAAAAGATAGCTTTGGTCCGGTCGCCCTGATATTCCACATCGCCAATCTTCATGTTCAGATTGAGATGAATGGCAATCTGTCGTGCCTCCAACATGGTTTGATGTTCGAGGGCAATGGCTTCCTTCCACTTATCTATATCGGCTGTTTTGGCTTTCCGGTAAATTTTGCGGATTTCGCCGTTGATGAGCGTGACCTTGTGCTTTTTCATCTGTTCCAGGACCAAATCTCCGGTCAGAGTGACTATTCCGATATCGTGGCCCGGACTGGCTTCCACCGCAACGATTTCACCCAGATTGAGTTTCAGGTTATTCACATTCCTGAAATAATCCTTTCGGGTATTTTTGAAGCGAACCTCAACCAAATCGGTCGGACTGGCAACGTTATTCACATCGCTCAGCCAATCGAATACATTCAGTTTGGAACAGCTTCCCACATGTCCGCTGCAACAACCACGGTCAACCAGGTTCAGATCATCCATAAAGGCTTCAGGGAAAAAGGAAAAGGAAAAAGGAAATATACTTTCCTTGCAATCCGTCCTTAAATCCCTTAATTGCAAAAATAGTTATTAAAGCCAATAAAAAAAGCCTTTTCTGAAGACTGATCCTGAACACCGAATACTTTATTTCCGGATCAGTTTAGTGATTTTGAACGCGACATCGGTAAAAATGATTTTCGGATTGCCATTGGAGCCAATATGGGCGAAAGCGGTTTCGAAAACCTCGGTCAGTTCCTGAATGTTCCGCTCGTTGATAAAAGGTGAAAAGCGTTTTGAAAATTCCTCTTCGGGTTCGTTCATGAAAGTCAGTTCACGATTTTTCAAATTGTAAATGAAGTTCTCGCGGAGGATCATCAGGAAATAGTTCAGCAGGCCTTTTTGCTTTTCGCGTCCGATAACGGCCAACTGATCGGCCCATTTAAACAAGTCGGCAAATTTACGCCCGTAGGAGTATCGCATCAGTTCCTTGAAACGTTCGAGGTTATACTGGGTCTGTTCGTCGGGCTGAAGCAATTCAATCGCTTTCCCGTAATTTCCTTTGGCCAGGTGCACTATATTCCGGACATCACTCCCTTCTGCCTCCGGAAGTTCCAGAATTGCCTTTTTTATGGAATCGGGATCGATGGGCGGAATGGTAATCAACTGGCAACGTGAGCGAATGGTGCTGATGATATCTTCTTCGTTTTCGGTGATCAGGATAAACAGTGTTTTTCGAGGTGGTTCCTCGATCATCTTCAGCAATTTATTGGCGCAGGCTATATTCATTCTCTCCGGAAGCCAAATAATCATCACCTTGTATTCCGATTCATACGATTTTAGATTGAGCTTTCGGATAATATCTTCGCTTTGGTGCGCATAAATCATCCCCTGTGCATTCTCAACGCCAATTTCCTCGAACCATTGACCTACGCTGAAATATGGATTCCGGCTTACCATCATCCTCCAATCGTCCAGGAAATTGTCGGAAACCGGTTTTTCGAATTTCTTGGTTTTGATCACCGGAAATACAAAATGAAGATCGGGATGGATCAGTTTCCGGTATTTTTTGCACGACGGACATTCGCCGCACGAATCATTTTCGTGCCGGTTGGTACAAGCTACAAACTGCGCATAAGCAATGGCCAGAGCCAGTTTCCCGGTACCTTCGGGACCGGAAAATAATTGTGCATGGCTCACCCGTTCTCCGTGAACCGACTGAATCAGCCGTTCTTTGGTGGCAGCTTGTCCGATAACTTCTTTAAAAAACATATTGGTTCGATTGAGAAGTTCCAAAAATAGCAATTCCAAGAGCGAAAAACCTTTCTCAGTAAAAAATAAGGAAAGAGAAAAAAGGAAAAAGGAAAAGTTTGATTATTTAACTTTCCTTTTCCTGAAAATTACTCCCGTCTCCGGTCTTCCGACTTCAAATTACTTTACCCCAACATTAAATTCAGGAACTCAAATCAGGTCTGAATTAAACGCACGGATATATTTTTTATATTTGGGGTGAATTTTTGAATCCCTAAAAAACATTGATATGCAAACTATTGAATCGTATGATTTCGCTGGCAAAAAGGCACTGATCCGCGTGGATTTTAACGTTCCGCTCGACGAAAATTTTGTGATTACCGACGATACCCGAATGCGGGCAGCCGTCGATACCATCAACAAAGTAATTGCTGAAGGTGGTTCGCCGATTATCATGTCGCATTTTGGCCGTCCAAAGAATGGGTTTGATCCCAAATACTCCATGTGCCACCTGGTTTCTCATCTGAGCGAACTGCTAGGCCGCGAGGTAAAAATGGCTCCCGATTGCATTGGCGCTGAAGTTCAGGCCATGGCAAAAGCCTTAAAACCGGGCGAAGTGCTGTTGCTTGAAAACCTTCGTTTCCATCCGGAAGAAGAAAAAGGAACTGAATCGTTTGCAGAACAACTGGCCTCCAACGGCGACTGCTGGATCAACGACGCATTCGGAACGGCTCACCGTGCACACGCTTCAACGGCTGTAATGGCTAAATTCTTCCCGAACGACAAAATGTTTGGCTACCTGATCGAAAGCGAAATTGCCAGTTTGGACAAAGTATTGAAAAACCCACAGCGTCCGCTGACTGCGATCATGGGTGGAGCCAAAGTTTCGTCAAAAATTACCATTATCGAAAACCTGCTCGACAAAGTGGACAACCTGATTTTAGGTGGCGGTATGACTTATACGTTTGTGAAAGCTCACGGCGGCGAAGTTGGTAATTCAATTTGCGAATTGGAATACCTGAATACCGCCTTGGCAATTGAGAAAAAAGCGGCCGAAAAAGGCGTAAAAATCTTTATGGCTACCGATGTGGTGGCTGCCGATGCTTTCAGCCCTGATGCGAATACCCAGATTGTTCAGGCCAACGCTATTCCTGAAGGATGGCAAGGTTTGGATGCAGGTCCTGACAGCATTAAAATGTTTAAAGAAGTGATCGAAAACTCAGGAACCATTCTGTGGAATGGCCCGGTTGGCGTTTTTGAATTCGAAAAATTTGCGGTTGGCTCGAAAGCGGTTGGTGAAGCCATTGTTAAAGCAACTTCGAAAGGAGCTTTCTCGCTCGTAGGTGGCGGTGATTCGGTATCGTGTGTCAACCAATTCGGTTTTGCCGATGGCGTTTCGTACATTTCTACCGCCGGTGGCGCGCTGCTCGAATACCTCGAAGGACAGGTTCTTCCGGGAATTGCAGCAGTGAGAGGAGAATAAACCGCCCCCACCCAACCTCCCCCGAAGGGTGAGGAGAAAGAATTGCTTTTATCAATCTTGAATGAAATACGGAAAACCCGGAGCATGAGCTTCGGGTTTTTTGTTTGACGCACCCAAAGATTCCTGCGATTGAATGATATCTGAATGACCATGAATGACTATTTTTGGCCTCGATGAACAATCTTCTCGATATCCAGCAACTTCAGCAGTTCGATAACCTCGAATTCATCTCGAAAGAGGTGGTCGAAGGTTTTATAACGGGTTTGCACCGCAGTCCTTTCCACGGTTTTTCGGTCGAATTTGCCGAACACCGGCTCTACAATACCGGGGAATCGACCAAGCATCTCGACTGGAAACTGTTTGCCCGCACCGATCGTTTGTTTGTGAAACAATACGAAGAAGAAACCAATCTCCGCTGCCAGCTGGTGATCGACACCTCATCGTCGATGCTTTTCCCGTTTGAAAAGGGAAAACCCTCTCGCTCCAACAAGCTGGCTTTTTCGGTTTACTCAGCGGGAGCCATCATTTACCTGCTCCGGAAACAACGTGATGCCGCCGGATTGTCGCTTTTTTCGGATGAGGTTGATTTTCACTCCCAGGCACGATTGTCATCGGTACATATCGATTTACTTTACAATCAGCTGGCCAATCTGCTGAATCAGGAACAGTCGATTACCCACAAAAAAACGAATACAGTCGAGGCGCTTCACATGATTGCAGAGAATATTCACAAACGGTCGCTGGTAATTCTGTTCAGCGACCTGGTGGAACAGGAAAGTACCGATGAATTGTTCGAAGCCTTGCAGCACCTGAGATACAACAAGCATGAGGTGCTGCTTTTCAATGTCACCGACCACCGTCAGGAACGGGAATTCGACTTCCGGAACCAACCTTACCGTTTTGTTGATCTGGAAACCGGAGAACACCTCAAGTTTTCGCCGCAAGACCTGAAAAACAATTACCGGAAAGCCGTTTCAGAATACTTTGAGGAAATGCGCGTCCGTTGCGGCCAATACCAGATCGATCTGGCCGAAGCCGATATCAACGAAGATTTCAAGCATGTTCTGTATACATATTTGCTGAAACGGAAAAGGCTTTTCTGACAACTGTCCACTGCGACTGTTTACTCTTTTTTCTCCGCCGGAAACAAGTCGCAACTGATTGGGTAATGGTCGGAATGGTTCAGGCTGGAAACCTCAAAATTGTAGCTGGTAAATTTCGCGCTGTACAAGATATAATCGATCCGGAAAGATGGTAATTTCCCGTTGTAAGTATTGGCCGTTCCTTTGCCCGATTTGGTGAACGAATCTTCAAGTTCTCCACGGACTGTCCGGTAAGTAAAAGAGACCGGCGTGTCGTTAAAATCGCCACAAACAATCACCGGATAGGGGCACTGGTTCAGGTGTTCGCGAAGAGTGGCAGCCTGCTCGGCCCTTTTGATCAGAGCTTTTCTGAATTTCAGGCTCAGTTCCAACCATTTTTCCTTCGATTTCTCCTGATTCTCAAAATCCATCGAATCGATTGTATTGATTTCTCTAGGCCTCAACTGATAGGATTGCAGATGACAATTGTAAACCCGAACCGTATCCGAATTCATCAGAATATCGGTATATATGATCATATTCCCTGAATTTTTAAACCGGATTTCACCCATATTCAGGATCGGAAAACGGGTCATGGTAAGCTGTCCTCCTGCATTGCTGCTGTGTGCCAACTGCATATGGCTGATTTGCGGAAGCTTTGGGTTACTGATATCAAAAATTTGCCTTTTATTCAGCCTGACTTCCTGAAGACAGATGATATCCGCATTGTCTTGCCTTAAAAAATTCAGGATATGATCGGCATTTTCCTTATTTGGGAATTCTGTCGCACCCATAAAATACCTTACATTGTAACTGGTAATCCTGACTCCTTTTTCAGTGGTCGTTTTTCCTGTTAGTTGAAGGTAGTTTCCGAGATGCTGATATCCGGCCAGTATGGTCACCAACGAAAAAAGAGTGAACCAGGGTTTTATAAAGACCCAAAAGACAATGAAGATGAGGTTTACCACCAAGAGGTAGGGATAAGCCATGCCAAACAAAGCGGCCGCCCAAATTATTTCCGGGCTCAGATAGACCGAAATGATTGAAATGCCCAGTGCTGCAATCGCAACAAGATTCAGAAAAAGAAGTGTGTAAACCAGAAAATTTTTCAAACGGATTTTCGATTTTTTAACGGCCGCAGCAACCAGTTGGCGGCATTTCTATCAAATATACAACTAATTGCAAAGCTATTCATTCTATATGTCAGAGCGATCAATGCACCGCACAAATCATCCGGTCTTTGCCATGAATATCCTTTTTTAGATGGCAATCCTGAAATCCTTTCTCCTGAAGCATTTTCTTACATTCTTTTCCAAAAGCCTCGTTGATTTCGAAATAGATACGACCTCCTTTTTTCAGGTGTATCCTTGCAAAATCGGCTATCGCTGAATAAAACAGCAAAGAATTGCTATCAGGAACAAAGAGTGCCATTTCCGGTTCATAGTCCAGCACATTTTTCTCCATCCGGTTTTTTTCGTTTTGGCAAACGTACGGCGGATTGCTGACAATGATATCCAGTTCCGGAAAATCAATTTCAAGATTGCCATCTAAAATATCATATTCAAAATCTGTGATTTCAGCTGCATTCCGTTCTGCATTTCGCCGGGTGGTTTCCAGGCAAACGTGCGAAATATCGCAGGCCAGAACCGTTGAATCCGGGATGTTTTTCCGGAGTGAAATGGAGATGCAACCTGTTCCGCATCCAATATCGAGGATGGTTGGTTCCGGAATCTGATTCTGCTGAATGATCCATTGCACCAGTTCTTCGGTTTCAGGGCGCGGAATCAGGACTCCCGGAACGGTGTAAAAAGGCAGGTCATAAAATTCGGTTTCACCCATAATATATTGAATGGGTTCGTGGTTTTTCAGCCGGGCCAGGATCTGTGAAATTTCCTGCCGTTCCACATCGCTGAGAAATTCGTCTTTGGAAAGTAAGAATTGTGTCCGCGAATATCCTTTCAACTTTTCGAAGATCAGGAAAATCAGGCTGTCAATTTCAGTTCCTGAATAGTTTCCTGTCAATTCTTTACGTATGGATGCAATACCTGCCTTCATTTATTGCTATTTTTGGCAAAGTTAATTTTTTCGATGATGAGTACTCCTGAAATCTTTATGCAGCGTTGCCTTGATCTGGCGCTCCTCGGAATGGGCGATGTGGCTCCCAATCCGATGGTTGGCTGTGTCATCGTGTGCAATGGAATCATCATTGGTGAAGGTTATCACGAAAAAATTGGTGGGCCGCATGCCGAAGTGAACGCCATTCATTCGGTAAAAAATCCTGAATTGCTGGAACGATCAACGCTGTATGTTTCGCTTGAACCCTGTGCGCATTTCGGAAAGACTCCTCCATGCTCCGATCTGATTATCGAAAACCGAATACCCAAAGTGGTAATCGGAACAGCCGATCCATTTGCTAAAGTTTCGGGAAAAGGAATCGTGCGGATGAAAAATGCAGGAATTGAGGTCGAAACAGGAGTTCTTGAAAAAGAATGTCGGGACTTAAATCGAAGATTTTTTACTTTTCACGAAAAGAAACGCCCGTATGTGTTGCTGAAATGGGCGCAAACACTCGACGGATTTATGGATACCGACCGGACGGAAACACAGCATCCGACCTGGATTACCAATGCGCTTTCGAAACGGCTGGTACACAAACAACGTTCCGAAGAATCGGCCATTTTGATTGGAACAAATACGGCGGAATACGATAATCCGGCGCTTACTGTGCGCGAGTGGGCGGGAAATCAACCTATCCGGATGGTCATTGACCGGACTGGCCGGTTGGATTCGAACCTGCATATTTTTGACGGCAAAGCTACAACATGGGTTTTTACTGAAAAATACAGACCAGATACTGAACGACTGAACTATATTCTGCTCGATTTCAGTCAGAAAGTACTTCCACAAATTCTTAACGAACTTTACCAGCATGATATTCTTTCAGTGGTGGTTGAAGGGGGAAGCACTTTGCTCAATAGTTTCCTCCGAGATGGTTTGTGGGACGAGGCTTTTGTTTATACCGGAAACCAGTTCTTCGGAAAAGGTGTTGCCGCACCCAACATTTCAGGAGAAATTCTGGCACACGAAGTGTTGGACGATTGCAAATTACATGTACTTAGACATTTTTAATCCCTGACGCAACGTACCGAAAAGCCATCCTCTTTGTAAAGAAAGGAGTTCCTGTAAATAGAAATGTCGTAGTCGTACATATACCGACACCAGACAAAGTAGGGATTTTCCTCTGTAGAACTCCACCAGAATCCGTTGTTGCCAACGCCGCTGAATATACTATTGGGGTTACGGTAGCCAGCCGGAAGAGCCGCAAAACCTGTTTCGTTAGTTGCGCCAGCATTGGATCTGAGCCAATGGGTATAGCCACTTTCTTTTATCTTTCCTCCAGCCACATTTTTTCCTCCAAGAAAAGTGGTTAATGCAGTCCATTCGTTATCACCAGGCAAATGCCAGCCGGGAGGACATGTCGCAAGCGCGGCTGGCCAGTTGTATAACACCCCATAAGTAACGTAATTGGCTGTTGATTTGGCTGTAGTTACATTAGTACCACTATAATCATAAACGTAACAATAAGGAGAAGTTTTTGAGCCTTCTGATGGTGGACTAACTACAGGCAAATAGGCCAGGTTTTCGGCCATCCACCATTGACTGCCGATTTTCACTACTTTGTAACTTCTGTTGTCTTTATCAATGCAACTTACAAATTCAACCTCGAAAGCTTTTGAAACAGTTGGGGTTTCTGTCAGGATGGTGGTATTCAATCCGGAGGAAACCGAATATTGAATGAAATCGCCATCAGAATAGGCAAGAGTTTTGGCGGTTGTCGCGCCTTTCAATTGATTGGCATCGGATTTTTGTGAATTAGATTTTTCACTTCCTGCATACTGAATGGAACAGTTTTGAATCTTACTACCGGTATAAATCGCTTTAAAACTTACCAATCCATCGCTTTTTAGTACTGAAAGATAATAGATTCCTGCAACAGGGAATTTCAGCTTAAAACGATGGGTTCCCTGTTCAAGGTGCTGTCTGTTTTGGTTTAATAATTTGCCGGAGAGATTGTATAATCTGATTTCAACCTCCTGAGTTTTGTTCGTTGAAAAACAGAAAGTTGCATCACCATCAGTAGGATTCGGATAGATATACCCCGCTTCAGGATTATACTGAAGGGAATTAATTCCGGTAGGAGTTTTTACCAGAACAAAAGATTCACCACCAATAAGTTTTACAAACTGGTTTGTTCTCAGGTTGGTAGCCCGGATACTGTCAATTTTTGTCCCGCTTACTTTGGGTTGGAAGGAAATGGTAAGATCCTGGGCAGAAGCCTTGCTAATAAAGGATAACAGAATAATAAAGCAGATAACTTTTTTCATAGCCATCAGGGTTTTGAGTTCAGCGCCATTCTCAACATTAAATGATCAATCTGGCATACTAAGTTACTAAATTTCATTCAATTCCGGTTGAAATATGCCAAACAATAACACTAACCTCAGAATCGCTAACCAAAATGCCGATTGAACTCCCACAATGGAGTTTTTACGAATATGGAAAATTCTTAAAAATCATGTTCAAGCATTTTCTTCTTGCTTATGCCACTAATTTTAATGAAATTTAATCGCATCAAATCAATCAGATTAAACACATGGGAATTTTGTTCGATATTTGGAAATCATTGCCTAGCCTGGTTACCATCCTTTATATTTTAACGGTTCTCTTTATTGCCATACTGATCATTTTGGAAAACCGCAACCCGGTGAAAACCATCAGCTGGATACTGGTTTTGGTGTTGCTTCCTTTTGCCGGAATTGTAATTTACCTATTTTTCGGACAGGAATACCGTAAAACCAAAATGTATTCGCGCAAAGGGCTGAAAGACCTTGAAAAACTCCGAAACCTGACACTTGAACAACTGGATAATCTGCCCAAAAACCAGTTTCAGATCAGCGACCTTCTGTACTCCAAGAAACGGTTGATGAACCTTATGCTTTCAAATTCGAATGCCATTCTGACCAACGATAATGAGATAACGATTCTGCGCAACGGAGCTGAAACGTTTCCGGAGATATTCCAGTCCATCGAACAGGCCAGACATCACATCCACCTTGAATACTACATTGTTGAAGATGATAAAATCGGAAACTATCTTCGTGAACTGTTGATCAGAAAATCGCAGGAGGGTGTTGAAGTCCGGTTTATTTATGACGATGTGGGCAGTTGGGAGCTGAAACGAAAATGGCTCCGTACCATGTCGGATGCCGGAGTGAAAGTCGATTGTTTTATGCGGGTGAGGTTTCCTAACCTTACTTCCCGGGTAAATTACAGGAATCACCGAAAAATCCTTGTGGTTGACGGTCATACCGCGTTTGTGGGAGGGCTTAATTTCGCCGACCGGTATCAGAACGGAATTCCTGGAATCGGCCCCTGGCGTGATACTCACCTGAAAGTTACCGGAGGTGCTGCCACTGCCCTTCAGATTATTTTTATGGCCGACTGGTATTTTGTTTCAAAAGAAATTCTCAAAGGAGAAAGATACTTCAAACCATTCGAGTCGGGAAATGGAAAGTTGGTGCAGATTGTAGGAAGCGGACCTGATTCTGACTGGGAAAACATCGGTCAGGCCTATTTTTCGGCCATCGCCTCTGCAACTGACTTTGTATATATTTCATCGCCCTACCTGATGCCACCAGCCGACATTGTCACCGCACTCAAAACTTCAGCATTGAGTGGAATTGATGTACGTATCATCGTTCCGGGCTTATCGGATGCCATTTCAGCAAAATGGGGAACCAATTCATACATCGAAGAATTGCTCGAAGCCGGGATCAAAATCTATTTCTATAAGGCCGGTTTTATTCACAGCAAGGTGATTGTGGTCGACGGTATTTTTTCATCGGTCGGAACAGCCAATTTGGATTTTCGGAGCCTCGAAACCAATTTTGAAGTTAATGCCATGATTTATGACGAAGAAATTGCTGCAGTTTTGACCGGCCAATTTCTTGAAGATCAGAAACAAAGTGAGATGATCCATCTGGAAAACTGGAAGAAAAGGCCTCGCATCAATAAAATCAAGGAATCGTTTGCGCGCATCCTGAGCCCGATGCTGTAAGAAAGTGATCAGTTTTTAGTCTCAGTTCACACCTTCCTTTTTCCTCATTCTTTTTGGTTAAGGGTATTTCTTCCGGAATATGTCTATTCAATACAAACCATCAATCATAACCATGAACAGAAAAGATTTTTTCCGGAATTCGCTAACTGCCACAGCTTGTGCCGGATGTTTTTTATTGCCGGCAAATAGTCTGATCGCTTCAGAATCATTTCCGGAAGACGATGAAAAGTACAAAAATCTCCTTCAGGAAAAGGAGTTTATTCAAAACTGGTTATCCGACCTGATTTCGACCATCGAAACCGAACTCGACGAGCCAACGAGAGTAAAATTACTGGCCGGTTGCGGACGAGGCTGTTTTAATCGGCATAAATTCAAAAGCGATATTGCCGAAAAAGGTAAAGGAGATCTGGACAAATTGATCGAAGCCTACAAAAACAACTTTGAAGTCTGGAAAGAAGGAAATCAGGTTCATATCCGGTATGGAGAAGTTTCGCAGGGTTGCTATTGTCCGGCAGCAAAATATCGCCCGGCCAAACCCAATGACCTGCATTGCGAATGCACCCGGGCCACCCATCAAACTATTTTCGAAACTGCCCTGGGAAGGCTAATTGATGTAAAAATCCTGGAATCAGTCCGAAGAGGAAATAAAACCTGCCACTTTTTGGCTACAGTATAGCGGCTTTCGTCTAATCAGAATGCAAAATTTAAGTATCTTAAACCAATAATTTTGTACATTGCATCAAATTACTCGTTATAAAAACTGAAGGATATGGATAAGATTCAAATGTCGGAACTACATAGATTACCAATGAAGGCAAAAATTAAAGTAGTTCAATCACTGTGGGATGACATTGCAAAGGATCAGGCCAATCTCACCTTCCCTCCTGAGCACAAACTGATCCTGGAAGAAAGACTGAATAAAATAAATGCCGGAAACTCTTCATTTACCTCTTGGGAAGAAGTTCAGAAAAGATATTTGAAAGATTTGAAAGAATAGTCCAATGAAGTATTCTGTTTCCATACTTTCAGAGGCAGAAGCCGATATTGATCAGGCATTTGTTTGATATGAAATGAAGCAGGAAGGTCTTGGAAACTCGTTTTTCAAGATAATCAATCAATCGGTTTTTATCATTTCCAGAAACCCTTTCACTTTTAAAGAGCAGTTTAAGGGAGTCAGAAGGATGGTTGTCAGAAAGTTTCCATACGGAATTTATTACTGGGTACGACCTAAAACATTTGAGGTTGAGATAATAGGTGTCATTCATTTTAAGAGAAGCAGCCGGACCCTGCGTAAAAGAATATAGGGTATTAAAAAAATCGCCCTGCAAGCACCAACTTGCAGGGCGAAAATATTTAGAGAAAGTCGTCTAATGACTTAGTTACCAAATAATTACAAACTATCTCCAAAATCCTGACGGAATTTGGCTACGAGTTTATCCACCCAGTCGCCGATTGGTTTCAGTTTGCCCACAAAGAAACGCAGTACTGGCGGTTCTTCAGTCCATTCCAATCCGCCAACCAGGTTGCGGTTGTCGAACAGCCATTGGATACGGTCTTCGGCGTATTTGACCTGTGATAAGGTAAAAACCCGGCGAGGAAAAGCCAAACGGAGTAATTCTACATCAGCCAGCACGTCGTCGCCATTGGCATCGCGAACACTGGAGATTGTACCACGTTCCATGCCGCGAATCCCTGAACAAATATACAAAGCTGCAGCCAAAGCTCCGGCTGGATACTGGCCCTGCGGAACGTGCGACAAAAATGCTTTGGCGTCCAAATGGCAGCCTAATCCTCCGGCAGGTGTAATTACCGGAACCCCTTTTTTGTCAAGCGCTTCGACCAGGTATTTGATGAATGTTGGCGAATGACTGATCACGTTAAAGTCAAGCGTTTCGATCAATCCGACAGCCATGGCTTCAATTTCGCGGACGCTCATCCCGCCGTAGGTAAGAAATCCTTCGTAAAGTGGCACCCAATCGCGCATTTTCATATAGATATCGTGGTTGTTGGTGCAAATACCGCCTCCACGCGTACAGCTCACCTTTCGTCCTGAAAAGTAGGAGAAATCGGTATAGCTCAACATTTCGTGCATAATTTCTTTCAGGGGTTTGTCCTGATAACCTTCTTCACGGATCTTGATGAAATACAGGTTTTCGTTAATCAAACTGGTATCCATCAACACCATGATATTATGCGATTTGGCAATGGCCGAAACTTCGCGCAGGTTGGCCATCGAGAATGGCTGGCCACCAATCAGGTTGGTTCCGGCCTCGAAACGAATGTAGGCCACGTTTTCGGCTCCCCATTTTTCGATCACCTGGTTCAGTTTGGCAATGTCCATATTCCCTTTAAACGGGAAATCGCTTTTGATCTTCAGTGCCTCTTCGGTATAAATTTCCTCCACGGCGCTTCCCATCATTTCGATGTGGGCTTTGGTGGTGGTAAAATGATAATTCATCGGAACAACAGTTCCCGGTTTGCAAAAGGTTTTGGCGATGATGTGTTCTGCTGCACGGCCCTGGTGAACCGGAAGAAAATATTTTTGATTGAACACTTCCAGAATCGCTTTTTCGAGCTTGGTGTAACTGGCTGATCCGGCATACGAATCATCGGCCAAACTCATGGCGGCAATCTGGTTGTCGCTCATGGCATTGGTTCCAGAGTCAGTCAACATATCCAGAAAAACGTCCCTGTTCTGAAGAAGGAAGGTATTGAACCCGGCGCCAAAAATCGAATCCTTTCGTTCTTCGATGGGCAAAAGGTTCAGTTTTTGAACTACACGCACTTTGTGCATTTCGAGAGGAGTGGCCTCGCCACTGTAAAACTTTACAGTTTTCAATTTTTCTACATTCGCCATAAGTTGTTTCTAAGTTGATTTAACATTCACTTTTTTTGTCCGATGATCCGTTGAAGTATATTTCAGAGAATTTTCGATTTTCCCTTCAACCAGATTTAGGTTTTGCGATAATACAAATAAAAAATTTGTAATCAAAAAAATCCGGAATAATATAAATCGTAAGGGAATTTCCTGAAATAGTTTGGATATGAAATGAATTTTGAGCCAAAACCATCTGTTCGGTAATCAGGAAAGAAAAGTCCCATCTCCGAAAATGATGTGGCAATCTGGGTTCAGGATGATGGCATTGAAAGTCTATTGCTGAAAAAAACGGCTGCCCCGAAGGAGCAGCCGTTTAAGCATTTAGTATAGAATTGATTGATTAGTATCCGGGATTCTGAACCAATTGATCATTCTTGTTCATTTCAGTACGCATAATCGGGAAGAAATATATTTTCTTATCAAAGGCCCTGGCATCGCCACCAACTTCCTGTTTGGTGAAAATAGGAGCTCCATAGGTAGTACCATCTGCTTTCCGGTAGCTGTCAACAGCAGCTTGATCGGTTATATAGCGAACATCGACGCCATGAGTTTGATGGTAAGCAAGCTCACCAACAAGCCAGCGGCGAACATCCCAGAAACGTTGGTCTTCGTATGCAAATTCGATACGACGTTCGTGACGGTAGGCCTGTTTTAATGCATCACCAGACAATGAAGCCGATAGAGCAGGCTGCCCTGCACGGGTGCGAATCATATTGATGTATTTGATTGCTTCCGCATTATCTCCCGTCTCAATACAGGCTTCTGCATAATTCATCAGGATTTCTCCATAACGGATGTGTTTAAACGGAACGTCCTGTTTTACATACTGAGGATCGATTGTAGGATCAACCCATTTCCGAACATAGTATCCGGTTTTTCCACCATTCCAGTTTTCAATCGGACCTTCGCGGGTATCCAAACCAGGTTTAATCATATTGCCTGCCTTATCGTAAACGTGGCCAACCTGAATCTTGCTCAATGGATCCATTGTTAACACATCTGCCGGACGTTTTCTCCATTGTACGCCTTCATACAGAACGGTTGCATAGAAACGCGCTTCACGTTTTACATATGGATTAGTCTTTTGAGCCGCATTGTTCCAGTCAAAGGCAGTTCCATCTTTCATTTCATATTCATCAACCAGTTCGCCCAACGGACAGTTGTTTCCCCAGTTGTGATAACCATTCGGTCCGCAATACAAAGCAGGATTGTATCCTGACCAACTTTCATCCGTTTTTGGAGTCCAGTTTTCCAACAGGATGTCTTCGGTCGTTCCTTTCGAAGTAAACAATTCAACGAAGTTCTGGGCAACTGTATCGCCTGCTGCCGGAGTGGCTTTGTACAAGCTGTATTTACCGAGGTCAATGACTGCTTTGGCGGCATTTTTGGCGGCAGTCCATCGGGCAGCAGCATCACCACTGGTATAACCCAGCAAGTCAGGTTTCGAAAATCCACTGGTTACCACGCTGTTTTTTGCCGAATTGTGCAGATCGCTGGCAGCATACAGCAATACCCGGGCTTTGAGGGCCAGGGCTGCCCCATGTGAAACATGACCGTCGGTTGGATACGTGGTTAAAAACATGGCCGCAGAATCGACCTGTCCAATGATGAACTTCATACATTCATCGTAGGTATTACGGGGAACATTATAAGTGTCGTTCAATCCGTAAACTTTGGTAATAATCGGAACACCGCCATAGAGGTTGGTCAGATAGAAGTAAGTCCAGGCACGCATAAAATAAGCCTGTCCTTTCAAGTTATCAATCACAGCTTTGTCGCCGGGAACCTTACTAATTCTCGAGAAGAAAATGTTGGCGCGACGGGCATTGGCATACAGCGGATCCCACCTGTAATGCAAAGTATTTGCAGTCGGGTCTCCATTGCCCCAATCGGTACCCCAACCCTGTAAACCATCTGAAGTCATCAAACTTTTGTTAAAGTTGGTCACATCCCAGTCGGGTGTGAAATGAGATTCGTCTGAATAATCCGAGAGACGTTCGATCGCGAACGGGAAGCCCAGGGCATTCCGGTACATGCTGTTCACAAAAGTCTCTACAAGGGCCGGATCGCCCCATACTGCATCTTCAGAATATTCTCCCAGGGGCTGTAAGCTCAAGAATTCATCCTTTTTGGTACAGGAGAATAGATTTGCGACGATTAAACCAATCATCAATATATTAAGTATCTTTTTCATTGTTATAACTGTTTAGAATGTTAATGTTATACCGCCGTTAACAACTCTTTGAAGTGGATAGGCCTGTCCAGTTGTCTGTTCAGGATCAATCAACTTCTCTTTGCTGAAAGTAAACAGGTTTTGCCCGTTCACATAAACCCGTAGGGTTCCTATACCCAATTTTTTATCTATTGCTGCAGGTAAATTATACCCAACTTCGAAATTTTTCAGACGGAGGTAATTCATGTTCTGCAGCCAGAATGTATTGTTCTGGCTTCCCCAGTATTCCTGGTCGCGGTTCCATGCCCTTGGATAGGCCGAATTGGTATTTTCAGGAGTCCAGCGATTGTCTGCATAGAGTTTATAATAGTTCCCGATTTCACCAGATTCAGCCCTGACATATTGTACAGCGCCGGTAGCTCCCTGAAAAAGCAAACTCAGATCGAAATCCTTATACCGTAGAGTGGCCGTCAAACCACCAATAAATTTTGGCAAATTGGTTTTGTCATTCATCACGCGGTCCAATCCATTGATGACTTTGTCGCCGTTGACATCCTTAAAAATAACATCACCGGGTTGAGCTCCGGCCCAATGCGGAGTTGCATCAATCTGTGCCTGATCTTTATAAATTCCTATAGCCTGGTAATACAAGGCTGAACCCATCGGTCTGCCAGTTGATTGCTGATAGTCAGGTACTCCCGGAGTTTCGTCCCAAAATACAATTTTATTGTTTGAATAAGATCCATTGATTCCAAGGTCATAATGAAAATCACCTGCATCACCGTGATAACCCAAAGCACCTTCAAAACCACTGTTTTGAACTTTACCGATATTTTCAGGAGGCAAAGTTAAACCGGTTGAATTTGGAATGGAGGCATTCCTTTGGATAAGGATCTGCGACCGGATATTGTTGAAATAGTCGGCGCTTAATGAGAATTTACTTCCCATGAAAAGCGCATCAAATCCAATATTGGCCTGATTGGCAACCTCCCAGGTTACAGCTGGGTTAGGAATTTTTGTTTCGAGCAGCAGTTTGGAATCTGAACCACCAAAAACATACGATTTGCCTGTTTGGAAACCATAGGTAGCCAGGTACTGATATTCAGCAATACGGTCGTTACCGGTTTGTCCCCACGATCCGCGAAGTTTGAAATCGTTGATGAAGGCAATATTGTCTTTCCAGAAGTTTTCGTCCGACATACGCCATCCGAGAGAAATTCCGGGGAAGAAACCGAAACGTTTGTCCTTCGGGAACATATACGAACCGTCATACCTCCAAACAAACTCAGCCATGTACTTTTTGCTCAGGTCGTAATTTACACGACCAAAGTAACTCATATACGCGCTCTGATTGGCAGAACCGCTGTTCGACATGTATTGGTCGGATGCACCGGCAAACAATTGATCCACTGCGCTTGAAACATAGTTTTTACGGAATGCGTTGAATAAATCGGTATTGCTACTCCTGCGTTCCAAACCAGCCATCACTTTAATATTATGAATATCGGCAATGGTTTTATCGTAGGCAGCATAAATGTTCCCTGACAGCTTCTGTCCGTCCGACATATCTTCGGATAGCTGAGGAGCATCCAACCCACGTTTTCCCTTGGTGGTTATATGATCAGGATTTCCATCCCAGGTGTACAAATACCAGGGGGTCTCCCATTTTTTATGGAACAGGATGTTTTTATCAAACGAGCCGTTCATCGTAACTGTTAAGCCTTCTACCCACGGAATTTTAATATTTGCCCGTAAGTTGGTTTCCAGAACATAGGTTTTTCCCAAATCATATCCGGTAGCCGAAGTAGATGTCACTACCGGGTTAAAACCGTATTCAATATCTGGTCCGGGATCGCCGTTCGGCCAATAGCCCGGCATATTTGGCTTTCCACGCATCAGCATACGGAAGGTATTGTCGACCGAAACGGTTGGGTAGTTCCGGAGCTCTTCCCTTCCTGCAACGTCGAAGGCCACATCAATGTATTTATTGACTTTCCCGTCGATGTTGGTACGGAAATCGTATTGCTTGTAATTGGTAGCACTGTTTTTGTAAATCCCGTCAACATACTGGGCGCCCACTGAAAGGAAATATTTCATATTTTCGGTTCCTCCCGAAAGGGAAACATTTTGTTGATTCTGGCCCGTCCAGGTTTTGAATACTTCGCCAAACCAGTCGGTATTTGGGTGGCCCCATGGATCAGATCCATCGCCGAATTGCTGAATATCTTGCGCAGTATATTTCTGGTTACGACCTCCCGAAGGGTTTGCGTAATAATTGATTTCATTCATCATCGTGGCATACTGAGCAGCATCGGCCATTTTAGGAATGCGGGTAGGTTGAGAAACTCCGGCATTCATGCTGATGGTCACTTTTGGTTTTCCAATTGTACCACGCTTGGTGGTAATCAGGATTACCCCGTTGGCAGCCTGCGAGCCATAAATGGCAGCAGAAGCATCTTTCAAAATGGTAATACTTTCAATTTCGCTTGGATTGATACGTTCCATCCCGCGGTTTGCAACTCCGTCGACAACCACGAGCGGACTATTGTCGCCCAAGGTATTCGAACCACGAATACGCAAAACAGCGCCATCGTTTCCTGGTTCACCGCTTCGGCTAACTGAAGTCAGACCAGGCAAACGGCCAATCAGGTTGTTCGATATGTTGGTCGAAGGCGATTTCAACAGATCTTCTCCTTTTGTGGATACCACCGAACCTGTTGAAGTTACTTTCTTCTGGACACCATATCCAACCACTATTACTTCGTCGACACCCACAACATCTTCGACCAGGGTAATATTAATGGTACTTTGGTCTCCGACTGCAACTTCCTGAGATTTCATACCAATAAAAGAGTAAATCAGAATCTTGTCGTTTACGCCAAGGTCCAGTTTATAATCACCGTTCATACCGGTGAGGGTACCGCGGGTAGTTCCTTTGACCGTAACGGTTACGCCGGGAAGAGGACTGCCCGTAGCATCTTTTACAACTCCTGAAACCGATTTGCCAGCCACAGAATTGACCTCCGCAGGAACATTGACAGGCTGAATGATAATCTGACGATCCATCACGGTATAACCCACATTGTAACCTGCAAACAAATTGTTCAGGATTTTGTCGATTTGTTGATTGGCGACATTGATATCCACCTTTCGGTCAACATCGACGAGCTTACTGTTGTAGAGGAAATAGAATTCACTTTTTTCCTCAATCACATTTAACACGTCCTTAACCTTCGCATCATTCAATTTAAAACTTAAGGTAGTGTTTTGAGAGTAGGAATTTCCGGCAACAGCCTGGATGACAGAGATCAGGCAGAGATAAAATGTTAATCTCATAACCATAAATACCTTTGAGCCTAAGGCCAGGTAGCCTCGTACTCTGTTTAAGAACAGATTTTTTTTCATACTTTTGATTTGATTACGGTTAATAAATTGGCAATATTTATTAATTAATGGAGAAGAGATGGTTGCAACATTTCTTCTCTTTTCATTTTTTCATTGAGACAAGGGCTTGTTTGTGCTGATTTTTTTCTTTTTAAATAGTTTTACTGTTTGTTTGACAAAGGTTTCGTCATCTTGCTTAGTGCGCTCCGATATAGTATAACTAATTGGCGCTGAGAGTGCTAGCATTTTTAGCACCTGATCCAGACTTTCGTCGATAAAAGTAGCAGTGTAAATATAATCAGAAATTTCCTTATCTTTTATTTCTATGTCAATATTATACCACCGTTGTAACTTTTCGACCACTAAATTCATCCGGTCGTCTCTAAACATAAGCTTGCCACTTTTCCAGGCAATATATTTCTGAAGATCAGTTTTCGACTTGGTAATCTGCTGGCTATTTTTCGCGAAAACAGCTAATTCTCCGGGCTGAAGTTCCTCTAAAACCGTTGCACTTTGGTTCATAACAGAAACCTGACCCTCAACGAGTACCGTTTGTATTTCATTATTTTCGGGATAGGCATTGCAATTAAAGGTGGTACCCAAAACGACGAGATTCATATTTCCTGAATTGACCAGGAAAGGCCATTTTTTATCTTTCTTAACTTCGAAATAGGCTTCCCCGCTCAGCTTTACTTCCCTTACTTTATCATCGAACAACACCGGATAACTGAGTTTGCTCCCTGCATTCAGCCACACTTTGGTTCCGTCGGGTAAAGTCAGGCTTGAGCGCATGCCCAAAGGAGTTTCTGCCGTATTATAAACCGCTGAAAACTGGTGTTCGTGCTTGGTTTGTGAAATATGATTAACTACTGAAAAAATCAACACTGGGATCAATAAGAAAGCAGCAACCCGCTCAACCCAGGTAATCCAACTGATTTTTTTCCGGGTATACAGTTTTGCAGATACTGACTGATAAGCTTTGTGCTCGTCAATTTTTTGCATCTTCTGATGGAGGGAAAAGATTTCAACCAGCTTTTTCTGTTCATTGTAATAGCGCTTATTTTCAACGCTCTCGCTGAACCATTCATCCAGCAACTGCCGTTCCGAAGAAGTAATTTCACCGGAAAAATCATTTACAATAAGCTGATCAATGTCCAAACTGTCCATTCAAAACTGTTCAAAAATATAAGGAATAGACGTAGGAAAGACCCTGAACACGTATTCGGAAAATGAAAAAACTAAAAGATAAGGTACTCGGCCAGTTCAACCCGGAAAATCTTTAAGGCTTTGCTGATCTGGGTTTCGACAGTTCGTCCGGAAAGTTGGAGTTTTTCAGCGATTTCAGCGATTTTCAGGTTATCTACCCGGCTTAGGATAAAGATTTCGCGGCATCTGGGCGAAAGTTTATCAATAACCTGATGAATCAGTTCTTCCAACTCATTTTTTGTCCAAAGATCTTCAGGCAACTCAACCTGTTGAAAATCTTCATTATGGACTTTATATTTGCTCTTAACCTGCTGATTGCGAAGATGGTCGATACAGCTATTTTTTACACATTGAATAAGATAAGACCGGAAAGACCTGATTTCGAGTGATTGTCTGTTTTCCCACAATTTCATAAAAACAGTTTGTACAATATCTTCTGAAAGCGGGATATTTTTGAGAATCAAATCGGCATACACCACCAAACCCGAATAGTAATATTTAAATACCATTTCGAACACACCCTGATTGGAGCTCTTCAAATGCTCCAAAATGAGTTTATCTGCTATAGGTTTGATCTCATTAACCCTCATCTGGGAATAGGATTAATTCTGTTAGTTAGATCGATTTAAAAGTAATATTTTTATCGATGGTGTGAATATACTAATTTTATTAAAAAATTTGAAATAAATGTCGCAACAACATTTATTATTTTACTAAAGTTTCCCACGTATCTGAGAGTTGATATAAGCGGGAATTAGAATTTAATAAGTAGTGGTAAAATTGAATTTAAAATGCTATATTTGAGTTAGTTACAAATCAAAAAGCAGTTTATTCACAAAACCACTA
>JANXYV010000178.1 GCA_025355875.1 Prolixibacteraceae bacterium | reverse complement strand
GCCTGACTGCCCGGTTGGTCTGGAATTAAACAACTTACGCTTTTCTCAGCGCATCAAATCGACCAAAGAATACAACTCTTCGTACGATTACCTGAAAAATGGCAAAGTAGCCGTCAGTCCTCAGACCGAAGTTATCTATTTTGCTGGGTGCATGACCCATCTGACCCCCGCAATCATCAAATCGATGAAAGAAATTTTTTCTGAGGCTAAAGTCAACTACTGGTTTATGGATGAGGAAAAAACCGACTGTTGCGGTCGCCCGTTAATGCAGGTTAGACAATAAGTTGCGGCCCAAAAGCTGGTTCAGCACAATCGTGAACGGATTTTGGCTTCCGGAGCAAAAAATCTGGTGGTCTCCTGGCCCATCTGCTACAAGGTTTTCAACGAAGATTATGCGATGGCTGGAATAACTGTACGGCATCATTCGGAATACCTGCTCGAATTGATGGCCAACGAACGTTTGCCAGCGCTCAAAATGCCGTTAAAAGCGGTTTATCACGATCCTTGCGAATTGGGTCACGGAAGCGGAATTTACCATCAGCCTCGTCTTTTACTCGACGAATACGTAGATCTGATTCCGATGAAACTCGAAAAAGAATCGGCTTATTGTTGCGGGAGAAGTTTGGCCAATATAAAAATCCAGATGAATGAACGAAATTAGATTCGTGACAAAGCCCTCGATGAATACCTTGAATATGAACCCGAAATGCTGGTGACCGCCTGCCCGTTATGCAAAAAGACTTTCGCAAAAAGTAATCGGCTGCCTGTTCATGATCTGGCAGAAATCGTAGCGATGGGTCTTGAACAAAATCAAAAAACTAAAACTAAAATTAAGACAGATCACCTCAGCGAGAAAATCGCAACTACAGTTTAGTGTTCAGTTTTTTCTTCTGTTCGATGATTCCCTGACAATCAATTCAATGGGAAGAATGATGGTTTTGAAACTCTGCTCCCGCTCTTCGATCCGGCCAATAAGCAATTCTGCAGCCTTTTGCCCTATCTCAAATCCGGGCTGAACTATGGTTGTTATCGATGGGGTAACAACCTTCGAAAAGGGTTCATTGCTGAATCCAACAATACCAAAATCCTCCGGAATTCGCCGCCCCTGATCGCGCAGATAAATCATGGCGCTTAACGCGGTGGTATCGTTTCCGCAGAAAAAAGCATCCGGCGGTTGAGGGAGATTCATCAGTTGTTTCACGGCTTGAGTTCCCTCTTCGCTGGTCAAACGGATAGAAACGATCAACGAAGGATCGAAAGTTATTTCGTTCTTTTTCAAGGCTTCCAGATACCCGTTTTTTCGGTCGATATAACTGGTCAGATTTTGAGGTCCGGCCAAATGTGCGATTCGTCGGTAGCCCTGATCAATAAGGTGTTGTGTTATCCTGAAAGCTCCGTCGAAATCGTCCACTACAATTTTATCCGTTTCAATTTCAGGAACTACCCGATCGAAAAACACCAGCGGAATGTGTTTTTTCCGGAGCAATTTTAAATGATCGCTGGTATTGGGTTCCATGGCTATCGAGATGATCAGGCCATCGACCCGGTTTGCAAACATCGAATGAACAATCTCGATTTCCTTTTGAGCCAAATCGCTTGACTGTGAGATTACTACGGTAAAACCCGATTTAAAGGCAACATCTTCAACTCCGCTGATCACCGACGAAAAAAAATAACGGTTTATCAAGGGAACCACGATCCCAATTGTCTTCGATTTTTTGTTTCTCAGATTGGAAGCCAACGAATTCGGTCGGTATCCCATTTCGAGCGCAAGTGCCTTGATTTTATCCCTGGTTTTCAGGCTGATCCTGGAATTATCGTTTAAGGCCCTCGATACGGTTGAAGCCGAAATACTCAGCACCCGGGCAATATCATGAATCGTTGGTTCCGAATTTTTAATCATCGTCTTGAAAAATATTTACAAATATGCTACTAAATTCCAACTCAACCATGCGAAATGAAATAAAAATGCAATCGATTGCACATCTCCTTTTTTCAATTATATTTGTAAAATCAAAATTCAAACAAACTTCCTATGTCAATACTATTTGAAGAACGTTTTGCTTCACACCCTTCCGACGTAAAAACCTACGATACCGCCCGGCTCCGTGAGCATTTTCTGATCGAAAAAGTGATGGAGACCAATCATATTCATCTGGTTTATTCGCATTACGACCGGTTTATTTCAGGCGGTGCAGTTCCGGCGAATGAACCTCTTGAACTCACTTCCATCGCTCCATTAAAATCGCTTCATTTTTGCGACCGGCGCGAACTCGGAATCATTAATGTTGGCGCAAAAGGATCGGTTGTTGTTGACGGAACCGAATTTCAGCTAAATTTTAAAGATGCCTTGTATATCGGGAAAGGCGCAAAGCAGATTATTTTCAAATCAGCAAGTCCAACTGAGTCTGCACGTTTTTACCTGAATTCAACCCCTGCCCACAAAGAATTACCAAGCCGCCGCATCACTTTGCAGGATGCAAATGTACTCCAGATGGGTTCTCCGGCAACTTCCAACGAACGGCAGATTAATCAGATTCTGATCAGTAAAGTAATTGAAACCTGTCAGTTACAGATGGGAATGACTGAACTCCGCTCAGGAAGCGTTTGGAATACAATGCCCGCGCACACCCACAGCCGTCGCATGGAAGTTTATTTCTATTTCAATATTCCGGATGGGCAGGCGGTTTGCCACTTCATGGGAGAACCTCAGGAAACCCGCCACATTTGGATGCAAAACGAGCAAGCCGTCATTTCTCCCGACTGGTCCATTCACTCGGCTGCCGGCACAAGTAACTATATTTTCATTTGGGGTATGGCAGGCGAAAATATGGATTACACCGATATGGATGTTCACCCAACGACCGAATTGAAATAACCACTTGTAAATGACCAGCTATGGAAATTTCACTTGCTTTTTTCTTTCTGATTTGCATAAGTTTTAACCTTTGTGCGTCGGCAGTAAAAAACAACGGGAT